>DFMR01000157.1 GCA_002376325.1 Proteobacteria bacterium UBA3588 | reverse complement strand
ACCGACGACGGCATGCTGCAGCATCGGATCAGCGACCCGCGCCATAAACTGCCGAAGACCTACTGGGTGCAGGTGGAAGGGATCCCGGATGAGGCGGCGCTGGAGGCGCTGCGCCGCGGGGTCCCGTTGAACGACGGTATGACCGCCGCCGCGCGCGCGCAGATGATGGCGGAACCCGACATATGGCTGCGGGACCCACCGATTCGCTACCGGGCGGCGGTACCGACCGCCTGGATAGAGTTGGTGCTCCGGGAGGGACGCAATCGCCAGGTGCGCCGCATGACGGCGGCCGTCGGCCACCCCACCTTGCGCCTGATACGCTGGGCCATCGGCAACTGGAATCTCGCGGACCTGGCACCGGGTCACTGGCGGGAGCTTGACCCGGAAGAGTATCGCGCACTATTGTCGCGCCCCGTTGCGACATCGCACCGTAAGGGATCGAAACATGAGCGTTTGGAAACCCCACGTCACCGTCGCGGCCGTACTGCAACGGGAGGGAAAGTTCCTCCTGGTGGAGGAAGAGGTCGACGGACGCGTGGTCTATAACCAGCCGGCCGGCCACCTGGAGCCGAACGAATCGCTGGCGGCCGCCGCGATGCGGGAAACCCTGGAAGAGACCGGTTACAGCTTTGTTCCTGAAGCGCTCGTCGGCATCTACCGCTGGCACAATGTCGTCAACGACAACACCTACCTGCGCGTCGCCTTCACCGGCCGTATCGCCGGCTACGATGGCGACCGGCCGCTGGATCAAGGCATCATTCGCCCGCTGTGGTTGGACCAGAACGACCTGGCCGGCCATGCGCGGCAGCTGCGCAGTCCGATGGTGCAGCGCTGCATCGATGACTACCGCAATGGTCACCGTTATCCGTTACAGCTATTGCAGGAGTTGGAGTGACGCAGTGAGCGGCCGCAAATTCATCATCGTTGGTATTTCGGGCGGCGTCGACTCGTCGGTAGCCGCCCTGCTGCTGCAGCAACAAGGCCATCGTGTGGAAGGGTTGTTCATGAAGAACTGGGAGGAGGACGACAGTGCCGAGTACTGTTCCGCCGCCGCCGATCTCGCCGACGCCCGCGCCGTCTGCGACACGCTTGGGATCCCGCTGCACACCATCAACTTCTCGGTCGAATACTGGGACCTCGTGTTCAGCCACTTCCTGGCCGAGTACCGCGCCGGCCGAACCCCCAATCCGGATATTCTCTGCAACAAAGAGATCAAGTTTCGCGCCTTTCTCGATCATGCGCTGGCGCTGGGCGCCGATGCCATCGCCACCGGCCACTACGCCCGGGTGCGTCGGGGTGCCGATGGCCTCTACCAACTGCTCAAGGGGCGTGACCCGGACAAGGACCAGAGCTATTTCCTCTACACCTTGCAGCAGGCACAGCTGGCGCACGCCCTGTTTCCGGTCGGCGAGCTGCGCAAGGCCGAGGTCCGCCGCCTGGCGCGGGAGCATCGTCTGGTCACCCACGACAAGAAAGACAGCACCGGCATCTGCTTCATCGGAGAGCGCCGCTTCAAGGATTTCCTCAGCCGCTACCTGCCCGCCTCTCCCGGCGAAATGCGTACCCCGGAAGGCGTTCCTGTCGGCCGGCACGACGGCCTGATGTACTACACCCTGGGCCAGCGCCAGGGACTCGGCATCGGCGGCCGCAAAGGTGCGCCCGACGACGCCTGGTACGTCGTGGGCAAGGACCTGACGCAAAACGTACTGCTGGTGGCCCAGGGCCACGACCATCCGTTACTGTTCAGCACTAGCCTCGAAGCCGGCCAACTGCACTGGGTTGCCGGTGCGGCGCCGTCGCTCCCTGCCGCCTGCCATGCCAAGGTACGCTACCGCCAGAGCGACCAAACCTGTACGATTACGGCCCTGCACGCCGATCGCTGCCGACTGGCATTCGATCGGCCGCAACGCGCCGTCACACCGGGCCAGTCCGTCGTCTTCTACCACGACGACATCTGCCTCGGCGGCGGCATAATCGAACATACGGCGCCCGCCGCCTGAGCGGGCCGAAACAGACTATGGGCAAGACCATTACCGACAAGACCCTGGCGTTGGCGGGTGTTTTTCAGAGCGCAGCGCTGGTGACGCAGGCGGCCCGTCGCGGCAGCGCCGATAGCGCGTTCCTGGAGACAGCCGTACGCAGCCTGTTCGTGCGCAATCCGGCACTGACGCTCGACGTCTACGGCGACCTCGGAGCGCTCCAGCTCGGCCTGCGGACCCTGGCGCAGCAGCTCGACAGCACCGACGGCGAACGTGACCTCGATATCACGCGCTATGTCGTTTCGCTGCTGCACCTGGAACGCAAACTGGCCAAACGCCGGGATCTGCTCAACACCATCGCCGAAGGGCTCGAAAAAACCGAACGGCAGCTCGCCCATTTTCATATTACGCACGACAGCATCATCGCGGCCCTCGCCGAGATCTACGGCCATACCGTGAGCACATTGCAGCCGCGGATCATGGTCAGCGGCGAACACAACTACCTGCAGAACCCCGACATCGCCAACCGGGTGCGCGCCGCACTCCTCGCCGGCATGCGTTCCGCCGTACTTTGGAGCCAATGCGGCGGCACCCGCCTGCAACTACTGTTTCGCCGCAAGGCATTTTTGGCCGAGGCACGACGCCTGCTTGCCGGCCGTTAACTCGCTGCATAACCTAAGGAGTAATAGAACCATGCTTGGTAATAGTGTCGATCGCTACGGTATTGTCTCCCGTGCCATTCACTGGCTCACCGCGCTGTTCATCCTGACACTCATCGGCGTGGGCATGTACATGTCCGATCTGGACAAGACAGATCCAAACCGCATGGCGATCTATAACGCCCACAAGGCCTTCGGCATACTCATCATCGTATTGTTGCTCGCCCGCCTCATCTGGCTGCGTATCCACCCGGCACCGGGCTTGCCGGCCATCCTCAGCGCCGCCGAACTGAAGCTGTTCAAGGTGGTGAAGGCCGGTCTTTATCTGCTGATGTTCCTGGTTCCCTTGGCCGGCTATACCATGTCCGTCGCCGGCGGACATCCAGTCAGCGTCTTCGGCTGGTTTACCCTCCCGTCGTTGTTCGAAAAGAGCAAGACACTGGGTGGATTTGCCCATGAGATGCACGGGGTACTCGCCTACACCCTGCTGGCGCTGGTCGTATTGCACTTGGCCGGCACCGTCAAACACCGTCTCAAGGGCAACGCCGAGGCCGATCTGCTGAAGCGCATGCTGTAAACCCTCCGTCCCATAACCAATGCGTGGAAGGGATACCTTCCACGTCGCTACCGCCAATGAAACACGATGCCCTGTTAAATCACGCCGGCGCACTGCTGGCCGCGATCCTCAGCCGCGCCTCCGCCGCGGACAAGGCGATGGAACGCCACTTTCGCGACCACCGTGAGCTGGGGTCACGCGACCGCGGCGAAATCGCCGAAACGGTCTACGCCTGCCTGCGCACGCTGGCGCTGCTGCGCTACCTAGGCGGCGAAAAGGCGCCCGCGTCGGCTCTGGTGGCGCTCCACCTGCTGAGCCAGGGCTGGAGCGCACGCGCGCTGGAGCAGGCGGGATACCGGGAGCGGGACGAGCAATTCAATGTACGGAGCCTGACGGAAAAACTGCGCAACCTGGATGCCGCGACCGTTCCGCTGGCGGTCAAGGCCAACATGCCCGAGTGGCTGGTGCAGCGCCTGGTCACGCAACTGGGCGAGGAGGAGACATTGGAGTTGGCGGCAGCCCTCAACCGGCCGGCAACGCTCGACCTGCGCGTCAATACTCTGAAAGCCGACCGGGAAACGGTCCAGGCGCGGCTTGCCGCCGAAGGCCAGGCGCTGGAACCGACACCGTATTCCCCGCTCGGGCTGCGGCGCCCGGACCGTGCGCCTCTCTTCAAGACGGCCGGCTTTCGCGCAGGGCTGTTTGAGATACAGGACGAAGGCAGCCAGTTGCTGGGGCTGCTGCTGGAACCGAAACGGCGTGAAATGGTAGTGGATTTTTGTGCCGGTGCAGGCGGCAAGACCTTGGAACTGGGGGCGTTGATGGCCAACAGCGGCACCCTCTACGCCTTCGACATCGCCGCCAAGCGACTGGAAAAACTCAAGCCGCGTCTGGCACGTGCCGGCCTCGACAACGTCCGCGCCGTCGTCATCGCCCATGAGCGCGACGAGCGGGTGCGACGCCTGGCGGGCAAGGCCGACCGCGTCCTGGTGGACGCCCCGTGCAGCGGCACCGGCACGGTGCGCCGCAACCCCGACATCAAATGGCGCCCGCTCGACCTCGATGCCATCACTGCAACCCAGCGCACCATCCTGCAAGCCTCAGCAACCCTGGTGAAGCCCGGCGGACGCCTGGTCTACGCCACCTGCAGCCTGCTGCAGGAAGAGAACGAGGCCATCGTCAGCGAATTTCTCACCGGCCACCGCGAATTCACGCTGCTGCCGGTCAACGAAGTCCTGACGCGCCGCCACATCCCGCTCACCATGGACGGCGACATGCTGCGGCTCTATCCGCACCGGCACGGCACCGACGGCTTCTTTGCTGCGGTCCTGGAACGGCGCAAGGACGGTATCTGACCCCGTGGGGGCCGTCGTCTGCTCCGTCACAATAGCTTCACGAAACGTCGGTACATTTCCACCCCGGCTTCCCGCGATGGGAGGCCGACACATTACGACAATTGGTTGCATCCAGGCTTATTTCCACGGCGAGCGACTCTTATGGACAAGAAACAGGTTATCGCCCACCTGCGGGCGGCAAAATCGGCCCACATCAAATGGCGCTCCT
>DFMR01000170.1 GCA_002376325.1 Proteobacteria bacterium UBA3588 | reverse complement strand
ATCGGTCGTTGCGGCCAGTTGCTGTAGCGCGCCGTACCAGCCGAGGTCGTCGCCTTTGGCGGGGCGGCAGGCGGAGACGAACAGCAACTGGCGGGCGCGCGTCAGCGCCACGTAGAGCAGGTTGGCCGATTCGCGGCGTTCGGCCGCGCGCTCCTGCGTCAGCCGGGATTGGGTGAACGGATCCTGCTGTGCCTTCTTGCCCACCAACAGCATGTGGTCCGGGCGTTGCTGCTCCGCCGGCCAATCCACCAAGGCGTAATAGGGGCGCTCGTTGGCCGGCGCGGCGGCGCTGTCGGCGAGGAACACCACCGGTGCCTCCAGGCCCTTGGCGGCGTGTATGGTCATTAGCCGCACCCGTTCCATCGCGCCGGCGGCGGGGGCCTCGTCCGGCGCCTCGCCCTGTTCCATCAGCTCGCCGAGGCGGGCGAGAAAACGGGTCAGGCTCGGATAGCGGCCGTGGTCGATCTCCAGCGCCAGTTCGATAAAGCGGGTGAGGTTGGCGCACACCCGCGGTCGCAGGTGCGACGGAAACGCGCTTTCGTAACGGGCGATGACGTTGGCCTCGCTGTAGATGCGATCGAGCAGATCGTGGATCGGGATACGTCCGGCGGCGGCATGCCAGCGTTGCAGTAGCGTATGGGCGCGCTGCAACGGCGCGCCCGGTGTCTGTTGTGGAGCGCATTGCGCCAGTCGCTCGAACCAGGAGCCCTGCTGGGCGGCGCCGGCCAGTTGCATCAGATCGGCATCGCTACAGGTGAACAGGGGTGAGCGCAGCACTTGGGCCAGTGCCAGATTGTTGTAGGGGGCGATCAGGGTCTCCAGCAGACGTACCATGTCGTCCACCTCAAGGCTCTCCAGCAGCGTGCCGCGATCGGCGCCGAGATAGTCGATGCCCGCTTCGCGCAGCGCTTGTTCGTAGGCGCCCACATGGCCGCGGTTGCGTATCAACAGCAGGATGTCGCCGTAGTGCAGGGGACGGGCGCCGGCCGCAGGGCCGACCAGCGTACCGCGCTCGAGCAGCGCGCGGATCTGCGCGGCGATCATGCGGCCCTCGCGCAGGTAACGGTCGTCCGTTGCCAGCAGGCGCGGTTCGCGCAGCGGGTGGCGCAGTGCCTCGCGTGGCACCGGCTCCGGCGCCGTGGTTGGTTCCACCAGCGGCAGCAGTTCGACCCGGCCCCAGAGCCGCTCGTGAACCGTGGTGTGGGGCGCAAAGGCATCGAGGCTGCCGGCCAGCGGAGCGTCGTCGCCGAACAGGCGGTTGACGCATTCCATGACCGCGGGCGCCGAGCGGCGCGACATGTGCAGCGGATAGGCGTCCACCGCAAGATGGTGGCGCAGCCAGTCGTGGGCGATGTGGAACAGGCGTGGTTCGGCGCGGCGGAAACGGTAGATGGATTGTTTGCCGTCACCCACCAGGAATACGCTGCGACGGCGCTCGCCGTCGCCGGCGGCCATCTCCTGCAACAGCGGCAACAGCAGTCGCCACTGGGTTGGATTGGTGTCCTGGAACTCGTCCACCAGCAGGTGATCGATGCGCTGGTCGAGCTTGTACTGAATCCAATGGGCGTTGTCGGCGGCGGTGAGCAGCCGGTAGGCGCGCCATTCGAGATCGGTGAAGTCGAGCAGACGCTGCTCTTCCTTGATGCGCTGGAGGTGGCACAGCAGGTGCTGGCCGACACGATACCAGAGCGTGTTGAGGCGCCAGGTGTGGCGTAGCGCCAGTTGTGCCTGTGTCGCGGCGAGAAGCGCGCAGAAGTACGCATGCAGTTGGAGAAAGCGCTGCTCGCCGTCCTCACCCATCTTCTGCGCCTGGGTCTTGCTCTCCTTGCGGTTGCGCGCTTCGCCGTCCTTTTTCAGGAATACGCTGCACAGGGCTGCGAAGCGCAGTTGCGGCTCGGCGTCCGGGTCGAGTATCCGTCCGAACAGTGCGGCATGTTCCTGGTTGGTTGCGGTCGGATGGCGCAACAGCAGGTCGCGGAACTCGGTGGCTTCGCCGGCCGCGGCCAACGGCGGCGCATAGGGATCGGCTTGCGCGTCGAAATCGAGGCGTTGGCGCAACTGGTCGGCGGCGACCGCTGCCGGTGACTCGGCGTCGGCGGTCAGGGCCCACCAATCGCTGCGATGATCGAGAAAACTGTCCAGCGCGGTGACCATGTTCGACTGGCCGCCGCACAGCTCCAGCAGTGCCGCCAGATCGGTGGCCATGGCGCCATCGGGCGCCGCCGTGGCTTCGCCGATCAGGGCATCCCAGGCGGCGGTGCGCAGTTCGCCGCCGTGTTCGCTTAGCTCGAAGCCGGGCGGGACGTCGGCCTCCAGCGGAAAGCGGCGCAGGATCTCCTGGCAGAAGGCGTGAAAGGTGGTGGCGCGCAGCGGACGCGGCGCCTGCAACAGTGCCTCATACATGCCGCGCGCGCGGTGTCGGGCAGCGTCGTCCGGCGTGATCTCCAGCAGTGTCAACTGCGCGTCGAGTTCGGCATCGTCGCAGGTGGCGAGCTGGAGCAGCCGCTCGGCCAAACGGCTCTGCATTTCGGCGGCGGCCTTGCGGGTGAAGGTGATGGCAAGCAGCGCATCCGGAGCGACGCCTTCAAACAGCAGCCGGATGAGTCGCGTGACCAGCAGCCAGGTCTTGCCGGTGCCGGCCGAGGCCATCACAACCGCATTGAGATCAGGGGCAATGGGCAGGCGATTCATCGCGCAAGGATACCGGCGTCGTCGGCCGGGGGTAAGTCATGGCCGCAAACGTGTAGGAATATTCTGATAGTTGTGTAAGGCGACTGCGTGTGGTGTAGCTCAGCACGTTCCCGTTGCACATGGTTATGTGCTTGATTATCAAGGAAGAAGCCCATTTTTGGCGGCGTTGTCATCAGGGTCTATGCTACGCGTTGTGCTTGGCGTCATGCTTTTCGGGATGGGTAACTCTGCTAGGATAAACACCGTAGCGCATGCAGGGATGCGCAGGGAATGCAGGGAGAATTTCCGCGGGACGGCGGGGAGGCAGGGAGCATAAGGACAGATAGGGCGGCCGCATGGCCGCCCTAATTTTTTGTGCGTTCGCTGTGTTTTCCCTTCTCTTCGTCATCAGCTGTCCCACATCGCGCGCCGACAGATACCGCTCATCGTACAGTAGCCGCAGGTCTCCGCGTCGCCCCATGCCGGTAGACCGGCACCGGCGCAGATGTCGGCCATCACGCTACGCAAGCGCTCGTCGTTGGCTTGGCGCAAGGTCTCCAACCGCTCTCCCTCCAGATGATCGCGCGTGATCACGCGCTCCCGTTCGATGGCCACATACTGCACTTCGCTGATGCCGTCGGCCAGCAGCATGGCATAGAACGGCAACTGTACCGCCTCTCCCTCCTGCACGGCGTCGGCCCGCGGCACCGCACCGGTCTTGTAGTCGAGTACCGCACGGCCCCCAGTGGTGGTGTCGATGCGGTCGATGCGTCCCTTCAGGGCGAGTCCCGGCAGGTAATCGTCGCGCCGCAGCTCCAGCTCGGCCTGGTCGACGCGCCACTGCTCGCGCTCCCGCGCGAGCTGCCAGTCGACATAGGCGGGGACCACGGCGAGCCAGCGCTCCAGCCAGGCACGGTGCAGGAAGTTGTCTTCGAGGTCTTCGGCGAATACCTGACGGCTGATGCGTTCCAACAGGGCCGCAGCATCGGCACGGGAGGCCGGCGTCAGCGGCGTCGCGCACGGGCCCGGCAGGCCCGGGACGCCGGTATGGAACGCTTGCAGGCAACGGTGCACCCGTTCTCCGTAGTCGGCCTTCTCCAACGCCTCGCGGATGATTTCCGGCGGGGCCAGACCGAGACCGCGGGCCGCGAAAAACTGGTAGGGACAGTTGATCAGCTGCTGGTAGCCGCTGGCGGAGAGGGTGTGGGGTTGCAGTGCCGGCGGCAGCGGCGGAGCTGGACGCTGCGGCGACGGCGGCAGCAGGGGATCGTCGCAGCGGAACACCCGGCTGTCCGGTGCGCCGAGCCAGGCGGCGAGCAGCGCGTCGTCCAGCGCGGTACCGTAGCTCATGCGGTGGAAGGCGGCGATGCCTTCGACCCAGGGGCTGGGAAGAACCTCTTCGCCGTCCTGCTGGCGCCGCAGGGTGAGCACTATCCGCGGTGCCGCTTCCAGCAGGCGCCGGAACTGCCGAAAACGATCCATCTGCCGCTCCTGGGTCGTCGGCAGCCCCAACTCCTGTCGTACCGCCTCGTTGAAGAACGGGGAGGTCGCGCCGCCGCCGGGCAGATACTCCTGTTCCGCGCCGGCAATCACCACGGCGTCATAGCGGCCCAGACGGCTTTGCGCCAGGCCCATCAGCTCCACTTGACTGCCGCCGGCCGGGGGGCGGAAGTTGGCGCGTTCCAGGGTGCGGCCGAGCCAGGCGCGGAACTCATCCCACGCCATCGGCGGCGTGTCGGGTTCGGCGGCCGCGCGCATCGCCTCCAGCTCCTGTAGCAGCAGTCGTCCGGCGGCGTCGGCGTCGAGATTGGCGGCGAGACCCAGTTGCTCCATGCTCTGTTGCAGCGCCGCGAGCAGCGTAGGCGGCGGATGCCGCCCCCTCGCCAGCGGCAGGATCGGCGCTACCGCCTGCGCCAGCAGATGCAGCATGGCGCCGACCGGCTCCAGTTCCCGTCCCAACTCCCCGGGCAGCCGGCGCTGGCGAAAAGCCAGCTCACGCCGGTAACGCCCCAGGCCGCGGCCGATGTTGCCCTGCAATACCACCCCCTGCTCCAAGCGGTAGACCTCGGCCAGCCGCGCGGCACGCTCCTCGCCGCTGAACACGAAGGGCGACTTCAGCAGGTCGAGCATCGCCTGGTGGGGAAAGTCCTCCTCGATGCATTGCAGCCAGCGCTCCAGCGCCGTCGCGGCACTGGTGGTGGAGAGGGCCCAACCGGCGGCATCCTGCAACGTCACCCCGGCCCGCTCCAGCAACGCGCGCACACGGCGGGCGAGGCGTCGATTTTCGGTTACCACCGCAATATGGTCGCACCCTTCCAGCAGCCAGCGGCGCACTTGCAGGTCGACCGCCTGCGCCTCCTGTTCCGCGCCGTCGGCACCGAACAGCACCAGCCGGCCGGCCGCGGGACTTTGGGGGTGGGCCGCCGCGAAGGCGCCGGCGCGCTGCCGCAGCGGCTCCGGCTGCGGCAGCAGCGCCTGATGCAGAAATTGGGCGAAGGCGGTGGCGTCGGCCGGCGCTGCCGCGTCGGTCTCGGCATGGGCGAACATCCGTAGCGCGCCGCGTTCCGCCAGGAGCTCCAGCCACTCCTGTTCGGCGCGGTTGAAACGGCCGAAGCCCGCTAGATAGAGCGGAGGTCGATCAGCGAGGTCGAGGCTGGCGGCAAGCCGCAGCAGGTAGGCGGTAGGGGCATCGATCACGCGGCGCGCCTGCATCTGGTCGTGCCAGGCATTCCACAGCGTGTAGACGATGCGCGCCTCCAGTGTCAGCGCGTCGAGCGCCGCCGTGTCGGCACCGTATCCCCGTACCAGGCGTGCGCGGAACTCCTCCAGCGACGGCGGCAGGCCGACGCGGTTGAGGGTCATTTCATCGAACAGCGCGAGCAGGCTGTCGGCCAGCGCCCACAGGTTGCCCTGGCCGAACAGTCCGCGATGCTCGTGCAATGCCTCCACCAGCAGCAGCTCGCGGGCATGGTCGCCGATGACCCGCCGGCCGGGGAGGGGCAGCTCGTTTACCCATTCGTGCAGCAGTTGGATGCGCGGCCCCAGTAACGCCCCGTAGCCCTTGGCCGCTGCCCGTTCCAGCAGCAGTTGCCGCAGCCGCGCAGCCGCCTGACGCTCCGGCAGCAGGACCACGGCCTCGTCGAGCAGCGGCAGCCGCGCGCCGTAGCGCTCCAGCAACTCGTCTGCCAGCAATGCCAGCGGATCGGCGGCGAGAGGCACGATAGTGATTGTGGCAGTGGCGGTCATGCGGCGGCTATGGGTTGACGGGAGTGGCTCATGGTAACCGTTTGCCGCAGGCCGGCAAAAGTGACTTATTCTTACTGTCATCGGTTATATGGTTACCGCCGCGTAGCATCAGGCGGAGGGAGGGCGCATTGATAGAGAAATCGCTGCTGGGTCTCACGCTTCTCTGGCTGGCTGCGACGGTTGCGCCCCCCGCCGTGGCGGCGCAGGCGGGGCGGCCGCTGTTGATCGGCTTTTCGCAGGATACGCTGGCCAACGATTGGCGCGTCGCTCAGGTCGATGCCTTGAAGCGGGCGTTCGCCCGTTATCCCAACGTGCGTTTTGTCGCCACCGACGGTCGGGGCGATACGGCACGCCAGATATGCGACATCGAAGACCTTGCCCACCGGCACGTCGACGTGCTGCTGGTCAGCCCGCGCGATGCGCTGGCGATGGCGCCGGTGATCAGCCGCGTCTATCGCAGCGGTATCCCGGTGGTCTTGCTCACGCGCAGGGCGGCGACCGCGGATTACACCACACTGATCGGCCCGGACGACGCAGCCATTGCCCGGCGCGCGGCCCGCTATATGGCGCGGCAAATGCACGACCGCGGCAATATCGTGGTGTTGCAGGGCTTGCCCGCCGCCGCCACCACCCAGCTGCGTACCCAGGCCTTTGCCGAGGAGATCGGCCATTATCGGGGTATCCGCATCACCGCCACCCGTGTCGGCAACTATCTGCGCGGCGACGCCATTCGCGCCACCGAAGAACTGTTGCGGCAGCATCTGCCGTTTGACGCCATTTTCGCGCAGAGCGACAGCATGGCCGCCGGTGCGCGCATTGCGCTGCGCAAGGCGGGACGCGATCCGCACGCGACCCTGATCGTCGGCATCGACTATATTCAAGAGGCGCGCAGCGCCATACTCGACGGTGAACAGAGCGCAAGCTTCACCTATCCGACCTGCGCCACGACGGCTGCTCGGGTGACGATGGCGATCGCGCACGGCAAGCGTGTACCCAAGCGGGTGCTGGTGGAGTCCATTCTGGTGACGCGGGAGAACGCCCGGCGGATCAAACCGATCTTTTAGGCACCCTCATGCGCGCGGCCTCCGGCATAAAAATCAAATTGCAGCTGCTGTTGCTCTCGTCCATCACCTTGGCGCTGCTGCTGGTCGGACTGATTCTCTCCTATGTCATCGGCCAATATCACCTGCACAATTCGCAGCACCAGTTCAGCAACGCGTTTTCGGCAGCGTCCGACGAGTTGGCGTGGCAGACAGTGCGGCAACGCAACGTCGCAGCGGCGCTGGCCGGCCGCAGCGATCTGGTTTCGATCGTCAACATGGTTTACGCGTATGCCTCGCCCGAGGCTTACCAGCCGCTGATCTACGATCCGGAGAAGCGTCTTCTGGCGACGATGCTGCGTAACCAGTCCCGCGCCAGCGGTATCGGGCAGTTCGCCGCCTACGATGGCAACGGGCGCCTGTTGGCGTTCTATACGGCGGCGGACGGCGAGGAGAGCGGTTATGTCTCCTATCGGAGAGGCCGCCCCGTCGTAACCGTGCGCAGCGCAGACGGTTCGGCCAAATGGCAGCAAGGCCGGTTGCCGGCGACGCTGGCGCTGCAACGCGATCAGGTCGCGCAGGCCGTAACCACTCGCTACCGTCATCGCGGCGCCGGCATGACCATCGAAACCACGGCAGCGGTGATGCGCACCTTTTCCGATAAAAGTGCGATCTATGTCGGGCAGATCGTCGCCAGCAATTCTCTCGGACCTTCGTTCGTCGACGCGATTGAGCGCAAGGCCGGCGTCGAGTTCGCCATTTTGTTCGACGACGGCGCGCGTATCGGCGGCTTGAACAATGTGGTGGTCGGGCAGCTGGTGGGGGTCACCCGAGAGCTGCATGCGAACGGTTCCGCTCCGGCGCTGTTGCAGAACGGCGATTATTTTCTGACCGCCGAAACCCTGCAACTGGCCGCGGGTGCCAGGGCTTACTTTATCGCCGCCATCAAGAAGGAGATCGTCCGGCATGAAATCAACCGCACCCGCGATGCGTTGTTGCTGGTGTTGGTGTTGTCGGCGCTGCTGATCGTGCCGGCGGGCGCCTGGGTCGCCAATCGCATCATTGCCGGGCCGGTCGGTCATTTGGTGGGGGTGGCGGAGGCGATCGCACACGGCGATTACGGGACTCGGGTCGAGATAGCGGGCAAGGACGAAATCGGGCGCCTGGCGGCGGCCTTCAACCGCATGGCCGATGCCATCGGCAGCCGTGACCGGGAGCTGCGCGACAACGAGAAAAAATACCGCCTGTTGGTGGACAACCTGCCGCAGAGTATCTTCTATAAAAACGCCGCGTTGGATTATGTGTCGTGCAACTTACGCTACGCCAACGAGTTGGGCATAGCGCCCGAGCAGATCGCGGGCAAGACCGATTTCGATTTCTTTCCGCGCGAACTGGCCGAACGGTATCGCGCCATCGACCACGAGGTGATGAGCAGCGGCAAGGCGCTCGAGCGCGAGGAGCTGTCCGTCAAGGACGGCGATACCCGCCACATCCATACGGTGACGACCCCGCTGCATGACGAGCGGGGCGGGATTGTGGGCATACTCGGCATCTTCTGGGACGTGACGGAACAGCGCAACGCCGATGAAAAGCAGCGCCAGGCGGCCGCGGTGTTCGAGAGTACCGCCGAAGGGATGATGATCGTCGATGCCGAGGGCCATTTGGTGTCGGCCAACAAGGCGTTCAGTTCGATTACCGGTTATGCGCAGGAGGAGGTGTTGGGGCGCACCCCGCGTTTTCTCTATGCCGGACCGGAGGACGATGAGCTGTTTCATTCGGTGTGGCCGCAAGTGATGGAGCGCGGCCAGTGGCAGGGCGAACTGACGGCGCGGCGCAAGGACGGCGAGCTGTTCCCGCAGTGGTTGACGGTCAGTGCGGTACGCGACGAACGCGGAGCGCTCACCCACTATGTCGCGGTGTTCACCGACATCACCGTGTTGAAGCGCTCGCAGATGCAGCTCGACCATCTGGCTCACCATGATCCGCTGACCGACCTGCCCAACCGCGTGCTGTTCAACATGCGGTTGAACCACGCCATCTCGGCGGCGCGCCGCGCCGACCGGCGCGTCGGGGTGCTGTTCCTCGATCTCGACCGGTTCAAGAACGTCAACGATACTCTGGGCCATCCGGTCGGCGACCTGTTGCTGCAGCAGGTGGCGCACCGCTTCAAGGAACGGATGCGCGAAGTGGATACCATCGCCCGTACCGGCGGCGACGAATTCGTGGTAATCGCCGAGGAGATCGTTTCCCCTGCCGATGTGGCGCAGATCGCGCAGAAGCTGTTGGCGGTGTTCGAGCAGGTATTCCGCGTCGGTACCTCCGATATTCATCTCGGCGCCAGCATCGGCATCAGCCTGTTTCCGGAGGACGGCACCGAGGCGGAGACGCTGGTCAAGAACGCCGACATCGCCATGTACCGCGCCAAGGAGCGCGGCCGCAACAATTATCAGTTCTACACCGCCGAACTGACGGTCAACGCGTTGGATCGCTTCCGCCTGGAGACGGCGCTGCGCCAAGCCCTGGAGCGCGACGAGATGGTGCTCTACTACCAGCCGAAGGTGGAGCTGGACGGCGGTCGTACCGTCGGTGTGGAGGCGCTGCTACGCTGGCGCCATCCGGAAGAAGGGTTGGTGGGGCCGGAACGCTTCATTCCGTTGGCCGAGGACAGCGGCCTCATCCTGACCATTGGCGAGTGGGTGCTGCGCAGTGCCTGCACTCAGATGCAGACGTGGCTGACGCAAGGGTTGCCGCTGCAACAGGTGGCGGTGAATCTGTCCGCTGTGCAGATCCTGCGCAGCGACGTGGTCGGTGCCGTGCAGCGCGCGCTGCGCGATTCCGGCCTGTCGGCACAACACCTGGAGCTGGAAATCACCGAAAGCGTGCTGATGGAGCACGCCGAGGAGACCATTCAGGTGCTGGAGCTGTTGCGCGCGCTCGGGGTGAGCATCGCAGTCGACGATTTCGGCACCGGTTATTCCTCGCTCAGCTATCTGAAACGATTCCCTCTCGACGCCCTGAAGATCGACCAGAGCTTCGTGCGCGACATTCCCGACGACGCCAACGATGCGGCGATTATCCGTGCCGTGATCGCCCTCGGTCACAGTCTGCAGTTGAACGTCATTGCGGAAGGGGTGGAGAGCGCGGAGCAGCAGGCATTTCTGTTGAACGAAGGATGCGATACCGCTCAGGGTTACCTGTTCGGCAAGCCGGTACCTGCGGCGTGGGTGACCGAGCAGCTGGGTCCAGGCTGACGATTCCTTCGCGCTCGTTTGTCCTTGTCCTGTTTGCTACAAAGTATCGGGCAATGGTCGGGTCCGGTACAGCGTATGCGCTTCATCGCTGAAAAAATCTCCCGTAAAAACAGTCGGTAACATCGCGCTCCGGCACTGGCACGGCCATTGCTGAGTAAACGGCACAGGTTTTCCACCCGGATCCGGAAGGAGCACACGCGATGATTACCCTCACCGAACGCGCCGCCAAGGCCGCACGCCGTTTCATCCGGGGCAGTGACACGCCCGCCACGGCGCTCCGTCTCGCCGTCAGCGGCGGCGGCTGCTCCGGTTTCCAGTACGACATGAGCCTGGCCGCGGCGCCGGCCGCCGACGATACAGTGGTCGAGGCCCACGGCGTGCAGGTGCTGCTCGACCCGGCCAGCGCCCAACTGCTGCACGGGGTTACCGTCGATTTCGTCGACACCTTGACCGAGAGCGGTTTCACCTTCCACAACCCCAACGCCACGGCGAGCTGCGGTTGCGGCAAGTCGTTTTCGGCATAGAGGAGAACGGCCATGTGGGAATACTCGGAACAGGTCAAAGAACACTTCTTCAATCCGCGCAATGCCGGCGCCGTGGCCGATGCCAACGCCGTCGGCGAGGTGGGTTCGATCTCCTGCGGCGATGCGTTGCGGCTGACGATCAAGGTGGACGAGGCGAGTGACGTGATCCTCGAAGCTGGCTTCCAGACCTTCGGTTGCGGCTCGGCCATCGCTTCGTCGTCGGCCCTCACCGAAATGGTGAAGGGGATGAGCGTCGACGCGGCGCTCAAGATCACCAACCAGCAGATCGCCGACTATCTCGGCGGCCTGCCGGCGGAGAAGATGCACTGCTCGGTGATGGGGCGTGAGGCGCTGGCCGCGGCGATAGCCAACTACCGCGGCGAGGAGTGGCACGACGACCATGAGGAGGGGGCGCTGATCTGCAAGTGTTTCGGCATCGACGCCGCCATGATCGAGGAGACGGTGCGTGCCAACGACCTGCGCACGGTGCAGGAGATCACCAACTACACCAAGGCCGGCGGCGGTTGCGCCACCTGCCACGAAGGGATCGAAGATATCCTGGCCAAGGTGTGGGGCGAGGCGCCACCCGCACCGCCGGTCGCGGCGCTGCCGGCGGCTGGCGGCATGACCAACCTGCAACGCATCCGCCGCATCGACGAGGTGTTGCAGCAGTTGCGGCCGATGCTGCAACGCGACCACGGCGACGTCGAGCTGGTCGAAGTGGACGGCAACATCATCTACGTCAATCTGGTCGGCGCCTGCACCGGCTGCATGATGGCCGGCGCCACCCTGGGCGGCATCCAGCAGCAGCTGACCGAGGCGCTGGGTGAATTCGTGCGCGTGCTGCCGGCGAGCGAGATGGCGCGCGTCGCGGCGGGAGGGCGTTGATCATGGCCGACATCTATCTCGACAACAACGCCACCACCCGGGTCGACCCGGCGGTGGTGGAGGCAATGCTGCCGTTCTTCACCGAGCAGTACGGCAACCCTTCCAGCATGCACAGTTTCGGCGACCAAGTCGGACGCGCGCTGAAGCAGGCGCGGGCCCAGGTGCAGGCGCTGCTCGGCGCCGCCCATGACTCGGAGATTGTCTTCACCTCCTGCGGCACCGAGTCGGACAGTACCGCGATCCTCTCCGCCCTCAAGGCCTATCCCGAGCGGCGCGAGATCATCACCACCACCGTCGAACATCCGGCGGTGCTGACACTGTGCCAGTACCTGGAGCAGAACGAGGGTTACACCGTTCACTATATGGCGGTGGACAGGCAGGGGCGGCTCGATCTCGACGCCTACCGCTCCGTGCTCTCGCCCCAGGTCGCGGTGGTCTCGGTGATGTGGGCCAACAACGAGACCGGCACCCAGTTCCCGGTGCGCGAAATGGCGGAGCTGGCCCACGCCGCCGACGTGCTGTTCCACACCGACGCGGTGCAGGCGGTGGGCAAGATCCCCATCGATCTCAAATCCACCGCTATCGACATGCTGTCGCTGTCGGGTCACAAGCTGCACGCGCCCAAGGGCACCGGTGTGCTCTACCTGCGGCGCGGCATGCGCTACCGTCCGCTGCTGCGCGGCGGCCACCAGGAACGCGGCCGCCGCGCCGGCACCGAGAACAGCGCCGGCATCGTCGCCCTGGGCAAGGCCGCCGAGATGGCACTGGCCGAACTCGATTACGAAAACACCCAGGTACGGAAGCTGCGCGACAAACTGGAGCAGGGAATCGTCGCCGCGGTGCCCAACTGCTTCGTCACCGGCGACCCCAATAACCGCCTGCCCAACACCAGCAACATCGCCTTCGAATACATCGAGGGCGAGGGAATCCTGCTGCTGCTCAACAAGGCCGGCATCGCTGCCTCCAGCGGTTCCGCCTGCACCTCCGGTTCGCTGGAGCCGTCGCACGTAATGCGTGCCATGGGCATTCCCTACACCGCCGCCCACGGCACCGTGCGCTTCTCCCTGTCGCGCTACAACACTGCGGAGGAAGTGCAACGCGTAGTGGCGGCAGTGCCGCCCATCGTCGCCCAGCTGCGCAAGCTCTCGCCCTATTGGGACGAGAGCAGCAGCGCGCCGGTGGCGCAGCCGGAGAAGGCGTTCGCGCCGACATACGCCTGAGTCGTGGATGGCGGTGGCGCTAAGGCTATTCGTTGCGCCAAGGGATTTGTTGTTCTTGGCGTCTTGGCGAGTCGATCTTTGTTCAAGACAAAAGAATCATTCTCTGCAAAGACGCAAAGACGC
>DFMR01000172.1 GCA_002376325.1 Proteobacteria bacterium UBA3588 | reverse complement strand
TCAGCGCACGACCTAGTCGCCTTTGGCCGGGGCACGGCGACCGAACAACAACGGCCACATCCAAACTAATGACGACGTCAGCGATACTCGGATATAGGGAGGCGAACGAAGGGACTGCGGCGATTTATCGGCCGGTGCCGCTGCGTGACTTTTATCGCAAGACCCCGCCCCTTCCCCGCGCCGTATTGATCGCCGCCTGGCTGGCGACGCTGCTCCTCAGCGTCGGGTTGGGACTCGCCTCCATTGTCTTCAAGTGGTCCGGACTGCCGTTGCACTTCGGCGGACTCGACCTGCACATCACCGTCTATCCGCCGCTGGTCTTCTGCGCGCTGTGGACGCTGTGGTTCGGCTTTTGGTGGGGCTTCCTGCCGGCCTACCTGGCGACCCTGGCGCTGGCGCTCTATTCGGGCATGCCGCCGGGATGGTCGCTGCTGTTCGCCTTCGCCGATCCCCTGGCCCTCGCGGTATTCGCCATCGCCTATCGGGCGATTCCGATTCGTTATGACCTGCGTTCGCTCAACGCCGCGATGTTCTTCGTGATGATCGCCTTCGTCGGCGGCGTTTTCGGCTCCACCGGCTCCTTCATCTGGACCCACACCAACGCCCTCGGCGAGCATCAGCTACTGCCGATCTGGCAAGGCTGGTGGCTCGGTGCGTTTTTGCAAAATCTGCTTCTGGTGGCGCCGCTGCTGTTCCTGTTCACGCCGGCGGTGACGCGTTGGCGCGACCGCCATCTACCCACCACCAAGCGCCGGCCGCGCCCCGCCCGCGCCGTGCTGCTGGCCGGTGCCACCATCGTCGGCGGCGTGCTGATCTATCTCAACTTCACCGTCACCCTCGCCGGCCATCAAGTCACGGAGGCACTGCGGCACAACGACGGCGCGGCATGGCGCGACGCTGCCCGCATAATGGCCGAATCGACTTCGGTACTCTACGGTATCGTGGTCATATTGGTACTGTTTATCGCCTTTTTCGGCGGCCAGCTGTTCGGCTACTGGACCGCCTCGCTGCGCCGTTCGGCGCGCGAGCTGTCGAGCAGCAATGCGCGGCTGCGGCGCGAGGTGACGCAGCGCCGCCGCACCGAACAGGAGTTGCAGGTGTATGCAGAGCAGCTGGAGCTGGCCAACTCCAGCAAGGATCGGCTGTTCGCGGTGGTAGCCCATGATCTGCGCGGCCCGCTGAGCGCGGCGGTAGCGCTGTTGCAGCTGGTCCAGGAACAGGTGCAGACGCTGGACGATGAGGAACTCGCAGAACATTTCGATCTGCTCCACGGCGCGATGGAACAGCTGCTGCGGCTGCTGGAAAATCTGCTGCAGTGGTCGCGTCTGCAACAGGGCCAATGGCGCAGCCAGCCGCGGCCCGTCGGACTGGCCGACGCCGCCGAAACAGCCGCCGAAGCGGTTGCCCTGCGGGCCGCGCAGAAAGGGGTGTCGCTCGCCATGGGAATCACCCCGGCACTGCATGTCCATGCTGATGGGGACATGCTGCAGGTGGTGCTGCGCAACCTCTATTCCAACGCACTGAAGTTCACGCCGCCCGGCGGCCAGGTGACGACCACGGCGCGACCCACCGTCGCCGGCGTGGAACTCACCGTACGCGATAGCGGCGTCGGTATGACGCAGGAGACCATCGATCGCCTGTTCGACGCCGGCCAGATCCGCAGCGTTCCGGGTACGGCGGGCGAAGAGGGCAGCGGTCTTGGTCTGACGCTGTGCAAAGAGCTGCTGGCGCAACAGGGCGGCACCATTCGCATCGAAAGCCGCCCCGGCTGCGGCACGTCCGTCCACGTCACGCTGCCGGGGACGAGCCGAACCGACCACCCCCACATGGAAGGAGCATTACGATGAGGAGCTACGCGCTAAAACTGCTGACCCTGCTGGCTACCCTCTGTCTGTTGCAGGGCTACAGTTACGCCGACAGCACCAAGGCCGGCATCTACCAGGCAACGATACCGCTCGGCAGCGCCGCCGACCTCAAGCAACTCTACAGTTATCCCAACAAGCCCGGCGACACCGCACCGCTGAGCGACACCATCGCCCGCTACACCGGCCAAAGCGCGCAGCGCGACGGGATGCCCCATCTCACGCTCAAGGTGCAGGCGCACGACGGCCGCTATACCGCCCAAGTAAAGAGCTCCTCCTACCGCATACTCGACTACACCCGGCGTCTGCCGGCGTTCCTCCGTATCGGTGAGCAGGCGGTGCAGGCAACGGCGCAGATCAAGAAGGACGGAAAATGGAATGACAAAGAGTGGCGCATGTTCCTGCCGCTGGGGCTGGCGTTGGTCGATCAGCGCTCAGTGCAGTTGCTGCACTTCCCGCCCGACTACTCGCTGCCGGAGCAGAATTATCTCGGCTCCAAGACCAGCCGGCGCTGGGAATCGCTGCTGGAGGAGAACGGCGTGCCGACGGCGCAGGTGACGCGCTATGAGGCCATCGTCGACATCGCCCCCATCGCCGCGCCCGCCGATGCCGGCAACAGCCTGGAGGCCACCTATCCCTATTACGCCCCCTATGCGCGCAACCTGCTGGAATTCCTGGCGCGACGGCAGCGGGGTGCGGCGCGGCCGGTGGTGGCCTACGGCTACCCGGTACGCAAGTGGGTCGAGGATCACTACCACCTCGCCCTCAAGGTACTCGGCACCGGCACCATCAAGTTGGCCGATGGCGTCAGCGCGCCGGTCATCGGCGCCAACCACCCCAGCTTCATCTGGTACGTGAAGGACCAGGGTTTTGCCGCCGCCGAACAGGTGATGTACCAGGATCTCGCCGCGGCCTGCTGGCAGATGAAGATGGGCGAAAATCCCGACGCCGACCCGGCGCAAACGGTGAAGGGCTGCAGCGACGGCTGGCATACCCGTCCTACCGAGGTCTGCGTCCTCACCTGGGAACAGGCCTTCGATAAGACCCCGCAGCAGGCGCGCCAGCTATGCGGCAGCCACTCACGCCGCCGACGCGCGCCGGAGGTCGATCTGGAACGGCTGGAGCGGCATTACCGCTCTCATTAATCTGCCGTCAGCCAAACAGTGACGTAAGCAAGCACCGTTGGCAGCTATGGGCTTAACCCGCGGGGTCGGCCGTACTCCGAGGCCCTGGAGGCCACCTGTCCTTATTGCGCCCCTATGCGCGCAACCTGCCGGAATTCCCGACGCGACCGCAGCGGGGTGGCGCGCACACCGGCTAAATGTCGCCGTCACCGCGAGCCTCGGACTCCGTCCCCACGGCAGATCGCGCTTTCTCCGGGTCNNCTGGTGATTGCCAAAATCTCGCTGCGCGCCTCAAGAAATGCGCCGACCACCCGCGGATCGAACTGCGTGCCCGAGTGCGACCGGATATATTCAAGTGCCTCATCGTAGCGCCAGGACTCCTTGTACGGACGCTTCGATGCCAACGCGTCGAATACGTCACACACAGCCACAATACGACCGGCTATGGGAGTTTTCCCGCCCGCCAGATGCCGCGGATAGCCGCTGCCATCCCAGCGTTCATGGTGCGTCAACGCAATCTGCCGGGCCGTCTGCATGATGGGCTCATCGGAACCCAGCAGGATACGCGCCCCGATCACCGTATGCCGCTTCATGATTCGCCGCTCCAATTCAGAAAGAGGTCCCGGCTTCAGTAGTATATTGTCGGGAATTCCAATCTTGCCGATGTCGTGCAATGGACTGGCCTGGGCTATCAGCTCGATCTCCTGCAACGGCATGTTGAGAACCCGTGCGGTCGTCGCCGCAGCACTGCTGACGCGAATCACGTGGTGGCCAGTCTCGTTGTCGCGATATTCTGCGGCACGTCCCAGGCGGCGCGTAATCTCCAGTCTGCTTTCGTCCAGTTTCGATTCACTGCGTGCAACCACGTTTTCCAGCTGTTCGCGCTCGGACAGCAACGCGCGGAAGCAAACGCGGGTCTCCAGCGCATTGGATATNNCCGTAAGATCACGGTGCTAGCCGTTCATTAGGGCGTTTCTCCATGCGGCCGCGCTCTACTTTTCATGCACCACAGCATAGGCGGACCAAATGGCATTGTTACTAGCGACCCTCCTAAACGGTTCTAGTAGTTTTTCCTAGCTGCCCTGGCCGGTATATAGCAGGCTATCGGCCAAGCTTCCGTTGAGCGAAGCCCAGCGTAGGCGGACTTTATGGATGGCGCGCCCAACAAGCGGATTCAACGCAAGTCTTTGCTTCTATATACGATGAAAATGGAAATGGAAGGAGACCGTTCCACGTATCGAAAAATGGCTACCGGGAGTCTTTAGCGGGGCTTCGCTATTTAATTTGTTTTCGATTGACCGAGGTTCACGCCACCGTCAAAACAGGCGCAGCGCGCCACGTCCGTCCTCTGCAAGCATTGGTCCGACGAGTCTGGTGGAGGATTGATCCGATAGCCTCCATAGCCGACGATGTCGGTACCGGCATCGACGCTCGGCTTCACCCTCCCCTAAACAGCCGTGTGAGTCGGAAGGCGATATGGCTACAGCAGTACTCTCTTATCAGACAATGGCCCGCGACTGCGATGTTGCCGGAATCTCAGGTACGCTTGTTGCCCGTTATCAATTCGATAGTGCTCGGATCGGGCCTTCTGCTTAGTCTGCGGTAGAGTTTGGCGAACGCATTTGCGATGCCGTCGTTTACTTCCGTAGTGCAGGTCTCATGCAGTTCAATCATAATTTCTCCCATCGCGTCGGCCACCACCTCCAACAATCCCAATGCCGCCATTTGATCTCCGGAGTTCATCCACATCGGCCCTGTGCCGGTAAGCAGCCAGTTGGTATTGATGCCGAGTGAGGCGATCCCATTCAGGGCCTTTCCTCCCGGAATGCTTTTCCCGCTCTCGTAATCCTGCCAAGAACGGTATTTCACCTTGACCCTTGCGGCAATCTCGGCCTGTGTATAACCGAGGTGCGCCCGCATGCTTTGAATACGCTGCGCCAAATCATGCATTTCCCCGAGCCCCCGCTAATCGTGTATATGTTTTATTAGCGTCCATTCATCCGCGGTGCAATCCTAGCCAAACCCCTGTACCCGAGTCGGGTCGAAATGGGCCGGCCCTCACCTCACGACGCGTGACACATATTCAGCAGTTTCGCACAGAAAATGTTTGGTTAAGGTAAGCCGAGTTCCTGCGCCATCGCCTTGTAGTAGCCGGCCCGCGGCAACTCTCCCTCATATTCGACCGTGGCACGTCTCCTCGCGCGGCCAAATAGTGCCTCTACCAATACCTTGCGAACACACATATTTCCGTGTTACATGTACGTTTAAATGTGTGGTACGCATACAAATAGATGCCATTATTCAAACAATAACACGCCTCCGTGCGATACCTAATAGGTACCACTACGTATAGTGAAACTCGCATGAGCAGCGCGTCGTGAGAGGGAGACCTTACCGGTCGCCTATGTCGGCGGAGTCTGTATGGAACAGGTCAAAGGATTGACGCCATGTGCTGCGATAGAAAGAGGATGGGAGTAATCCCTACGGCTACATGAACGTAACCGATATCCCGCTGTACCCACGGACGCGCCCCACGACGTACCACTTGATCCCGCCGCTGGCGGCGACGGCACTTGTGCTGCTGATCGGACAATGGAACATGCTCGCCTCCCATGCTCTCGGGGGGATCGTTGAGACGGTCGGCGCGGGGCTAATCGCAGCGGTGGGCTGGGAAATCGGCGAGTTTACGGTCGACGGTTTCAGTGTCTATCTGGCCATTGGCTATTTCTGGGTCGCAATATTCAATATTGCCTATACCTTCGCCTTTTTTGGAGTTTTCAGATTTGCCGTTGAAGCACATGTAGCAGCGCTTGATTTCCGTCTCGGCGGCGATCTCCTGGAATCGCTTTTATTGTTGAGCTGCCCATTCGTATTGCAGCGCCGAATATGGCATGCCGGAGTATTTGTGGCCTTTGCCCTCTACGCCTCATTGCTCATCGGATCGATCGCAGGCGACCATCGCATTCTCTCTGCATTGCCCACCCACTGGCTCGATCTCACCACCCTCTTCATCATTGTCACACTGGTGGCGGCCGGCGCCAACCTGGTGATACAACGCCGCATCATCGACTACAACATGCGGCCGTCGTTGGCCATTGCGATCGCCGCCGAGTTGTTATCGTTGCTGACGCATACAGGCCATATACACCTAACGGCGCTCGGCCCAGCCTTCAAGCTGCTCAGTTATTGGTTTGTCTATCGCGCGCTAGTGGGTATTGGCCTACTCAAGCCGATGTCCCTGCTCGAACGTCAGGCCAGGACATACGATTCCATCCCCGACCTAATCGTCGTAACGGATACCGAAGCGACGATCCGCTACGCCAATGCATCGGCCAGAAGCCATGTAACGGCCACGAAAGAGAACATTGATGGGCGCCACTGTCATCCGCTCTTTCATGCCGGCACCACACCGGCCTCCGACTGCCCTATTTGCCGTTCCATCGCCACAGGGATGAAACCTTCCGTAGCGCGACATCGAGTAATTCGCGGCGGCCATCACTACGACGTCACGTTGTCGCCATTGCGGGTTGGAAGAAGCGATATTGGCCTGGTTCAGGTCATGCGCGATGTAACAGAACAGGTCGCGACAAGCGAAGAACGTGAACGGATGGCATTGCAGCTCGATGCCGTATTTTGCATCAGCCGCAACCATATCGCCTACATGGACTCATCTTTTCGTTTGTTGCGCGTCAATCCGAGCTATGCCGCGGCTATCGGTTTGGATGCGAGAGAATTGATTGGGAGGACGCATTTCGAGCTGTTCCCCGACCGCAACAAGGAAAGGGTCTTCCGTCATGTCGTTACGACCGGCAACACGGCNNGAGGACAAGTACCGCACTCTTATGGAGCATGCGGGTGATGGAGTTATTTTAACCGATCGCGAACTTCGCGTAGTAGACACGAATTATCGTCTCACCGAGATGATGAGCCGAAACAGGGCGACATTCATGGATTGCGCTATCCATGATCTCTTTATTCCCGCAGACGAAGAGCGGCTCGATTCCCTGCTTGCCACCGCATTATGCGGAAAGGTAGCAACACAAGAGTTATCGCTGCTACGCACCGCGTCCAGCCCGCTTCCGGTTGAGATATCCGGCGCCGCCATAGAGCATGACAACGAGAAGACGATGCTATTTTCCGTTCGCGATATCAGCACCCGCAAAGCCGCCGAAGAAGCGTTGCAGCGAAGTGAGGCACGTAGTCGCGCCATAATTCGTCACGCCGGCGTCGGTATCCGGATATGTTCCATCGATGGCCGCCTATTGGAATCCAACATGGCGTTGCAGGAATTTCTCGGCTACAGCCATGATGAGCTATCCAATGCGGACTGGAGCAGCATCGCGCTTCGGGATTGCTGCGACGCCGATGAATTCGCACCCTTTTTCTTATGGGAGGGAGGAGTCGATCCTTATCGCACCCAACGAGGCTATCGAAGAAAGGACGGCTTGACGGCATGGGCCGAATGCGTCACCAGCGTGGTGCATGACGAGGCGGGTCATCCGCTGTTCGGCATCGAGATGATTACTGACATCACAGAGAAACACGCGGTCGAAGAACAACGCATCCTGCATGAGCAAGAACTTAGCGCAGCTAAACGTTCCGCCGAGCGGGCAAGCGCCGCAAAGAGCCGCTTTCTTGCCGCCGCCAGCCATGATTTGCGCCAGCCGGTTCAAGCCATTCACCTGCTGGTCCATTTGCTGCAGTTGAGACAGCTCGATGCCGAAGCCGCTGAAATCGTGGCCCGCGTCAGGAATTCTATTGAAGGGCTCGGCAGCATGCTTGATACGTTGCTCGACATATCGAAGCTCGATGCCGGCCTCGTCGTTCCGCGAATATCCGCGTTTCCGGTCGAACCGTTGTTGCGGCAATTGATTAACGAATTTGCACCTATGGCTCAGTCCAGGGGACTGCAACTGAAAGCTGTCGGCAGCTCGGCGCTGGTTCGCAGCGACAGGACGCTTCTGACGCGCATACTGCGCAACATCCTCGCCAACGCTGTACGCTATACGCCAAGCGGTCGCATTCTCGTGGGTTGCCGTCGCCGGGACGGAATGCTGGCCATCGCCGTCATCGACACCGGCATCGGCATAGCGGAAAGCGATATTAAGGACATCTTTCAGGAATTTCACCAGGTCGCCAACCAGGCGCGCGATCGTCGCGAGGGGCTTGGTCTCGGCCTCGCCATCGTCGAACGCCTGGTCCATCTATTAGGNNGATGTTCCGCACGGCGTTATAGCCGTCGTTGAAGATGAGACGGATATCCGCGAAGGACTCGTAATGGTCCTGACATATTGGGGCTATCGCGTATTTTCCGGCAGCACCGGCGACGAAATATTGAGCGCGCTGGGCGGCGACGAAGAGATACCTGAACTTGTTATTGCCGACTACCGTCTAAGCGATGAAACAGGTGTCGATGTGATTCGCAAGATACGCGCCCGCCTGCGGCGCAAATTACCTGGAATCCTACTGACCGGAGATACCGACCCGGAACGGCTATCCGAAGCCAATTTATGGGGGCTGACCCTGCTGAATAAGCCGCTTCAACCCGAGCAATTGAGAAACCATGTGGCTCAAGTACTCAACGCTTCGCGGAGGGCGCACAGCCGACGATGACGGGTCGCCCCACTGTAGAGACAAATAATATGTCCCACCTATTTGATCAATCACTGCCATAGGATAATTACCTAATTTTTTCAGATCGCCATATAACGGGTTGCAGCAAAACGCATGGCCACCATAATTGTTTTTTTATGCGATAAAAATGATAACGATAACCAAGTCGACATAGGGAGCCAAGGATGAGCACTACAACAAAGATCGTCGTCATAGAGGACCACGACATGATGCGTTTCGGATTGACCCAGCTCATACGCACCGATTCTGCACTTACGGTCGCCGGCACCGCCGGCAATGGAATGCAAGGACTCGGACTTTTGCGGCAGAATACCACTGACCTTGTGCTTCTTGATCTCACTCTGCCCGACTGTCACGGCTTGAGTCTGATACGTCAGATAAAGCAGCGTTTTAGTAAGATAAGGATACTCGTGCTATCCATGCATGATGAGTTCCGCTACGCAGAGCGCGCACTCGCTGCCGGTGCTTCCGGATACATAACGAAAACATCCTCGCCCGAGAAGGTGCTGGAAGCTATCCATAAGGTCGTGTCCGGCGGCATATACGTAAGCGAAGAGTTCAAGGAACGAATGCTCGAATCGTCAAACGGTACGCGTTGCCGTCCGTCGCAATCCCCTCTGGAGCTTCTCAGCAATCGTGAGCTGGAAGTACTGCGTCTCATCGGCAGCGGGCTCGGTTCGTCGGAAGTGGCCATGCAGCTGCAGCGCAGCATAAAAACCGTCGAGGCCCATCGCGAAAATATCAAACGCAAGCTTTCCCTGCGCAATTCCACGGAACTGGTTCGGTATGCCGTCTGCTGGTATGAAGAGGAACTGGGCGCCATGAGCGGTATCGGGCAGCCCACAACGGCCTGACGGAATGCCACGGAGGTAGCGTCATGTACCGCAACATTTCCTTTTTTGTCACCTGGTTATCGCTCGTCACGGCGATCTTTTCAGTTGTCTGCGGTGACGTGGCATTCGCTGACACGCCTTCACCCGTATACACGGCGAATTCCTTCAGGGAAATTTGCGGCGACTTTAACAACAGCGTCACCAGGGGTGTGCCGTCCGTTATCGGGCTACTATGCACCGGTTACATACAGGGCGTAATCGATACGACCGGACGGAAAAGGCTATGCCTTCCCGAGTCGATTTCAGCCGCCGATGCCAGCGTTATCGTCGCCCGGTCCACTTTCGGAAACGACGATGCCATACATCCCGCATCCATGCTGGTGACCCATGCGTTGCAGCAACATTTCTGTCGCCCCGATCATTAGCCTAATCGCAACTTTATAAAAAGTTTCCGTGCAGCAAGAGACAAGCACAGATCAGCCGCAGTCGTTCTACGACAATATATGCCTTGCTTTTCTCGCTTCTTTAAGCTGCATCCCAGACACTATCGGAGCACGGAAATAGTCCATACTGATTCGCAATCGATTACGCGATCATCGGTATAGCGTCTCTCTGCCGTCAATTCAAGCTCGTCTGTTGTCGTCGCTCTAGGAATTTTACCCATGTCAATTTAAGGATCAGTCCCCTGGCATTAATCGGCAACGGCATCACAATTGTCGCAACAGTAAAAACAATGCGGGCGTAAATAATGGATGACTCGTCGATACTGGGACAGATGGCTGCCGAGGTCGCGCACACGATCAATAATCCGCTCGGATATCTATGCGCCAATCTCGACATAATTCGCCAGCATACTGCCGAATTCCGCAAACACCTGGAATTGGCGCCTGCACGCGATCATATCGATGACATTAAAATACGCAGCGCCCTTGAGGAGATACCCGCAATACTTGATGAGTCGGCAGAAGGACTCCAACACGTTGCGCAATTTGTCACCAAACTATCCGTCCTCACCCTGTTAACCCAGGTGCATGAGCGACACTGGGTCGACATTAATTCAATGATTTGCGACATCAGCGAGGAACTCAGCATAAGATTTGGAACCGTGAGATTTACGATTTACAACAGTACAATTCCGTCGTTGCGCTGTAGCCCCGCGTTCAGGGCCGCACTATTCGCGATCACCGAGAATGGCGCGGAAGCCTCCGGCGTCAATGGATCTGTCATGATAGCCACAGGCATTGACGACGACGCTATCGTCATACGCGTTCGAGACACTGGGCCGGGTATTGCTCCCGAAATTGTTAATCGTCTGTTCGAGCCGTTCATTTCGACGAAACCTGGTTGCGGCGCGCGAGGCATCGGATTGACTCTTGCTCATAGCGCGATATTGCAGCACGGAGGGACACTGTCGCTGAGAAGCGAGGCCAATGGTACCGAGGCAATGCTCCGGTTGCCGATATCGACGGAAGTGACAGACGTTCCGGCTGCCGCACGCGACAATAGTCCGAATACATTCACCAAAGGCTGCTTTGGTTACGGGTAACCACCAGACCTATATTTTCTCTCCCTCGCTCCTTTAGTGCTGCCTTTTTGGCGGCATTTTTTATCCGGATTTGCCCGCCCTCTTTTGGGGATGTGGTTATCACCGCGTACCGATTGGTACGCATCCAGGGTGCGTCGTCGCAAGTGCCGCAGCCACGACTGCTAAGTCTGCCTTAAGTCGTTACCGCCTACCTTAGCTACCCGGCAGCGACCCGCCGCCGCGGGCACCGGCCCTCAACCGCCTTTCCGCCCACACCGTGGAATGCCGCCGTCATGAAACCTCGACTCTGGATCATCGGATTACTCAGCGCAGCCGTTGCCGGCTGTGCCGGCTATCGGCCGCAGCCGCTCGACACCAACGTCGCGCTGCCGACCACAGTGCGCCTCAGCGTCGACCCGGCGCAGCTGCCGCTGCCGCAGTTGCGCCGCCATCGTTTCGACCCCAGCAACGGCCTCGACGGCGACGAGGTGGCGATGCTGGCGGTGGCCGACAGTCCGCTGCTTCAAACGGCGCGCGACACCGCCGGCGAGCGCCGCGCCCAGGCCTTTGCCGCGGGCCTGCTGCCGGACCCACAACTGAACGGCAGCAACGACTATCCGACCAAGAGCAGCGGCACCACCACCGCCTACGGCATCGGCGCCTCCTTCGACCTCGGCGCCCTGTGGCAGCACGGCGCGGCGCAACAAGCGGCGCACCACCAGGTGCGCAGCGCCGACCTGGAACTGCTGTGGCGACAGTGGCAGGTGGCCAGCCAGGCGCGTCTGCTGTGCAGCCGCATCGTCACCCTGGAGCAGGCCCATACCTTGCTCGCTGCCGAACAGCAGCTGTTCGCCGCACGCCAGGCCCACGTCCAGGCGGCCTTCGCCGCCGGCAATCTCACCGCCGCCACGACGGATGACGATCTGCTGGCGCTACAGGGGGTGCAGCAGCGCCTCGGCGATCTGGAGCGCCGCATCCTGCATCAGCGTCAGGCGCTCAACGCCTTGCTGGGGCTTGACCCCGAGGTGCAGCTGAAGCTGGTGGCGGAACCGCTGCCGCCCCTCTCCACCACCGAGGTGCAACAGGAGATGAAACAGCTGGCGCGACGCCGCGCCGATCTGCTCGCGCTGCAGCAGGGCTATGCGGCGCAGGAGGCGCGGGTACGTCAGGCCGTGCTGGCCCAGTTTCCGCTCATCGGCATCGGCTTCAACCGCGCCCGCGACACCGGCGGCATCGTCACCAATGGCTTCGCCCTGACCCTGAATCTGCCGCTATGGAACCGCAGCCAGGGGCAGATCGCCCTGCAGCGCGCCACCCGCCGGCGGCTGCGCGACGCATTCCATCAGCGTCTCACCGCCGCCTACGCCCAGGTACGGCAGCTGCTGGACGACGGCACCCTGGTCAGGCAACAACTGGCCCAGGCAAGCGCCGCCGCCACCCAGGCCGAACGGACCGGCCGTGCGGCACAGACGGCCTACGGCGCCGGCAATCTCGATGAAAACAGCTATCTGCAACTGGCCGCCGCCGCCACCGACAAGCGGCTCGAAGCACTGACGCTGCACCAGACCCTCACCGAACAGCGCATCGGCCTGGCGCTGGCTCTGGGCAGCGCCGCCCCGCTCGACGGCACCACCGGCAGAAAACAGTGATGTTCAACCTTCGTACCTGGTTCACGGCGGCGTTGCTGGCCTCTACTACCCTGGCCACCCCGGCACTGGCCGCCGACACCGCCCCCAGCGCCCTGGTCCGGGTGGCGCCGCCGGTCCACCGTACCCTGAGCGAACAGCTCACCGGCTACGGCACCGTCAGCGCCGCCACCGGCGAGGCCAGCGACGTCGCCCTGCCGCGCGCCGGCCGCCTGACGCGGCTGGCGGTCAACGCCGGCCAACGGGTGACGCGTGGACAGGTGCTGTTCCAATTCGCCACCGGCGCCGCCGACGCCCTGGCCTACCGCCAGGCCCTGGCCAACCTGGCGCTGGCCCGCGACCAAAACAGTCGCAGCGTGCAGCTCTACGCGCAGAAGCTGATCACCGCCTCGCAGCTGGCGGCAGCGCGCAAGGCACTCATCGATGCCGAGGCGGCGTTGCGTGCGCAGCGTCAGCTGGGCAGCGGCAGGACCACCGAACAGGTGAAGGCGCCGTTCGCCGGCATCGTCACCGCGGTGAGCGCGGCCCAGGGCGACTATCTGGCCGCCGGCGTCGCGGTACTCAAACTGCAGCGCGCCCGCGATCAGCAGGTCCAGCTCGGCATCGAACCGGAAGACGTGACGCGGGTGCAGGTGGGGATGGCGGTACGGATCGCCTCGGTGTTCAACGCCGCCGACAGCGTGACCGTCCAGGTGGCGGCGGTCTACGGCACCATCAATCCGCGGACCCGGCTGGTGGACGTGCTGGTGCGCCTGAGCGGCGCCCAGGCCCATTTCCTCAACGGCACCCGCGTCAGCGGCGCCATCACGGTGCGCACGGAAGCGGTGACGGCGGTCCCCCGCTCTGCGGTGCTGCGCGACGACCGCGGCGCCTATCTGTTCCAGGTACGTGATGGCCAAGCCGTGCGCGTCGCGGTCAAGACCGGCATCGAAGCGGACGGCCTGATCGCCGTGAGCGGCCCGCTCGACCCGACGCTGCCGGTGGTGACGCTGGGCAACTATGAGTTGCGCGACGGCATGGCGGTCCGCGAGGCGCAGCGATGAATTTCACCCATTGGGTGCAGGCACACCGCCGCTCGCTGCTGTTCTTCATGGCCACGCTGACCGTCGCCGGCATCGTCGCCGCCTTCAACCTGCCGGTGACGCTGTTTCCCAACGTCGATTTTCCGCGCGTGCAGATCGCCCTCGACGCCGGCGACCGCCCCGCCGACCAGATGGAGGTGCAGGTGACGGTGCCGGTGGAACAGGCGGTGCGGCGCGTACCCGGCGTGAAGGACGTGCGCTCCACCACCAGCCGCGGCAGCGCCGACATCTCGGTCACCTTCGCCTGGGGCACGGCCATGGGGCTGGCCACCTCGGAGGTGAATGCGGCGGTCACCCAGATCCTGCCGCAGCTGCCGACCGGTACCCGCATCCGCACCAAGCGCATGGACCCGACGGTGGACCCGATCATCGCCTACAGCCTCACCGCGCCCAACCTGTCGCTGACCCAACTCTACGACCTGGCCGAGTATCAGCTGCGGCCGCTGCTCTCGGGCGTCGACGGCGTGGCGCGGGTGCAGGTGACCGGCGGCGCGCCGGAGGAGTACCGGGTGACCGTCGACCCGGCACGGCTCGCCGCCTACGGCCTCACCCTCGACGACGTGGCCCACGCCCTCTCCGCCGCCAACGTGGTGAAGGCGGTGGGGCGGTTGCAGGATCACTACAAGCTCTACCTCGCCATCTCCGACACCCGCCTGCACAGCCTCGACGACATCCGCAACACCGTGCTCAGAACCGGCAGCGACGGTCTGGTGAAGCTGGAGGATGTGGCCACCGTCGCCGACTCCTCGGTGCCGCAGTGGATTCGCGTCACCGCCGACGGCCGCAATGCGGTGCTGCTCAACATCTACCAGCAGCCGGGCAGCAACAGCGTGCAGATCGCCAAGGACGTGAAGGCGCGCCTCGCCGCCTATCGCAGCCAACTCCCCGCGGGTTTGAAGATCGCCAACTGGTACGACCAGAGCCGGCTGGTGGTGGGCGCCGCCGCCAGCGTGCGCGACGCCATCCTCATCGGCATCGGCCTGGCGGCGCTGGTGCTGCTGCTGTTCCTGCGCAACCTGAAGATCACCGGCATCGCCATCATCGTGGTGCCGGCGGTGCTCGCCTCCACCGTGGTGTTGCTCAAGGTGCTCGGCATGAGCTTCAACATCATGACCCTGGGCGGCATGGCGGCGGCGGTGGGGCTGATCATCGACGATGCCATCGTGATGATCGAACACATCGTGCGCCGGCTGCGCGGCGCCCCGCGCGACCACCACGGCCGGGTGATGGCGGCGGCGCTGGAATTCATCCCGCCGCTGGCCGGCTCCTCCGCCTCCACCGTGATCATTTTCGTGCCGCTGGCCTTCCTCTCCGGCGTTACCGGCGCCTTCTTCAAGGCGCTGTCGCTCACCATGGCCTCGGCGCTGGTGATCTCGTTCCTCATCACCTGGCTGGCGGTGCCGCTGCTGGCCGACCATCTGCTCAACGCAAAGGACGCCAACCAGAAGGAGGGCGGCGCGCTCACCGAGTGGTTCCACCAGCGCTACGCCGAGCTGCTCACCGTGCTGTTGCGGCGGCCGCTGTGGATCCTGGCGCTGCTGCTGCCGCTGCTGGCCCTCGGCGGCTTCGCCTACCAGCGGGTCGGCTCCGGCTTCATGCCGTCGATGGACGAGGGCGGCTTCATCCTCGACTATCGCGCGCCTCCGGGCACCTCGCTGACCGAGACCGACCGGCTGCTGCGCCAAGTGGCGCAGATCCTCGCAGCGACGCCGGAGGTGGCCACCTACTCGCGCCGCACCGGCACCCAGCTGGGCGGCGGCGTGACCGAGGCCAACGAGGGCGATTTCTTCGTGCGCCTCAAGAACGGCCCGCGCCGTCCCATCGAGGAGGTGATGGACGAGGTGCGGCAAAAGGTGGAACGGCANNTTCGCCGACAACGGCGCCACCCTGGCGCGGCTGGCGCACAAGACCGCCGCCGCCATCGGCAAGGTGCGCGGCGTGGTGGACGTGGCCAACGGCATCAATCCCGCGGGCGACGCCCTGGTGATCCACGTCGACCGGGTGAAGGCGGCGCTGGAGGGATTCGATCCGGATGCGGTCACCCGCGAATTGCGCAACGACCTGGCCGGCAACGTCACCACCGAGATCCAGCAGGGGCCGAAGATGATCGGCGTGCGGGTCTGGATTCCGCGCAGCTACCGCACCATCGACAGCGACGTCGGCCGTCTGCTGCTGCGCGCTCCCGACGGCCACACCGTGCCGGTGTCGCGCATCGCCGACGTCGTACCGGTCTCCGGCCAGCCGCAGATCAACCGCGAGAACCTGCGCCGCATGGTGGCGGTCACCGCGCGCATCAGCGGCCGCGACATGGGCTCGACGGTGCGCGCCGTCAAACAGATCCTGGACCAGCCCGGCTTTTTGCCGCGCGGCGTCTATTACGAACTGGGCGGCCTCTACAAACAGCAGCGCATCGCCTTCCGCGGCCTGGCGGCGGTGTTCGCCGCGGCAGTGGCACTGGTATTCATGCTGCTGCTGTTTCTCTACGAGCGCTTCCGCATCGCCCTGTCGATCATGGCGACACCGCTGCTGGCGGTGGGTGCGGTGTTCATCGGCCTGTGGCTGACCGGCATCGAACTCAACATCTCGGCGATGATGGGCATGACCATGATCATCGGCATCGTCACCGAGGTGGCGATCTTCTATTTCTCCGAATACCGCGCCCTCATTGACGAGGGCATGGCGTGGGAGGAGGCGCTGGTCGAGGCCGGCAAGAACCGCATGCGCCCCATCGCCATGACCACCTTCGCCGCCATCCTCACCCTGCTGCCGCTGGCCTTCGCCATCGGTCAGGGCTCGGCGATGCAACAGCCGTTGGCCATCGCCATCATCGCCGGCCTGACGGTGCAACTGCCGCTGGTGCTGCTGGTGATGCCGGCGCTGTTCCATCTGCTGGAGCGGCGCGGCGATAAGCGGACACCACCGCCCGCCGAAAAGTGATCAAGTGTCTCGTGCCGGTACGCAACAGCGGCGCCCACGCGATGTCCCGGACGACCTTATCCCTACATCGGCAACGCGACCTAAGTCTTGCTTAATGCGGCGCCCTCTATCGTTTCGATTCAGGCGGTGACCGCCGCCGTAACCTCAGGTATGCAGAGAGGAATAACGCCATGAAACCCATTTCGCCCAAATTACTGATGCTCGTTGCCGGCATTGCGCTGGCTACCGTGACCGCCGCCTACGCTTACCCCGGGCAGGAGTTGGCCCCCGCGGCAAAAATTTCCATCGGCCAGGCGCGCAGCATCGCGCTGCATGCCTTCCCCGGCAAGATCGTAAGCGAAGAGCTGGAACAGGAACGGGGCGGTAGCGGCCTGCGCTACTCTTTCGACATCCGCCGCGGTAAGGTGACACAGGAAGTGGGCGTAGATGCCGTCAGCGGCAAAGTGTTGGAGAATGCCCCGGAAGGCCCCAATCCCGATTAGATGCGGACGACAAAGCATGCGACTGCTGCTGGCGGAAGACCACTCGATAATCGGCACGGCGGTGCAGTTGCCGTAGGCCCGATAGAGCGCAGCGGCATCGGGCAGATGCTTGCCGGACACCGCTACGCTAAGTCCGGCCTACCTTGCTGCCGGGCCACTGTTTCATCTGCTGGAGCGGCGGCGGCGCTGAAGGCCTTTTACTTTTGCTGGATAACCGGCCATACGGACGACAAAGCATGCGACTGCTGGTGGTGGAAGACGACGCGATGATCGGCACGGCGGTGCAGCGCGGCCTGAAGCAGGAGGGCTACGCGGCGGACTGGGCGCACGACGGGCAGGCGGCGGCGCTGGCGCTGAAGAGTGAGGGCTACGATCTGGTGGTGCTCGACCTGGGCCTGCCGGGCAAGGACGGCATCGCCGTGCTGACCGAGCTACGCCGCGCGGGGAACGGTGTACCGGTGTTGATCGTCACCGCGCGCGATGCGGTCTCCGATCGCATCCGCGGCCTCGACGCCGGCGCCGATGACTATCTGGTGAAACCCTTCGACCTGGATGAATTGTCCGCCCGCGTGCGCGCCCTGCTGCGGCGCCAGGGCGGCCGCGCCGTACCGCTGTTGAGCGCCGGTCCGTTGCAGATGGATCCGGCGGCCCACACCGTGTCGCTGCACGGCGAAGCCGTGGCGCTGTCGGCCAAGGAGTTCGCGCTGTTACGCATCCTGCTGGAGAACCCCGGCACACCGGTGTCGCGTGCCCGACTGGAGGAACGCCTCTACGGCTGGGACGAAGAGGTGGGCAGCAATGCGGTGGAGGTCCATATCCACGCCCTGCGCCGCAAACTCGGCGCCGAATGGATCCGCAATCTGCGTGGTGTCGGCTGGCTGGTGCCGGCGTCATGAACACGAACACCTCGCTGCGCCGGCAGCTGCTGTTCAGCCTGCTGGCCACCCTGGTGGTGTCGCTGCTGGCCGGCGCCTACGCCACCTACCGCATGGCGCGCGAGGAGTCGGGCGAGAGCTTCGACTACCAGCTGCGCCAGATCGCCCTTTCGCTGCACGGCGGCGACTTCAAGGGCGCGGTGACCGCGAGCGACCCGGAAGAGGACGGCGATTTCGTGATCCAGGTGTTCCACCGCAACGGCGGACGCATCTATCTGTCGCATCCCACCAGCGCCCTGCCTCCGCCGCGCACCATGGGTTATGACCACCTGAGCCGGGGCGACGACACCTGGCGCGTCTATGCCGAGACGTACGAAGGACGCATCTACGAGGTGGCGCAGCGCATGAGCGACCGCGACGAACTGGCGGCCGGCGCCGCGTTGCAGGCGGTGGCGCCGTTCCTGGTGCTGCTGCCGGTGATGGGCCTGCTGGTGTGGCTGATCGTCGGCCGCGGCCTGGCCCCGCTAGAACGCATCACCCGCTGGGTCGGCGAACGGCGCCCGGACGATCTGGCGCCGCTGCCGGGCAGCGGCGTGCCGCAGGAGGTGCAACCGCTGGTCACCGCCCTCAACGATCTGCTCGCCCGCCTCGACCAGGCATTGCAGGCGCAACGCGCCTTCGTCGCCGACGCCGCCCACGAACTGCGCACCCCGCTGGCGGCGCTCAACCTACAGGCGCAACTATTGGGACGCGCCGACGGCGACGAGGAGCGGCGCGAAGCACAGGCCGAACTCCAGGCCGGGCTGCGGCGCGCGACACGGGTGGTGGAACAGCTGCTGATCCTCGCGCGCAACGAACCGGGCGGAGAAGAGCGTCCGCCGCAGCCGGTCAACCTGGCGGAGCTGGCGCGCAACGTGACGGCGCGCCACCTGCCGCTGGCCGAGGCCAAGGGCATCGATTTGGGGATTGCGCAGGCGGACGACGGGGCCGTCGTCGCAGGCGACGTAGTCACCCTGGAGACACTGCTGTCGAACCTGGTGGAGAACGCCGTCCGCTATACGCCCGGCGGCGGTCGTGTCGATGTCAGCGCCATGCGCGACACCACAGGCGCCCGGCTGGAGGTGGCCGACACCGGCCCCGGTATCCCGGCCGCCGAGCGCGAACGGGTATTCGATCGCTTCTACCGCCAGCTCGGCACCGTCGAACCCGGTTCCGGCCTCGGCCTGGCCATCGTCCGCACCATCGCCCGGCGCCACGACGCCACGGTAACGCTGCTGGACAACCCCGGCGGCGGCCTGCGGGTGCGCGTGGCCTTCACCGCTTCGCCGTAGCCCACCTGCTGTTGCAGCTCAGACGGATTCGATGCCGAATTCAGCCTCCGGCACGGCGTAGGCGTCGTCGACAGCGGCAAGGGCCGCCAACAGCGGCGCTATCCCTTCCACCGGCAACGGCCGGCTGAACAGATAGCCCTGGGCCTCATCGCAATCGATATCGCGCAGGAACGTCAGGTGCGCCTGTTCCTCGACCCCTTCGGCCACCACCGTGAGGCGCAGGCTGTGGGCCAGCGCCACCACCGCCTCGACGATGGCCCGGCTGTCGGCGTCGTCGACCATATCGACGATAAAGCTGCGATCGATCTTCAGCGTCGAGATCGGCAGGCGCTTGAGGTAGCTGAGGGACGAATAACCGGTACCAAAATCGTCCACGGTGATGATCACCCCCAGCGCCCGCAAATCGGCCAGCAACGCGATGGCCGTTTCGGTATCGGTCATGATGTCGCTTTCGGTCAGTTCCAGTTCCAGCGCCGCCGCCGGCAGCTGCGCATCATGCAGTGCCTGCCGTACCGTAGTGGCGAACAAGGGATCACGCAACTGCCGTACCGAGACGTTGACCGCGACCCGCAGCAGCGGCAGGTCGGCGTCGCGCCAGCGGCGCAGCTGGCGGCAGACTTCGCGAATCACCCAGGCGCCCACGTCCACAATGCCCCCGCTCTCTTCGGCGAGCGCAATGAACTGGTCCGGCGGCACCGCGCCGAGTTCCTTGTCGTTCCAACGCAACAGCGCCTCCATACCGCAGATGCGTCCGGTCGCGAGATTCACTTTCGGCTGGTAGCGCAGGGAAAAATCCTGGCGCTGCAGGGCGCCGCGCAGGCGTTGTGATATCGACAGACGACGCAGCATCGCCTGCTCCACCTGATGATCGAAAAATGCCATGGACTCGCCCCGTTCCCGGGCCTGGCCCTGCGCCGCCATGGCACGGCGCAGCAGGTCATCGATCGGCTCATCGGCGTTGTCGATGGCACATATCCCTGCAACGGGATTGATGAAGATCTCGCGCTGCCGTATCTCGTACGGCACGGCCAGACGCCGCATCAGGCTCTGCACCTCTGCGGCGGCGTGATCCGCCGTCGCATGACTGCGGAACACCGCGACGAAATCGCCGCAGCCGGAATAGGACAGCAAGGCGCCGCACGGCAGCAGCCGTTGCAGACGCGCGGCGACTTCGCGCACGATGCCGTCGACCGACTGCCGTCCGAGGGTGGCGGCGATCGCAGGCAAACGCTCCACGCCTACGCACATCAGATGGGCGGCACCGGCGCCGCCAGCGTCGACCCAGCGGGACAACTCACGGGAAAAATAGCGCTGATTCGGCAGACCGCTGACCTCGTCGTAAAAGGCCATGCGCTCCAGCGCCTGCTCGGCGGCATGGCGGGCCCGGCGGTTGTCACGCGCCTGCAATGCACTGTCGACGGCCGGCCCCAGGCGCGCCAGGTTCGCTTTCGAAATACAGTCCGCGGCGCCGCTGCGCATCAACGCGACCGCCGCCTCTTCGCCGACGGCGCCCGATACCGCGATGAACGGGCAATCGCGCCCGCTCCGCTGCAACAGCGTCAACGCCTCCGCCGCGCCAAACTGCGGCAGCATGCAATCGGCAACGATGACATCCCAATCCTGCTCGAGCGCAGCCAGGTAACCGTCACGGGTGGACTCAACGGCGCTAACCACCCGGCGTGCAAAGCCGGCGAATTGCCGCTGCAGCAGTGCCGCATCGTCGGCGCTGTCTGCCAGTAGCAACAACCTCAGGGCTTCCTGCGCTTTCACGATCGGTTTCCCCGCTGACGGAATGAACTCCGCCGTCGGCGCGCACGCCTATCCCGCATTGCCCGGATACCGGCGACGCCTCGGCCATACTGCCAGTATCGTGAGGAATATATGATGTTCCCGTCGGGGTAATGCCGAACTTGTTGTGGTACATCTGCCGCAAATTCTTGTCGTATTTATCCTACATGGCGGCGTAATGGGCGCTATGGCCGATCACTCTCCGTCGCTGTGAAGCGCGCGGTTGAGCACCAGCCAATACATCTTCATCTGGTGCACGGCTGCGATAAACTGCGAAAAATCCACCGGTTTGACGATATAGCTATTGGCACCGTTGCGATAGCTCGCGACCAGGTCGCGCTCTTCGGTCGATGTGGTGAGCATCACCACCGGGATATAGCGTGTCCGCTCGTCGGCGCGCATCTGTTGCAGTACCTCGGTACCGTTCAGTTTAGGCAGGTTGATATCGAGCAAAACCAGGTGCGGCTGCTCATACAGATCGCGCCCGGCATAGGCGCCGCGGCCGAACAGGTAGTCGAGCGCTTCCTGGCCGTCACGCGCCACGACGATGTCGTTGACCACATTGTATTCACGCAGCGCCAGCGTCGTCAGTTCCACATCGTCCGGATTATCGTCCACCAGTAGAATCGTACTGTGTTGCGCCATCTCATCCCCCTTCCCTACCGTCGCCGTCGGCATGTTCACAATTGAAGCAGAAGAAAAATGCTGCCCCCTGATCCGGCGCCGCCTCCGCCCGGACATGGCCGTGCAGGCGCTCGATGGCTCGTTGTACCGTGGCCAGGCCTATCCCTGTGCCCTCGAATTCACTCGGGCCGTGCAGCCGCTGAAACGGGGCGAACAGCTTGTCGGCGTATTTCATATCGAAACCAACGCCATTGTCGCGTATCACGAAGCCGTCACCGCGGTCGCCGCGGCAGGCGTCAAGCTCAATGCGCGCATCCGCCCGCTTGGCGCTGTATTTCCAGGCATTGCCCAGCAGGTTGGCGAGAACGATCCGCGCCAGATGGGCATCGGTCTGCGCCGACAGACCCGGAGCAATCGCCAGTCCGACTCGCCGCTGCGGTTCCGCATCCTGCAACTCTCTGCACAGCTCCCCCGCCATTGCGCTGATATCCACCGATTCGGCGTGCGGCCGGTAGCGATTGATGCGCGACAAACCCAGCAGATCGTCGATCAGGCGGTCCATGCGTTGCGTCGCCCGGCGCACCCGATGCAGGTAATCGGTCGCCTGGGCGTCGAGTGCGTCAGCATGCTTTTGCACCAGGATCTGACTGAAGCCGTCGATGGCACGCAGCGGTGCCCTCAGGTCATGGGACACCGAATAGGTAAAGGCCTCCAGTTCTTTGTTGATGTGGGCCAATTCGGCGGTACGCGCCTCCACCCGCCGTTCCAGTTCCGCATTGATGCGGATCAGTTCACGCTCGCTGACGCGGCGCGCCTGCTGATCGTAGAGCGACTGCACCCCGTGCATGGTGGTCTCCGCCAGTTCGATCAACAGCGTCAACTCTTCGGCGACAAACGCCCCGGTATCGGCGGCATAGATGGTCAATGCACCGTAGGGCTTGCCCTCCAGATACAGCGGCAACGCCGCGGAGGCCCGGAAACCGTGCTGCAGCGCCGCCTCACGCCACGGGCGAAAGTTGTCGTTTGCGCTTGCCAGGTCTTGATACACCACCGGCCGCCCCTCGCGGATCGCCGTGCCGGTAGGACCGCGGCCCAGTTCATTTTCGCCCCAACTGGTCTTGATTCCCGCCAGGTAACTCTTCGCCCCGCCGGCAGTGGCGGTCGGCACCACGCTACTCTCCGCGTCGTCGCCGGCGCGGCCGATCCAGCACATGGAATAGCCGCCGACCGCCACGATGACGTCGCACACCTGTTGCAGCAGTTCCTGGCCGGTACGTGCCCGCAGTACCGCGGAGCCGCATACGCTGAGGGCGCGCAGCGCCCGCGTCACCTTTTCCAGCTGATGCCGGATGAGCTCCTTTTCGGTAATGTCCTCCATGATTTCAACACAGGCGCCTACACTGCCCTGCTGGTCCGTTACCGGTTTCAATGCGATGCGCAGGATGCGCCGTTCGCCACCGATCACCGTTTCCACAACGGTTTCGGCGGCCTGGCCGGTGCTCAAGGCGCGGGTGGCGCTGCATACGCCGCAACGCTGACCATCGCCCTTGCCAAACAGCTCGTAGCAATGCTCCACGTGATCGGCATTGGGAAACCAACTGCGCATGGTGCCGTTGATCTCGAGCACGCGCATCTGATCGTCGATCAGCATGATGCCCATACCTACATGTTCGACGATGGTACGGTAACGCTGCTCACCCTCGCGCAACTCGGCCAGCAGCTGTCTGGCCGTGATTGCCGCCTCATTGAAGGCATGGCCCAAAGTGGCAATCTTGCCGCTGCCGCGGATCACGAATGGCGCGGCCTGGCCGCGCACGATGCCGCCGGCGGCATCCGCCATCAATTCGACCGGCCGTATCACGAAGCGGCGCAGCAGCAGAAACAGCAGCAACATTGCCAATGCCGTCGCCCCCCACAACAGCACGCTCTGTTTGAGCACCGCTTGATGGACCGCCCGTTCGCCGCGGCTCATATCGATGAGCGCATACAGCAGGCCGTTGACCGGAACGTGCGGATGGCGGCCGTGCGACGACAAGGTCAGTGGGTAATAGGCCATGATCAATTCGTGATCGGCGCTGATTTGGATCAGTGGCCGATGGCGGGCGAGGGCACTGTGCGCCGCCGTCAGGTCATAGTCGGGCAACACATGCGAAGCGACCGCCGCGCGCCATGACGGGCGCGTGGCATAGATCACTTGGCCCGCCGCATTCACCGCCGCCAGGACGTTCAGGTCGCCGTTAAAGCCGTGGCCGGCAATCTCGCGTTCCGCCCGCTTACCGTCGCCGGCGGCAAGTGCAGCACCGACGGAATCCTGCAGGTGTGCCATGTTGTTACGTATTGCGGCGAGCGTGCTGCGCTCGAAATAGCTGTTCCACTGCCGTTCCTCGAAACCCGACAGCGACACCGCAAGCAGGCCGAACACCAGAAGCACGGTACCGAGCACGGCGGGACGCAGCGGCACGCTACGCAGGATATTCATCTGACGCATCCCTCCTCCACGGGTCGTGGCTCAATCAGGCCGGTTACCGCTGCCCTGTCCTGGTGGAGAATAGCCGGCAAGCCGCCAGCCCAATAGAAAAGACCGCCGTCCGTTTGATAGGTGATGTCGCAAACCGGTATGCGTACGCCCAGAACCATGATCAACACCGTTGGAGAACGGAGCCGTGGCCGCAAACCTGCCGGAAAAGCACCGTTGGGTTGCCGGCGTCGGGACCTCAGCGCGCACTGCAGTCGTAGATATCGAACGCCTGGCGTCCCGCAGCGACCGCACCCGACGGCACCACCGCATCCCCCCCCAGGGTGACGGCGCTGCGCCGTGCCAGAAGATTCAGCGCCTGCTGCACCTGCGCCGGATCGCTGCGCAGGGTATCCAGTTTGTCGACCAGCGCAACGGTGGCGTGACCTACCAAACGGCACTGCCCGACGTCGGCCGCGCCCAGCACGCGCACGGCCTGTTCCGGCGGCGTACCGGCCACCCAGCCGCATGCGCTGAGCAGCAGGGTGACCAATGCGATTATGTACCGTGACATTATCGTCCTCACCGTCGCTCTCCCATGATGGCAATTACATCAGAAGCCGCAGCCGTATGACCACGCAGTTACTCTAAATCCATACCCGCACTGCACCGCGGCAAGTGTCGCACGTTTACCCCGTCGCGTCGCGCCGCGGACGCCACAGGACGGCCGCGCGCTGCCGCCGCGCCGACGCCGGCGGCCACAATCATCCGCGACTGTGATACAACAGACCGACACGCGCCGGACGCGGACAAAAGGTAATTGCGATGAATGACAAGGTCACCAGCCTGCTGTTGCGCATACATCAGTTGGAAGAGGAGTTGGAGGTCGAACTGTCCGCCGCGCGCGGACGCTTTCATTACTACGTGGAAAAGGGTCGTGTCTATTTCGAGGAGGGCATCGCGAAAGAACACCGGCGCTTGCGGCGCAGCGTCGCGGCGCTGCTGCGCGCCACCGAATGGCGCGATATCCCGGCCGGACTGGCAACCCTGGCGATGGCCGTGCCGCTGCTGCTGCTCGACCTCTTTCTCGGCCTCTACCAGTTCATCGCCTTCAATCTCTACGGCATCGACAAGGTACGGCGCAGCGACTTCGTCATCGTCGACCGCCACCACCTCGCCTATCTCAACTGGATCGAGAAGTTCAACTGCCTCTACTGCGGCTATGCCAACGGCCTGCTTGCCTACGCCAAGGTGGTCGCCGGCCGCACCGAGCAATATTGGTGTCCGATCAAGCATGCGCAGCGCGTCCACGCACCGCACACCCGCTATGGCCGCTTCCTCGAATACGGCGATGCGGAAAGTTACCACCAGGGAGTGAGCCGGCTGCGCGCCGACCTGCGCAAGAGAAGGGAGACGGGCGACGGCGCCAAACCAACGGGGAGCTGAAACAGGGTTGATGGGTAGATCAGGTTCCGTGCGCCCCCTTGGTTTCAGTCCGACGACGGAGTCAGGGTTGCCGCGACACCGCAAACATCGCTGTCGGACTGAAGCCCGACCCACAGGAAGCACTCGATAAAATCCGCAGCGCCTACTCAGGCGCGGCCGACGTTGCTGTCGTTCGGGGAGTGGAAGTATTCACTGTCGGCGGCGAACTCCTTGGCCAGGCGCAGCATCTCCGCCAGCCGCGCCTCGGCGGTGCTCATCGGCTCGCAATCCTCGCACAGCGGGTCGCCGCACGGCTGATGGGCGTAGAGCCAATACTGGATCGCACCGGCCAGCAGGCCGTCGGCGATATCCCACAGGTCCGCCTCGGTATCGTCGTCGGCCAGACGGTTGCCTAGCTCGACGGCCTCGCGCGCCGCCTCGCCGTAGGCATCTGCATCGTCATTCATGGGCGCTTCGCACTCCCGGTTGCAAAAAAATAAAGATAAACCACGGGGGACATGGAATCTGCTGTTGCCGTTTGCAGCTCCGAAAGCCCCGTGTTCCCTGTGTCCCGTGGTTAATGTTCCTGTGCGCTCCCGTGCTCCTGGATCAAGACCCAGGGCGCCACCACCACCGCCCAGAACAGCGGCTGGCACGCCGCCCACTGTTGCGCCTGCTCGGCGCTGGGACGCGCCATCTGGCCCGACTGCATCCATGGGGCGACGGTCGCGGTATCGTCGTTCGCCATGGCGACGGCCACGTCGATCAGGTCCAGCTCCGGCGCCACCGTCACCACCACGCCGCGGGCGAAGTGGCGTTCCAGCTCCGGCCAGCGGATCTTGGCAGTCTCGCCGTTGAGCCGGGTGCGCAGGTCCGGTTCCCGTTCGTCCATCGTCATCCACCGCAAAAGAGCTTAATTTTAACACGGTCATGCCGTGCTTCGGCCCCTATTGCGCGTGACGGCACGGGCGCTATAATCGCGCGCCCGCCGGCCCGGTCGGCGGGTTTCCCTTCGTCATCGACCGGTCTTCTGTTTGGGAGGCTTGCCGTGGGCAATCCCTGTCTGCGGTGTGGCGCGTGCTGCGCCTACTATCGCGCATCGTTTTACTGGACCGAGGCGGACCCGTTCCTCGGCGGCAGCGTGCCGCCCGAACTGACCGTCCCGCTCACCCCCCACCTGGTCGCCATGCGCGGCACCACCCACCCGCCCATGCGCTGCGTCGCCCTGGACGGCACNNTGCGCTGCACCAAGGCGCGCGCCGCCCACGGCCTGCCGCCGCTCAACCCGCGCACCGGTAAGCCGCTCGGACCGGGTCACACCCCGCTGCCGCTGACCGCCTGAGGTCCCCGGCCCGGCGCTTTTCGGCTACCATGGCCCCTCTCCCATGCGCCGAAGCGAAAGCACCGAACGATGAAACCGCACGAACTGCTGGGGCAGTTGAGCGTCCTGCACCAGATGACCGCCCACCTGCTCACCTCCGTCCCCGAGGCCGACGGCTACCGCCGCTTCCACCCGGATCTGCCGCCGCTGGCCTGGCTGCTGGGGCGCAGCGTCTATCTGGAGACCTACTGGCTGCGCGAGGTGGTGCAGCAGGACGCCGACCTCAGCGCGCGGGTGCGGCCGCTGTTCGGCGCCGGCGTCGAAGCGGACGAGGCCCTGCTGCCGCAGCTGCCGCCGCTGGAACACCTGCTCAATTGGGCGCTGGAACTACAGGAGCAGAACCTGACCCTACTGGCCAACCCGCGACTGCTGTCGGATCATCCTCTGGTACGGGAACAGCGGCTGCTGCCGCTGATCGTGCAGCAGGAGGGGCTGTTGTGCGAACAGATGCTGGCTCAACTCACCGAGCGCCGGCTGTTGGAACAGACACCCTACAGCGTCGCCGCGCCGCTGCGCGCCCAGCCGCCGTCGGAGGATCACGCCGACGTCCACCAAGGCCACTACCGCATCGGCGCCAAGGAAGATCCGGCCGCCCTGGACAACGAGCTGCCGACCCAGATCGTCGAGCTGCATCCGTTCCGCATCGACCGCCACCCGGTGAGCAACGGCGCCTACCTGAGCTTCATCGAGGCCGGCGGCTACGACCGGCACGACCTGTGGAGCGATGCCGGCCGGCGGTGGCGCGAACAGCACGAAACGACTCAGCCGCACCACTGGCGCCGCGACATCCTTGGCCATTGGTACGGCGTCGGTCTCAACGGCCCCTTCGACCTGGTGGCCGACGACGCGGTCAGCGGCATCAGCCTGTACGAGGCCGAAGCCTACGCCGCCTGGGTCAGCTCGCTTGGCGGGCAACTGGCCGGCGCGGTAGTGCAGCACGAATACCAGTGGGAGGTGGCGGCGCGCTCGCAAGCCATCAGCGACTACGGCCGGGTCTGGGAGTGGTGCGCCAACCCGTTCCACCCCTATACCGGCTACGTGGCGCCGGCGGATGCCGAGGCGGCCAGCAGCGGTTTCGACGCCGACCACCACGCGCTGCGCGGCGGTTGCCTGCACAGCCAGCGCATCCAGCGCCGCAGCAGCTACCGCCACCACCTGGCAGCAGCGCAGCGCTACCACTTCAGCGGCACCCGGCTGGTGTTCCCGCCGTCGAAGATGCCCTGGCACAAGTGATCTTCGGGCCGCGAATGAACGCCAATGAAAGACAACGAATCAACCGCGGGGGGCACGGGGCACACGGGGAATGAATCGGGCATCGGGCCTGTATCACACGCGATTTTGGCGAAAATCCCCGTGTTCTCCGTGGTTAATGCCTTTTGTTTTTGCATTTAAAGATGGCTTGTAGCGATGTTCTCCAAGGAAGACCTGCCCACCCTCGCCACCCAGCGCATGCCCTTCGGCAAGTACCGGGGCCGGCCGCTGATCGACCTGCCCGAGGCCTACCTGCTCTGGTTCGAGGGCAAGGGTTTTCCGCAGGGGGAACTGGGCCGGCTGTTGCAGCTGACCCTGGAGATCAAGCGCAACGGCCTCGCCTACCTGATCCGGCCGCTGAAGAAGGGACACCGCTCAGACCAGGGGTGAGCCCCCGAACAGCCACGGGTGCAGCCACAGGAGAAACACGGCATAGACCGCCAGCCCGGCCACCACGGCGATGAGATCGTTGAAGCGGCCGGGGGGCGCGGTACGCAGCGGCCGTTCCACCCGCCGCTCCATGGATAGCAGGTCCACCACCGCCCACACCAGGAACGGCCCGAACAACAACAGGCCGGCCAGGGTACCGATGGCCAGCAGATGGCCGGCGGCCCACAGCAGGGTGGCCAACAGCATCGGATGCTGCACCATGGCCTTGATGCGCCCCGGCAGGTAGGTGGCGAACAGTAGCGGAAACACCGGCAACATCAGCAACAGCGTCGCGTCTCCGCCCCACGCCGGCGGCGTGTAAAGCAGCATTGACCCGTGCCGCGCCATCCCGTAACCCCAGACGATAAGCGCCAGACCGGCGAGGGAAAGCAGCGAGTAGATCCCTTGCCACAACGGCACGCCGAGGCGGGCCGCGATGCGGTCGCGCCACGGATCGGCGACGATGGAGATGGAGTGCACCGCGAAGAACAGCACCACACCGGCGATCAATATTTCCATGGCCTGCGTCCTCGCTTGCGTTGCCGTATCCCGCGGCGTGATGGCGTCAATGCACCGTCGAGCATACCTGCTGGAAGGCCCAGTCGAGAGTGGACTTGCGGTAGGTGAGGCTGGTTTCGATGTCGCACTCGTCGAACGACTCCGCCGCCCCTTCGCAAGTGCCGGTATCGAACGAGGTGTTGAGCAGCTGGCACATGCGCAAGGTGAGGGATTGGTCGTTCTTCAGGTCGACCGCATGGACCCGGTTGAGGTAGTCCTTGATGGTGAGTTCGGTCGTGTCGTTCATGGCGGTATCCTCCTTTCGCGGGAGGGAAAGGCCCCTCCGGGAAGGGCGATGGGCGACGAGGGCGGCACTGCTCCATCCATCAGCGGGTTGCGCCTGAGAATCGTTCCCATTACCCGAGTTCTGTAGTAAAGAATAGTCCTGGACCGGCTCGTTGTCGCCCCCGTCGGAGGCCCATTTTTCTCCGCAATACCATGCAGTTAATGCAACAACCGCGACGGCAGCCATGGCGCTTTTCTACTAACCTGAAGGCTAATATCAGATCGGGAGACGGCGTCATGAGCCATAAACATGAGCGACTGTTGAAGAGCATCATGGACGAACCGGCAAGCGGCAATATCCACTGGCGCGAAGTGGAGTCGCTGCTCAACCGCCTCGGCGCCGACATCGAAGCCGGCCACGGCGCCCGCATTCGGGTGGTGCTGAACGGCGTGGAAGGCACCCTGCACCACCCTCACCACAGCGGCGTCTGCGAAAAGAACGACATCCGCCACCTGCGCGACTTCCTCGCCGGCGCCGGCGTCAGCGCCGCCGACCTCGCCGCCCACGCCGAGGACGAATAGCCGCGATACGTTCACGACCTTGGAAAATCCTGGGAACCACCGTAAATACTCGCGCAGGATTTATGATTTCTTGGCGTGCTTTGCATCTTGGCTAGCGTTCTGGATTGAGTGCTTTGCCGGACAAGCATTGTCGATCTCGCCAAGGCGCCAAGATTGATCCCCTCCCGCCCTTTTCCCGGTGATTTCGGCCTCTTCGCCGGTTCCCCATCCCCGCGCCGTTCACATCCCCCGCAGGTGCGACGGGCGCAACGGAACGCGGCCGTGCAGCGCCTCGTCCAGCTGCGCCAGCAGACGTGCCCGCTCTCTGGGCAGCGTCCCTTGCAACGGCAGCGCGTTGGAGGCGTGGTTGGAGCGGAACAGCAGGGGCCGCGGCGGCTGCAGTGCGCCGATCAGGCGCGCCTGTTCCTGCAACAGCCCGAGGTCGTCGGGCAGCTCGAACGGCTCGCCATACTTCGCGTGGAATTCGGCGGCGACGGCATCGTCCAGCCACAGTTGCAGCGTGGAGAGCTGGGTCAGCGGCGCGCGGCTCAGCAGCTCGAGGGTACCGTCGATGTGTTCCGCGCTGTGGCGGGTGCCGCCGAGGCCGAGGATCACCGTGCCCGAGACCTTCATACCGCAGTCGTGCGCCTTGTGCAGCGCCGCGGCGATGGTGCGCGCCGTCGCGCCCTTGGTGATCCGTTTGAGGATGGCATCGGCGCCCGATTCGATGCCGACGTAAAGCAGGCCCAGCTTGTGTGCGCGCAACGACTCCAGCGCGGCGACGGACTTGCGCCGCAGATTGGAAGGCGTCGCGTAGCAGGAGACGCGCGTAAGGCGCGGTAGTGTGGCGGAGAGCTTCTGCAACAGCGCCAGCAGATGCTCGGTGGGCAGGGCCAGGGCGTCGCCGTCGGCGAGAAAGACGCGCCGCGCCTCGGGCCAAGCATGCGCCGCAGCGTCGATGTCGCGGCACACGGCGTCGAGCGGCCGCGCCAAGTAGCGCTTGGCGCGGTACATGGCGCAAAAGCTGCACCGGTTGAAGCTGCAACCGAGGGTCGCCTGGATGATCAGGTTGCCGCCCTCCGCCGGCGGGCGGAACAGCGGTTCGTCGTAGTCGGGACTCATCATCCCATTGTACGCGGTAGCGGCCGCGTATACCGCTGCCGGACGCGAGATGGTATGGTGTCGCCCGCCCCCGATAGTTCCATTATTTCAATGGCTTATATGCCTATAGAATTGCCTGAGGTATGAGCATGCAACCCGGACCACGCCAAATCGTCACCCCGTTCCGCCCCATCCCGCTGGAGGTGCCGGAGGGGATGAAGCCCAACGAATTCTTCAACAGCACCGAAAACCTCAACGATCTGGCGAACAACAACGGTCTGCTGCTCAACCCGGAACACCTGCTGCTCTACCGCAAGGCGCTGGGCCACAGCAACGAGTTCGACTGCTCCATCATCTACAACACCTCGCAGACCATCCTCAATCCGCTCGGCCGCCCGGTGCGCCGCACCCAGGTGCCGGATGAGGTGCGCCACGTCTGGAACCGGATGAACCAGATCATCATCGACTACATGCTGGAGACCTACCCGGACCCGCAGCAGCATCTGGTGCTGGCGGGCGAGGCGAGCCTCGACGCCACCTGGCCGCTCACCTCGCCGGGCGTGCCCAGCATCCGCATGCTGCACAACCACTTCATCGTCTTTCCCATGGAGCAGCTGCGCGGCGCGAAACCGGCCGACCCCAGCAATCCCAATCTCACCGACGGCGGCCAGCACTCGCTGTTTGAAAAGTACATGCACGACGTCTACCGCGAATTCATCTGCAAGTCGCTGCACCTGGAGGTGCTGCGCCCCATCAGCGACGACTCGGCGCGCATCGACCTGACCGGCTACCCGCAGGGGCTGCCGAGCTGGGAGATCCCCGGCGGCGCGGCGGCGCTGGAGGACGTGCGCTTCTGGCAGGAGTATGACCTGGTGCTGAAGGGCTTCCTCGATTTCTACCGCACCTTCTTCTCCCAGGTCTCCAGCCGCAACGCGCCGATGCTGCCGGACCTGCATTTTCCCAACCAGGTGGAGAGCGTGCTGCTGTTCAATAACGACTTCCTCAAGACCGCCAAAATGGTGCGCGACCGCTGCATCAAGGATGCCGCCTACGCCAACGCCATCCGCTGGCAGCCCGCCTTCAAGCAGCTCATCTACCGCAACGAGGCGGGCAAGCTGATCGTCACCATCAGCCAGAACTCCATCGGCAACGCCATTACCGAACTGCTCGGCGTGGTGGTCAGCCGCACCCCCGACGCCGCCGCCTACGAACAGGCCGAGCCGAAGCTGATCGAGCGGCTGCTGGAGGTGCGCCACCGCCTGATCGAGGCCGACCTCGGCAGCGGCATCGCCACCGACTACTGGCCGGCAGGCTGAAGAAAGGCGGGAACCGCTTACCTAACGGACGGCGCTAGTCATCGCCTTCCACGTGCCCGTGCCCCAATACGGCGTGGGGACGGGTGCGCAGGGCGCGGACGTCGCCGGCCTCGATCCACAGCATGCCGCCGATGCGCTGTTCGGCGGTCAAACCCTGCGTCTCAAGGGGGCGCGGTTCCTGGCGGCCGTCGGCGTATATCGCCGTGGCCTCGTTTGCCAGGCGCACCGACAGGGTGTGGTAGCCGCCCTCGGGCAGTGTCCCGGCCTTGACCATATAGGTGACTCGGCCGAGGTCGCGCGGCGAGGTGAGCACGCCCGCGGCATCACGATAGAGGGTGTGGGGTTTGCCGTCAGGACCGACGGCGTCGAGCTGGATCACCCGCACCAACACCGCCGCGGGCGGCGTGGCCGGGTCGGCGGCCATGGCGGGCAGGGCATAGCCGCTGAACAACAACGGCGCGACAAGTAACAGTATCTTCTTCACGGCTGGACTCCTGTGGCTTCGCTGTACCAGCGCGAAGCCTACGGCACCCGGCTGAATGCCGGCTGAAGATGCGTTACCGCGAGGTCTGCGCGTCCATCGCCCGGCGCTGCTGCACCTCCTGCCGGTTGATCTGATCGAGCTGCTTCACGATGTGCTGCTCGTTCTGTTTGGCCGCCTTGGCGGCACGCGCCTCGCTGGTGGCGACCGCCGCCGCGGTGACCGCGCTTTCGCCGCTGCCGCAACCGGCCAGCAAGGCGATCAGGGTGGCTGCAATCAGGTATTTCATCGGANNCCGTCCCTCGTACAGCGCGCTGATATCTTCGCAGTGAAATCCCAGCAGCCGCGCCACTTCGGCGCGATAGAGCCCCAGCAGTTCACCCGCCTGCACCACCGACTGGCTGAGGCGCTGCGGCGATGCGAACGGGTCGGTCAAACGGTGCACGGCGATTCCTCCAGCGGGCGCAACGCTTATGATAGCCGCGTTATGCCGTTGTCCGAAGTCTCCGCTGTTCGTCCGCGCGCTGCACATCAGGCACAATACCCCGCCAATGGCCGAGCAACAGGAAATCGTTATCTGCGGCGTCGACGGGGTGCTGGCCCTGATCGAACACCGCCTGCGCCACCTCTACAACGAGGAGGGGGTGAAGCATTGGGACCGCTTCCTCGAAGCGTGCGGCGACGACATGCCCAACATTCCGCTCATCGACCGCCTCAACCAGGCGCGCGCCGAGGGGGTGCCGGTGATCCTGCTCACCGGCCGCAGCGCCGCGGTGCGCGAGCAGACCCTGGAGTGGCTGCGCCGCTGGCAGATCGGCTACGACGGCCTGTGGATGCGCCCCGCCAACGACTTCAAGCCGGCGGTCGAGTTCAAGGCCGCGGTGATCGCGCAACACTTTGCCGACGTGAACATCCGCCGCGTCTACGAGTCCGACACCCAGCTCGACTTCGCCCACTGGTGTACCGACAACAACATCCCCTGCACCCTGGTCGGCCACAACCAGGGCAACAGCGAAACCCGCGAGCTGTTCGAGCTGAAGATCATCCGCCACGCCTGCGACCACACCGTGCTCTACCCCTTCTACGGCGACGACGACTTCACCTGGCCCGACCGCATGCAGCTGCTCACCGAGGGCAGCTGCCGCGTCTGCCAGGTGGAGGAGCAGCGCAACGAACAGCGCCGCAAGAGCGAACAGGCCCGCTACCAGGCGCAGCAGCGCGGCCTGCCGCCGCTGGAAGGTTCCGACAAGCAGTGCGCCTGGGCCGAGAGCGTCCGCCTCAACGCCTTCGGCGCCGCCGACAAGGTGTTGAAGTGGATGGACCAGGTCGCCGCCCAGGCGGAAGAGGAAGACCCCGACCACTGGCACACCATGCAGCAGAGCGTGCGCAAATCCATCGAATACCTGGAGAATCAGATCGACGCCAAGTGGTGGATCGACCACCGCCACGGCATGATGAACAATCTCGACGGCGGACGCGCGCTGCTGTCTTCGATCGCGCAGGAGCTGGGGTATTTCTGACGGCGGACTCTATTTGGGTCCGAAAGGACTTGGATTAGGTCCAGTTCAGCGGGCCGCCGCCAGCATTTCAATGCGACGCATGATCAACGGCACGCGTCCCTGACTCGCGACATCGGTTGGCATGTGGCCGGCAACGGCATCAACGAATCGCGGATGGCCCAGCATTACCCAAAAACGGGCTCCGAGTTCCTGTGCCAGTTCAGCCCCCGCCTGCATGACCTCTTCGGTAATTTCCGGTCGTCCGTCCAACACCGCAATGATATCTTCCATGTCGTGACTCATTTGATAATCACCGTTGCCGCGACCTTCAAATGCAGCCAACTTCGTAGCCCGAAAGTAGGGAGCGGACACCATCCGGATGTAGGTGCCGGATGGCAGCGCAACGACCACCGCATTCGCCATCGCCCGCACATACCAGCGATTGCCGAAGCCGAGGATTGCGCGATCCGTCGGCATTACATCCAGGATCACGCCATCCGCCACCCAGCGGCAGATAGGCGCGTCTTCGCTGGTGTCTTCGTGAAAACCTTGCCGACGCAATCGCTCCGACAACTGATGGTAATCGGCAAAAGAACCAACCTGAACAATGGCATCAACGTCGCGGGTTTCACGTATCGGTGGTGCGGCAGGATCAGTGAGCAGCAGACCGGTCGCGCACCCTCCCAGAAACACCATTTCCTCAGCCAGTGCACCCAGGCGCTCCACGGCCAACATCAGAATCTCAATATTCGGATTTTGCACTCTGCTCATACTGTTCCAGCCTCCTCCTTAGCGCCTTTGCGGCAAGCTCCCTTTCCCGCGCGCGGCCACCGCGTATCCCGTCTGCCAGCGCCAGCAACTCGTACAGCACGGGGTCGTTCCGGGCTCCTTTTGGCGCAGACTTGTACAACGGCGAGAACGCCATGCCCCGTACGGCCCCCTCAGCGTCCGGCCATACCGGCGGGGGTTCGCTGTCCGCCACGAACTGCGCCGCCAACGGCTCAGCCGCATGGGCCGTCGGCATGCCGCGGGTCAGTTCTCCGCGCTCCGGAACGAACACATACTGCATGCCGTGCAATAAAAAATCCTCCAGATTACCGATGTGCGGCCGGATACCCTCGCCGGCCCGGATGGCAAGTCGGGCCGCCAGAGCGCGCTTGGCCGCTCCATGTACCTCCGAAGGACTCATTGCCAGCGTTACAGCCAGGGCTGTTGTACGACCAGGGCTGGCGGCCCAGCGCCACCAGTTTGAGCAACACCAACAGGTCTTGTGGCTTCAGGATCATCGGTTATTCGCTATTCGCGAATCGCGAATAGCGAATAACACAAGAATCGCGCAGATCAAGCCACCGCCCCGAACCAGAAGCCGATGTCCTTGTTGAGGAACTCGTCGTAGCGCATGTAGTGGGAGCCATCGCAGGAGAAGGTGAGGCTGAGCATGCCGTTGAAGATGTTGATGGTGGACTGGCGCAGGTAGATGTTCTCGTCGGCCATGCGCAGCTGGCGCAGGATGTCGAGGACGCGGCCGATGTCCGCCTCCGGGATCACTGCGTCGGCCGGGTAGGGGCGCGCCGGATAGAGCATGCAGATGTCCGGGTCGGCCATCGCCTCCGGGTCGAGGATGCGATAGCGGAACGGATCGTCCACCGTCCAGATGATGGACTGACTGCTGGAGAAGTGGATTTGGCACTGGAACACGCCGCGGTGGGTCAGCAGCTCCTCCAGGATCGACAGCGACTGCGGCAACGCCCGATCCATCGGGCTGTCGATGCGGCACTGCTGGAACACCGCGCTGCGGATCGACGGGTCGCCCTTGATCTGGCGCCACTCGCCCGGCTCCTCGTACAGCACCGCGGTCACCGGCAGGTCGCGCAGGTCGAAATCGGCACCGAGATAACCGAGCACGGTCGTCCCGTCGCGCACCAGCTGCAACGCCGTCAGCGACGGCCGGTTCTTCATCAGGCTGATGTAGGCGTCGGACAACAGAAAGCCCCACGACGGCACCACTTCCTTCATGTAGGGCCGCTGCGAACGGTCGCGGCCGAAGTGGGCGATGTCGCGCCCCTCCGCGGTGATGTTGTCGCAGTTCTGGATGCCGTCGGTACCAAGGCAGTAGAGACTGGCGCAGTGGGGGATTTCGGCGAAGTGTTCGCTCAACACCTCGTCCAACCGCTCCCGCTCACCCCATACCGGCAGGCACTTCTGCGCCAGCCGCGCCAGCGGCTCATGCAGCAGCCGCCCCAGCTGTTCGCGCTGCAGATAGATACTCTCCTTCCATGACGACTTCATGATGCACCTGAATCACTGTGTGTTGGGGCGTAAGGGTATCAGCGTTTGGGAGGGGCGCAAGATATTATGAAATGCTTATTTACGAAGCGGGGATTCAATCACACATTCGATGATCGTGGTGCAATGCGTGTTCTTTTTTTGCTGCGGCTGCACACTGAATGTGCTGCGCCGCAGAGACAGTATTGATGTCGGATGAAACTGCCGAATTTCCGAAGCTAGAGGAGCACCTTCCCGTGGGAGCCCGATTCATCGGGCGATAACCGAAGCCAAACCCATCGCCCGGCAAAGCCAGGCTCCCACAAGTTACATCAGCGGCTTTCCGCGCCCCATGGCTAATCTGCTTAAACCAGATTGAGCCCCAGTATCCCTTCCATTTTTTCCGCCGTCTCCGACTTGCCGGTGCGGCTGTCGCCGACCAGCGCGACGGTGATGCTCACTTCGTTCACGAAGCCGCCCAGGCGCTCGCGTTTGATCTTGGCGCGCGCCTTGATGCGGTCGATCAGATCCTCGGCCAGCCGCTTGGGAGCATTCAACTCCACCTGGTGGCGATTGGCGTAACCGCAGTGCGCCAGATCCTCATCGCTGTTGCCCCCGAACACACCCGCCATCAGCTGACTGTGGGCGACGCCCACCTCGATCTCGCCGCGCGTCACCAGCGCATTCAGGTCGCCGATGAAACCGGCCTCGGTGATCGAGAACTTTTCATAGAGATCGGGGTGGAGAACGGTGCCGTCGTTGTCCTTGAGCAGCGGGAACGGATTGGCCCAGTAGCTCGACTCCTTGGCGCCGCGATGGGTGGAGGTGGAGCCGGCCGCCACGCGTTCGCCGAGACGGAAGTGTTCGATCGCCTGCTCCACGCTCATGTCGGTGTCGATGGTGCAGGCGCCCTG
>DFMR01000053.1 GCA_002376325.1 Proteobacteria bacterium UBA3588 | reverse complement strand
AAGCGACAGGCGCCGCGAGATGGACAGGCGGGACAGCAGGGCGGTCATGGCGAAACCTCCGATATCTGGGGTACCAGGCAATCCGCCCGCAAAAACGCATGCCACGATGCGGCGCGAGGACGGATCCTTGCGTCCAACCGGGCTTTCGTTCCTTCGAGAATATAGAAACTATAGCCCGTAGCGACGGTTAGACCAGACCCTGATCGGAGAACGGTTATTTGCGCCAGAAGGCCGGGCTGACCAGCACCAGCAGGGTGAAGATCTCCAGCCGCCCCAACAACATGGTGGCGGAGAGGATCAACTTGGCCTCGGCACTGATGTGCTGGAAGTTGGCGGCGACCTTGCCCAGGCCGGGGCCGGCGTTGTTGATGCAGGTGACCACGGCGGAGAAGGCGCTGAGTTGATCCATGCCGTCGGCGACGAGCAACAGCATCATGAAGGCGCAGGTGGCGACGTAGACCGCGAGAAATCCCCACACCGCGTCGACGATGCGCTCAGGTACCACCCGTCCCGAGAGCTTAAGGCTGTCGACCCTGCGCGGATGGCCGAGCCGGCCCATGTCGCGTAGTCCCTGCTTGAACAGCACCAGGAAACGGATCACCTTCATGCCGCCGGAGGTGGAACCGGCGCAGCCGCCGATGACGCTGCCGATCAGGATCAGCGAGGGCAGGAACATCGGCCACACGGAAAAATCGGTGCTGGTGAAGCCGGTGCAGGTGATGATGGAGATGGCCTGGAACGCCGCGTAGCGCAGGGCAGTGAAAAAATGATGGTAGACGTGGTTGCCCAGCAACACCCAGGTGCACAGGGCGATGACGATGGCCACCACGATGAGGTAGGTGCGCACCTCCAGGTCGCGCAGATAGGCGCGCGGCTGGCCCTTGGCGAAGGCGACGTAGTGGACGCTGAAGTTGATGCCGCCGGCCAGCATGAAGACATCGGCCACCGCCTCGATGGCGGGNNCCGTTCATCCCGGTGAGCCAGAAACCGACGGCGCAGGCGGCGGTGAGGCCGGCGTAGATGTACCACAGGGTGCGGGCGCTGGAGGCGATGCGCGGCGCCAGCTTGTCGTCCTTCATCGGTCCTGGGGTCTCGGCGCGGTAGAGCTGCATGCCGCCGATGCCGAGCATCGGCAGGATGGCGACGGCGAAGACGATCAGCCCCATGCCGCCGAACCATTGCAGTTGGGCGCGATAGTAGAGCAGCGACTGGGGCATGTGATCGAGGCCGGTGAGTACCGTGGCGCCGGTGGTGGTGACGCCGGAGACCACCTCGAAGATGGCGTCCGCCACCCCGATGCGGGCGCCGAACAACAGCGGCAGGGTGCCCAGGGCGCTGAACATGATCCAGAACAGCGCCACCACCATGAAACCCTCGCGCCGCCGCAGGTCGCCGCGCAGGCCGCGGGTGGGCAGCCACATCAGGATACCCAGCACCAGGGTCAGGGCGAAGCTGACGGCGAACGGCGGCAACTCGCCGTCCCGGTAACCGATGGAGACCAGCATCGGCGGGATCAGGGTGAGGCTGAAGATCAGCAGGAAGATGCCGAGGATGCGTTGGATGAACTGGCGCCGCATGGTCGTCGTTCTCCGTTCAGCCGCGCCAGAAGGAGGGGCGGAACAGCGCCAACAGGATGAATACCTCCATCCGCCCGAACAGCATGGCGGCCGTCAGCACCCACTTGGCGCCGCCGGAGAGGGCGCCGTACTGGTGGCCGGAGCCGGCCAGCGACGATCCCATGTTGTTGAGGCAGGCGGCAGCGGCGGAGAAGGCGGAGACCTGGTCCAGGCCGAAGGCGGTGAGCAGGATCAGCAGCAGGGTGAAGAGCGCCACGTAGGCGGCAAAAAAACCCCAAATGGCGTCCAGCACCCGGTCCGGCAGTACCCGGCCGCCGACCCGGATGGCGATCACCGCATTGGGATGGATCAGCCGGCCGACCTCGCGCCATCCCTGCTTCATCAGCAGCAGAAAGCGCATCGCCTTGAGGCCGCCGCCGGTGGAGTTGGCGCAGGCGCCGATGAAGCTGACGAACAGCAGCAGCACCGGGACGAAGGCCGGCCAGTGGCTGGAGGGTTCGCGCACGAAGCCGCTGGTGGTGCCGATGGAGACCGCCTGGAACAGCCCGGCGAGCAGGGCGTGGCCCGGCGTCGCGCTGTGGCGGACGGCCAGATAGAGGGCGATGACCAGCGCGGTGAGGCCGATCACCGCGATGTAGGTGCGGAATTCCGCCTCCTGGAGATAGAGCCGCAGATCGCGCCGGCGCCAGGCGAAATAGTGCAGGGCGAAGCTGGCGCCGCCCAGCAGCATGAATACCATCGCCACCGCCATCACGCCGGGGTGGCCGTCGAAGTAGCCGAGATTGGCGTCGTGGGTGGAGAAACCGCCGGTGGAGACGGTGGAGAGGCTGTGGGCCAGGGCATCGAACGGCGTCATGCCGGCGAGCCAGTAACCGACCGCGCAGAGTGCGGTGAGACTGACGTAGATATAGCCGAGCGAACGGATCGCTTCGGTCAGGCGCGGGGCCAGATGGGTCTCCTTGGCGGCGCCGGGGATTTTGGCGAGAAACATCTGCATGCCGCCGACGCCGAGCAGCGGCAGGATCGCCACCGCCAGCACCAGGGTGCCGAGGCCGCCGATCCACTGCAGCTGCTGGCGGTAGAAAAGCAGCGAACGCGGCAGGGCGTCGAGGCCGGTGAGTACGGTGGCGCCGGTGGTGGTGAGGCCCGACACCGATTCGAAGATGGCGTTGGTGGCGCTCAGGTGCGGCCGCAACGCCAGCCATAACGGCATGGCGCCGAACAGCCCCAGCACGATCCAGAACAGCGCAATCACGGCGAAGCCGTCGCGTATCCGCAACTCCTGCCGTACCCGCACCACCGGCAGCCACAGCAGCAGGCCGGCCGCCAGGGTGATGGCGAAGGCGTGGAGATAGGGGGCGTGTACCCCGTCGTGAAAGCGCCAACTCACCAGCAGCGGCGTCAGCATGGTGAGGCTGAATGCCATCAGCAGAAGAGCTACGACCCGTTGGATGGCGAGGAACTGCATGGTGTGATCGCTGCGCGACGGTTAAAGGAAGGTCGCACCGACCTGGAACAGCCGCTCCACCTCCGGGATGCGTTTCTTGTCCACCACGAACAGAATCACATGGTCGCCCGATTCGATGACGATGTCGTGGTGGGCGATGAGCACGTCATTGCCGCGCACGATGGCGCCGATGGTGGTGCCGTGGGGCAGTTTGATCTGCTCGATGGCGCGGCCGACCACCTTGGAGGCGTTGCGGTCGCCGTGGGCGACGGCCTCGATCGCCTCGGCGGCACCGCGCCGTAGCGAGTGTACCGCCGCTACGTCGCCGCGCCGTATGTGGGTGAGCAGTGAGCCGATGGTGGCCTGTTGCGGCGAGATGGCGACGTCGATCTCGCCGCTCTCCACCAGGTCGACGTAGGCGGCGCGGTTGATCAGCGCCATCACCTTGCGCGCGCCGAGGCGCTTGGCCAGCATCGCCGACAGGATGTTGGCCTCGTCATCGTTGGTCAGGGCGCAGAACACGTCGGTGTCCTCGATGTTCTCTTCCAGCAGCAGGTCGCCGTCTGCGGCGTCGCCGTGCAGCACGATGGTGCGCTCCAGCTCCTCCGACAGCGACCGGGTGCGTTCTGCGGTGTGGTCGATGATCTTCACCTGATAGTCGTTCTCAAGCGCCTTGGCCAGGCGCCGGCCGATATTGCCGCCGCCGGCGATGATCACCCGGCGCGCCGGCCGCTCCAGCCGGCGCAGCTCGCCCATCACGGCGCGAATGTCCTTCTTGGCGGCGATGAAGAACACCTCGTCATCCGCCTCGATGACGGTGGTGCCTTCCGGGATGAGGGGGCGGTTGCGGCGATAGATGGCGGCGACGCGGGTGTCGACGTTGGGCATGTGCTGGCGCAGCTTCTGTAGCTCCTGTCCCACCAGCGGACCGCCGTAATAGGCCTTCACCGCAGCCAGCTGCACCTTGCCCTCGGCAAAACTCAGCACCTGAAGCGCGCCCGGATATTCGATCAGGCGGTGGACATAGTCGGTGACCAGTTGCTCCGGGCTGATCAACACGTCGACGGGCAGCGCCTCGTTGGCGAACAGCTGTGGGCGCAACAGGTATTCCTGGGCGCGTACCCGCGCGATTTTGGTCGGCGTGTGGAACAGGGTGTAGGCTACCTGGCACGCCACCATATTGGTTTCATCGGAGTTGGTGACGGCAATAATCATATCGGCGTCCTCCGCTCCGGCCTGCGCCAGCACGTCGGGATGGGAGGCCGGGCCGACGACCGTGCGCAGATCGAGCCGATCCAGCAACGCCTGCAGGAGCTGGGGTTCGGTATCGACCACGGTGATGTCGTTGGCCTCCCTGGCCAGGTGGTTGGCGAGGGAGGAACCAACCTGGCCGGCGCCGAGAATGATGATTTTCACAGACTCTCTCCCTGTGCGTTACCCTGGCGGGCGCCCTGCGGGCGCGCAAATCACCCGTGCCGCCGATTTGCCGTGACTGTGCTGCTCCGGTTGGGCGGTGGCGGCGCATTTTAGCCGTAAATACCATACCCGCAAACCGCCGTCAGCTATCGCGTCGGGCGCCGGACTTGGGTTCGATGCCGAGGGCGCGCAGCTTGCGGTAGAGATGGGTACGCTCGATACCGGAATGGTGTGCCACCTGGTTGATGTTGCTGTCCAGGCGCGCCAGCAGCTCCATGAAGTAGCGCCGCTCGAAGTTCTCGCGCGCCTCGCGCAGCGGCAGGTCGACGTCGGGGACCACCGCCGGCGTCTGGGCCTGAGCGGCGGCCCGCACCACGCCGAGCGCAGCCTCCACCTCGGGGGCGTCGATATCGTCGCCCACCCCGACGATCAGCAGGCGCTGCACCAGATTTTTCAGTTCGCGCACATTGCCGGGCCAAACATAGTTGCGCAGCCGGTTCTGGGCGGCAACGGAGAAACTGCGGTACGGCAGGTTTTCCTGGCCGACGAAGAAATCGACGTAAAAGGTGAGCAGGTCCGGCACGTCCTCGGTGCGCTCGCGCAGCGGCGGCACCCGCAGCGGGACCACGTTGAGGTGGTAGTAGAGATCGTTGCGGAACACCCCCTCCTTCACCCGTTGCGTCAGGTCGTAGCGGGTGGCGGCGATGATACGCACATCGATCTTCACCGGCTCAGTAGCGCCGACGCGATGATAGCTGCCGGTCTCCAGCGCTCCCAGCAGCCGCGCCTGGATCGTGCCGTCCATATCGCCGATGTCGTCGAGAAACAGGGTGCCGCCGTTGGCCTGCTCCAGCAGGCCATAGTGGACTTTGCCGTTTTCCTCGTTGCCGAACAGCTCCACCGCCGGGTTGTCGCCCAACAGCGAGGCGATGCCGATATCGACGAAGGGGCCGTCGCGGCGCGGGCTGACCGCGTGCAGGTAACGCGCCATCACCCCTTTGCCGCTGCCGGGTTCGCCGCTGATCAGCACGGTGGTGTCATGTTGCGCCACCCGCTTGATCTGCTCGCGCAACTGCTGCATGACGTTGCTGCGTCCGACCGGCTCGTTGACCGGTTGGGCCTGACGGCGCAGGCCGATGTTTTCGCGGTACAGATTGTAGGCCTCGAGGGCGCGCTCGACCGTGACCAGCAGCTTGGCCAGCGACAGCGGCTTTTCGATGAAGTCGTAGGCGCCGAGGCGGGTCGCCTCCACAGCCGTCTCGACCGTGCCGTGGCCCGACATCATGATCACCGGATAGGTGAGCGGCCCCTCTTCGGTCCACTCCTTGAGCAGCGAGATGCCGTCGATGTCGGGCATCCAGATATCGAGCAGTACCAGGTCGGGGCGGCGGGTGCGCCGCGCGTGGCGGGCGGCGGCGCCGTTCTCCGCCACATCGACTTCGTAGCCCTCGTCCTTGAGTATCTCCTGCAGCAGCGAACGGATGTCCGGCTCGTCGTCCACCACCAAGATGTAAGCGCTTGCCATCGTCTTATCCTTTTTCGTCGGAAGACGGGACGTCCGGCCCGTGATCATTGTCGGCACTCGGATCGCCGTCCTGCTGCGACGGCTGGGCCGGTAGCCGGATGATGATGCAGGCGCCGCCTGCGGCGGGATTCTCCGCCCATATCATACCGCCATGCTCCTCGACGATCTTCTTGACGATGGCCAGCCCCAGGCCGGTGCCTTTGGGTTTGTTGGTGACATAGGGTTCGAACAGGTTGCCGAGCAGCGCGTCGGGAATGCCGGGGCCGTTGTCGCACACCTGCAGTTCGACGAAGCGGCAGTGGGCCTCGTCGGCACAGCGGGTCTGGATCTCGATGCGGGAGCCGGCGCGAACGCCCGCCTCCAGCGCATTCTTGATCAGATTGTGCAGCACCTGGCGCAGCTTGCCCACGTCCGCCTCGATCGGCGGGGCGCGCTTATCCAGGCGCAGCTCGAAATGGACCGGGCGGTGGTCGGCATGGTAGAGGTCGACCACCTCATTGACGATGCGGTTGAGTTCCAGCTGTTCCAGCCGCATCTTCGGCGGGCGGGCGTAGTCACTGAACGCCTTCACCATCTCCTTCATCGCCTCCACCTGCTGCACGATGGTGTGGGTGGAACGGTCCAGGACCTCCGCGTCCCCCGGCGGCATGGTCGCCAGATATTTGTGGCGCAGCCGTTCCGCCGACAGCTGGATCGGCGTGAGCGGGTTCTTGATCTCGTGCGCCAGGCGCCGCGCCACCTCGCCCCAGGCGGCATCGCGCTGGGCCTGGATCAGGGCGGTGATGTCGTCGAACACGATGACGTGACCGCCGCCGATGCCTTCGGTGCCCGGCAGCGGCGCGCCGCGGCACATCAGCACCTGGCGGCCCTTCTGGCCGAACAGCACCACCTCGGCGCGCCACTCGCGTTCGGTTGGTTTGACATGCGACAGCAGGGCGTCGACGAACTGATCGAGGGTCGGGTGGTAGCCCGGCAGCGCCTGCAGCGGCTGGCCCAGCGTCTGTTCCAGATTGACGCCGAGAATATGTCCGGCGGCCGCATTGCTGGTGTGCAGGATGCCGTCGGCGTCGAGGGTGAGCACGCCGGAAGAGAGGTGCCCCAGCACCACCGCCAGGTAGGCGCGCTGTTCTTCGGTCTGCAACTGGCTGCGCCGCGCCGAATCCTGGCTTTGCGCGATCTTGTAGGTCATTTCGTTGAACGAACGCACCAGGAAGCCCAGTTCGTCGCGTCCGGGCAGCGGCAGCCGCTTGTTGTAGTCGCCGCCCGCGACCGCGCGGGTGCCCTCCGCCAGGTCGCGGATGGGCGCCACCAGCCGCCGCGCGGAAAAGAAGGCCGCCCACACCGCCGTGAGCAGCGACAGCAGCAGGATCAACGACAGTGTCAGGGTGAAGCTGTATTTCAACGGCTGACGCAGGAACGCCAACTCTTTGTATTGGGAGTAGGCCGCCTGGACGCTGTCGGCCAGCTCGTTGAGCCGCTGTGCGACCGGATAGAGTACATGCAGTACACGGATGTCCCCCCCCGGCTCCACCGGCGGCAAGGTGACTGCGATGCGCACTTCGAAGCCGCCGTCGCGGGTCGGCTCCAGCCGGGTGTAGTCGAGTCCCTGGCTCAGCTGGGTCAGCACCGCCTCGCTCGGCATGGCCGGGACGATGCCGCTGGGGTCGGCGCTGGAGCTGGCGATCACCCGGCCCTTGAGCGTCAGCAGCGTCATCTCCGACGCCTCGCTCTGTTCGCGCAGGTCATTGAGTTTGAGCGCGGCCATGGCGTCCGGCACCGGACCCAATTCCGATGCCATCTGCCGGGTCTGGCGCAGCAGTTCGCGCATGCGCCCGTCGAGCGAAGTGCGGCCCAGCTCCAGCGAATCCTGCAGGGCGCGTTCCACCCTCACGTCGAACCAGCTGTCGATGCCGCGGTGCAGGAACTGCAACGAGAAGTAGTAGACGACGGTGACCGGCGCCACCGCCAGCAGCACGAACATGGCCACCAGCCGCACCGTCAGCCGAGAACCGGGCGCGCGTTGCCGGTACTGGCTCACCACGTGGATCAGGTTGCGCAGGATCAGGGCGACGAGCAGCAGCAGGGCGAGGATGTTCACTCCCAGCAGCAGCGAATAGAGGCGGCCGAATACGGCGGAGTTCTGGGTCGCGCCGCTCATCAGATAGAACGACAGCAACAGCAGCACGAACAGCAGGATGACCGGCTTGGGTCCGGAGGTCAGGTGCTTTAGGGCTTTAACGAACATGTGTGCCAGTCGCTCGACAGCCGCCATGCAGGGGTGATGTAGGCGATCGGGCGCAGCGGTGCCGGCAGCGCCTCGATATCCAGGGATGAGCGCAATTCAACCTGGTACTCGTCGCCCGGCTGGATGAATTTGGCGTCCAGCAGCGGCAGCCCGCGCAGGTTGCCGAGTGCGTCGATGGCCATGCCGAGGGTCGGATAGGTGTAGAGCGCATCGCTGTTGAGATTGCGTACCAGATATTGCTCGGAGAAGGCGTGGTAGGTGAGCTGGTAACGCTGTTCCAGGGTGGCGACGGTGGCGTTCAGCCACCAATGCCGCACCCGCTTCACCTCGATATCGAGACGCAGAGTGATGGGGACGCCGTTGTTGAGCGCCTTCAGCACCTCTTCCGACAGGCGATAGTCGATGTGGGCGTGGAGTTGATAGACCTGCTGATTGAGCTCGGTATAGACGTCGCTGACGGTGAAATCCTCGGCGTGCGCAGGCAGCGGCCGAAGCAGGGCAAAACCGAAGGCGACCAGACACAGCAACAGGCGCCCGGTGCGATGCCGGACGGCCGCAGTTGCCGTCGGCGGCAGCACCGCACGGACGGACTCAGATCTTGCAGAGACAGGCGTAATAGAAGCCATCCATTCCATTCTCGCCGGGCAATATCTGGCGCCCGGCCTCTACGGCATGCCCCCAGCCGACGTCGATAACGTCCTCGCGGGCATTGAGCTGCGTTTGCAGGAACGTGGCCACCTGGCGGCCATTTTCGGCGGGCAGTATCGAACAGGTGACGTAGACAAGCATACCGCCAGGTTTGAGCAAGGGCCACAGCGCGTGCAGCAGACGTTGCTGTTCCGCGGCCAGCGTGGCGATATCCTCAGGCCGGCGCAGGGTCTTGATGTCGGGGTGGCGCCGGATCACGCCGCTGCCGGAGCACGGGGCGTCGAGCAGGATGCGATCGAAGGGCTGGCCGTCCCACCATGCGTCGGGTGTGCCGGCATCGCCGCTGATCAGCTCCGCCTCCAATCCCAGCCGCGCCAGATTCTCGGCGACGCGCCGCAGCCGTTCCGGCTCGCGGTCCAACGCCAGCAGCGAGAGGCCGGGACAGCTCTCCAGTATGTGGCCGGTCTTGCCGCCGGGTGCCGCGCAGGCGTCGAGGACCCGCTGGCCGGGTTGCAGTTGCAACAGGCCCGCCGCCAACTGCGCCGCCGCATCCTGTACCGAGACGTCGCCAGCGGCGAAACCCGGCAGCTGTTCCACCGCCAGCGGCGTTGTCAGGGTCAGCGCAGTCGGCGCATGGAGGACGACGGCGGCGGCGATCCCGGCTTGTGTCAGGCGCGCCTGATAGCTCGTGCGCACACCATGCAGCGCATTGACGCGCAGCGTCAGCGGCGGACGAGTGTTGTTGGTCTCGACGATCGCCGGCCACTGGCTGGGCCACGCCTCGCGCAGTTGCTGGAGCAGCCACTTCGGGTGTGCGAGGGCGGCGGTCTCGTCCCGGTCAACGACGCAGAGCAGTGCGTCGCGCTCGCGCAGCAGCCGGCGCAACGCGGCGTTGAGCAGGCCCTTGGCCCATTCCTTACCCAGGGCAGCGGCAGCCTCCACGGTCAGCGATACGGCCGCATGGGACGGTATGTTGAGGTAGAGCAGCTGATAGAGACCGACCAGCAGCAGCGCATGCACGTCCAGGTCGCGGGCGCGCAGCGGTCGCTCCAGCAGGCGCGCGGCGACCGCTTGCAAGCGCGGCAGCCAGCGCAGCGTGCCGTAGCACAGCTCCTGCGCCAGTCCCTGTTCGGCGGTGGTGGTGGCGGCCAGGATGCGCGGCAATACGGCGGAAAGCGAATGCCCCTGCTCCAGCACCTCCGTCAGGACGCGTACCGCGGCGGTGCGGGCGTCGTGCGCCGCCGGGCGCCGCTTGCCGCGCCGCTCAGCCATTGCCGAGGGTAACGCCGTCGATGCGGTGGGCGTTGAGGAATTCGGCGCAGCTGAGCGGGCGGCCGCCCGGGAGTTGCACCTTCAGCAGGCGCAGCCGGCCGGTGCCGGTCTGCACGTCGATTCCAAGCTTGTTGGCGCGGACCACCGTACCGGGCGGTTCCGCACCGGTCTCACCCAGGTTGGCAGCCTCCCAGATGCGCAGTGTCTGCTCCCCCAACTTTGCCTGGGCCACCGGCCACGGATTGAAGGCGCAGATCTGGCGCACCAGCTCCGCGGCCGGACGCGCCCAGTCGATCGCGGCCTCGGTCTTGTCCAGTTTGCGGGCGTAATTGGCCTGGGCGTCGTCCTGTGGTTCGCCACTCAAAGTCCCTTGCTGCAACCGCTGCAGTGCCTCGACGACGGCCTCGGCGCCGAGGTCCGCCAGGCGGTCGTGGAGCGTCTGTGCGGTGTCGTCGCCGGCGATGGGGGTGGCGACTTTGTACAGCATCGGCCCGGTGTCGAGACCGGCCTCCATCTGCATGATGGTGACGCCGGTTTCGCTGTCGCCGGCGAGGATGGCGCGCTGGATCGGCGCCGCGCCGCGCCAACGCGGCAGCAGCGAGGCGTGGATGTTGAGGCAGCCGAGGCGCGGGATGTCGAGTACCGTCTGGGGCAGCAGCAGGCCGTAGGCGGCGACGATCATCACGTCGGGATGGAGCGCCGCCAGCGCCTGCTGCGCTTCCGGCTCTTTCAGCGATAGCGGCTGGTGCACCGGTACGCCGTGTTGCTGGGCCAGCTGTTTTACCGGACCGGCAGTCAGTTTGCGACCGCGGCCGGCCGGCCGATCGGGCTGGGTATAGACGGCAATGAGGCGATGGCGCGAATTCAGCAACGCTTGCAGGGCCCGCACTGCAAATTCGGGAGTGCCCGCGAAGACGATATTCAGGGGTGGCTGTGGGCTATCCATCGGAAAACGGTTTTAATCGGCGCCGAAGCCGGCCTAAGGCGGGCAAGGATACACCAAGCGCGGCGGCAAGCGGCGGCTACAGTGTCTTGCGCCGCAGCTTTTCCAGCTTTCGCTTGATCCGCTCGCGCTTCATGACTGAGAGGTAGTCGACGAACAACTTGCCCTCAAGGTGGTCCATCTCATGCTGGATGCAGACCGCCAGCAGCCCCTCGGTTTCCAGCTCGAACGGTTCGCCCGCGCGGTCCAGGGCGCGCACCCTGACCCGTTCCGCCCGTTCCACCGTCTCGTAGATGCCGGGTACCGAGAGGCACCCCTCGTCCATCTGCTCGACGCCGTCTTTCTCCATGATCTCCGGGTTGATCAGCACCACCGGCTGGTCCTTCTCTTCGGACACATCGATCACGATAATGCGCTGATGCACATCCACCTGGGTAGCGGCGAGTCCGATGCCGGGCGCGTCGTACATGGTTTCGAACATATCATCCACCAGCCGGCGTACCGTGTCGTCGATGCGTCCGACCGGGGCGGCGCGGGTACGCAGCCGCGGATCNNGCCCCGGTGGTGGAAAAGCCGGCGCCGCCGGCCCCCCTGGTGCTCAAACCCGATTATCCGCAGCGCTATGTGGTTGTCAAAGGTGACACCCTGTGGGATATCGCCGCGCGCTTCCTCAAGGATCCCTGGCGTTGGCCGGAGCTGTGGAACTACAACCCGCAGATCGCCAATCCGCACCTCATCTATCCGGGGGACGTGCTTACCCTCATATATATAGGAGGAAGGCCGGTGATCCAAGTGCAGCGGGCCACGGCTGCACCGCAGCCGACCACGCTGCCCGAGGTGACGCTGGAGCCGAAGATCCGCGCGGAGTCCCTCGATCTGGCGGTACCGACCATACCGCTCGATGCCATCCGGGCCTACCTGACGCGCCCGCGTGTCGCAACGCAGCAGGAGCTGGACGACGCCCCGTACATCATATCTACCGAAGAAGAGCACCTGATCGCCGGTACCGGCAACAAGATATACGTGCGCGGCCTAAAGAGCGGCAACCAGGTACGCTTCGTTGTGGTGCGCCCCGGCGAGACCTACCGCAACCCCGCCAACCCGGACGACATCCTGGGTCATGAGGTGCTCCACGTTGCCGATGCCACCCTGCTCAAGGTCGGCGACCCCTCGACGCTGCGGATCACCAGTTCGGACATGGAGGTGCTGAACGGCGACCTGCTGCTGCCGGCCGACCAGACCATCCCCAATACCCGCTTCCTGCCGCACGGCCCCGCCAAGCAGGTGACGGGCCAGATCATCGGCGTGCCCGGCGGCGTGTCGCTGATTGGCCTGCATCAGGTGGTGGCCATCGACCTGGGTGCGGATCAAGGCATGGACCCCGGTACCACGCTGGCGGTCTACCAGAAGGGCGAATGGGTGCGCGACCCCCGGCAGGACAACGAACGGGTGAAGATGCCGGACGAACAGGCCGGTATCTTGATGGTGTTCCGCGTGTTCGACCATGTGAGTTATGCCCTGGTCATGAATGCGACGCGCACGCTGCACGTGCTGGACAGGGTGACCAACCCGGACTGAGCACGGCGTTCGGATGCGACCGGACGGCGCCTGCGGGCGCCGTTCTTTTTTCCGGGTAGAATGGGAAGGGCTATAGGGACATGGCTTTATCTATGAACGTACATGACGAATTGCACTACTGGCTCGCCCTGCTGCACCTGCCGGAGGTGGGGCCGGTGCGGAGCCGCGATCTGCTGGATCGCTTCGGTTCGCCCGCGGCGTTGTTTGCCCAGGGTCCCTCCGACGTGATGCTGGATGCGCCGCTGCGGGCGGCGCTACAGGCACCGGATTGGGACGCCGTGGAGCGCGACCTGGCGTGGAGCGGTGGCGGCGGCCGGATCGTCACCTGGGGCGGAGCCGATTACCCGCCGCTGCTGGCCGCCATCGCCGATCCGCCGCCGGTGCTGTTCGTCTACGGCGACCCCGCGGTATTGGCGTTGCCGCAGTTGGCCGTGGTCGGCAGCCGCAACCCGACCCACCTCGGCGAGGAGATCGCCACCGATTTCGCCCAGGTACTGGCGGCGGCCGGCCTGGTGATCACCAGCGGGCTGGCGCTCGGCATCGACGCCGCCGCCCACCGCGGCGCCCTGGCGGGCGGCGGCACCACGCTTGCGGTCCTCGGCACGGGGCCCGATCGCATCTACCCGGCGCGCCATCGCGATCTGGCGCATGCCATCGTCCAGGGAGGCGGCGCCCTGGTGTCGGAATATCCGCCCGGCACCCCGGCCCTGCCGGGCAATTTTCCGCGTCGCAACCGCATCATCAGCGGCCTCTCCCTGGGGACTTTGGTGGTGGAGGCGGCGTTGCGCAGCGGGTCGCTGATAACCGCAAGAAGCGCCTCGGAGCAGGGGCGCGAGGTATTCGCGATCCCCGGCTCGATCCACAACCCGCTGGCCCGCGGCTGCCACCGCCTGCTCCGGGACGGCGCCAAACTGGTGGAGAC
>DFMR01000054.1 GCA_002376325.1 Proteobacteria bacterium UBA3588 | reverse complement strand
CTTAAACCCGATCAAATTGTTGTAGGTCAGCGACAACAGTGCGGCACGTTCCGTGCTGTACGGCAGTTGCGCCAGTGCCGCGTTCTGTTGCGCCAATGTTGGATTTTGTACATCCAGGAGCCAACCATCCAGACTTTTTTCGTAGGTATTCTCGATGAGATTGAAGGTTGCCTTCATTTGGTCATCGGCACTCAGTCCGCTTCCGCCGGTATTATTTGCGTAGTCGAAATTTGTTCCATTTCCATAATGTGTCCCGAGGACGCTATTGGCGACATTATCGATCGCTGCTTGAAGAGCTGAATCCGAGGGGTAACACGACTCCCCTACAGCCTTAAGTGCGGACGCGAAGTTATTGAATTTTGTTGTACCTAGGCTATCGGGCGAAGCCGAATACCCCATTCCCTTCAAAATTTCTGTCGCATTCGCACTGATCTCGAAACCGAGACCCATCGTGGGGTTCTGATTGGTATCGTTGTACGCATACGGTTTTGACCCTTCAAATGCATACAGCATCTGGAATATCAAATCCTGATAATCTGTTTGCGACAACGAATTAAAAGTCAGACTCATTACAACCACCTGAAGGCAGAGGGGAAACGGAATATTTTAAGGCGGCACATCGCCGGGATCATTTCCAGCTGGGTATCCAGCGTATGTTGCACAAAGGATCAAAATCGTAGGGGAATGGGCCCTGACTAACCTCGAAAGACGACACCCCCATGCCAGATTGTCCTCTCGACCAGGCTAATACCAAGTACGGGAAACCCTTGTCTCCGACGTTTTGGATGATGTCGGTCACAGCAATACCCAACCCGGACCCTGGTGGTCCGTTGTTAAAGGCCTTAGCCATCTTTGGATAAGGTGAAGGAAGCATATAGATCAGGCTGTCGAAATAGCGGCTATAGGGCGCCGAAGGGGGCACCGGCACGGTCTTGCCCTGTATAAAATCCGGCGAGAACGTATGTGTGAGACGAATAAGGGTTTCATGGCGGCCGTCACCCAGAAGATCCACCTGCGCGCTCCAAAGAAGCGGTTCACCGGCTTCCCGCAGGGGCTCGGTGTACTTCAGCCAGAAGTTCCACGCGGATTCCATCTTTAGCCTTTTTACACAAGCCTCATTGGTGCACCCTACATATATCTTCTCTGCCAATTTCAAATTCCAAGCCATGGGTTTCCAAACACTGCGGAATTGAGGATATTTGGGAGAGAACCGCGGCTGGTCGCTCTCGAAGGGCACGTCGCGGAATTCGTTGAAATTGGCCACCAAAGTCTTGCAGACGGCGGCAAGCGGAACGAATACACCGGCATTCAAGGGGACGCGCTGGGCGACATAATGCCCCAGGATTTTGTCGGGTGCCTTCGCAGACATCGGTGAATGCGGCGTGTAGAAGGTTTCCAGCTCCGCCAACCTTTGCTGGTATGCATGCTTGAAGCAGGTCTGCGTCGTACAGGCAGCGCGGGTAAAACTCATCCAGTGACGCTGCTCGGCAACGAGTCGCGCCTTCTGTTCCGGATTGGCCTTGGCAATATCCTCGTCGTAGACCTTTCCCAACTGACTGTCGAGATTAGAGATAAACGAGTCGTTGCACACGAATTTCTCGACCCGTGTCTGTGCCTTAGCGCAGTCAAAACTTGCCGCCAGCGCAGGTGGAATGGAACACGCTGCCGTTGCGAGCAAAATGCCTAAACCAAAATAGATAGTCTTCTTCATGGATTGTCTCTCTTTCATCATTCGCTCTGCATTGCCTGCGCCACACCCACCGTCGCAACGTGCCCGCTGCCAATACGCACCACCTCATCTACATGCAGATTCCTCGGCAACGAGTGTGCAATAAACAGCATCGTCACCTTACCTTTGAACTGATTGATGGTGGCGGCGAAGTGTTCGGCCGTCTGCATATCGAGGCTGCTGGTGGCCTCGTCGAATAGCAGGATCTTCGGCTGCTTGAGCAGCGCCCGCGCAATGGCGATGCGCTGTTTCTGGCCACCGGAAAGGCCGGCGCCGCGCTCGCCGATCTCGGTCTGGTAGCCCTTAGGCAGCTTTTCGATGGCGTCGTGGATCTCCGCCATGCGGCAGGCACGGACGATGTCGTCGAAGGTCGCGTGCGGATTGGCCATCTGCAGGTTGTCGTAGACCGTGCCGGAGAAGAGGATGGTCTCCTGCGGCACCACGCCGAAGGTGTGGCGCAGTTCGTTGGCGGAGAGGTGGCGCAGGTCGGTGCCGTCGAGACGAATGGCGCCGTTGACCGGCTGATAGAACCCCTGCAACAGTTTGGCGAGCGTGCTTTTGCCGGAACCCGACGGCCCCATGATGGCGACGACGCGGCCGGGCTGCACGGTCAGGTTGAACTGCTGGTAGAGGAACGGCTGGGTATCGGCGTAGCGAAAACCCAGCTCCTCGATTTCGATCAGGCCCTGCCCCTCGCGCACGCGGCTGGGCGTGACGGCGTAGGGTTCAGGCGGTGCGTTCATGATGTCGCCGAGGCGCTCGACCGACATGCGCGCCTGCTGGAACTGCTGCCAGAGGCCGACGATGCGCAATAGCGGCTGCGAGACGCGGCCGGCAAACATCTGGAAGGCTACCAGCATGCCGACGGTAAAGTCGGGCCGCTGCATGACGATGTAGGCGCCGGCCACCAGGATGAGCAGGGTCATGCCCTGCTCCAGCGCATTGGCGACGACGTTGTAGGTATTGGCGATCTGGCGCACGCCGAAACCGGAGCGCAGATAGTCGGCGAGATAGTCGTGGTACTTCGCCTTGATCTGCGGCTCCATCTGCAGGCTCTTCATCGTCTCCAGGCCGGCGACATATTCGGTGGTGAACGCCTGGTTGCGCGCGCCGAGCAGGAACTGCTCGTTGAGCCGGTTGCGGAACACCGGCGCCATGATGAGGCTCAGGATCATGATGGCGCCGATCATGGCGAGGGAGATCATCGTGAGCGTGACGCTGTAGTAGAGCATGATGCCGACGAAGATGAGCAGGAACGGCAGGTCGAGGATCAGCGTGACGGCCGCGCTGGCGACGAACTCGCGGATGGTCTCGACGCCGCGCAGACGCGCGGTGATGACGCCGGTGGGGCGCTGCTCGAAGTAGCGCGGCGGCAGCTTGAACAGGTGTTCGAACACGGCGGCGCCGAGCACCGCATCGACGCGGTTGCCGGTGTGCAGCACCAGATATTGGCGCACCCACGACAGCAGCGAGGTGAAGACGTTGATCACCACCAGGCCGACGGCGATGACGATGAGCGTGCTCTCGGTACGATGCACGATCACCTTGTCGATCACCACCTGGGTGAACAGCGGCATGCTGAGCGCCAGCAGTTGGATCACCAGCGAGGCGATGAGGACGTCGCGCCACACCTGACGGTGCTTGAGCAGCTCCGGGACGAACCAGCGGAAACCGAATTCGCTGGCGGAGGCACGCACCGCGTCGGGGTCGCGCAGCGCCGCAGCCTCCGGCGCCAGTTGGAAGGCAATGCCGGCGTAGCGCGCGGCGAATTCATCGAGAGGAAGCGTGGACGGCGTGTTGGTGCCCGCTTCGAACAGCACCACCTGCTTTTCGTCGGCCTGGATGACGATCGCGGGACGCACCGGGAGCTGAGCCGGTATCGCGGCGTCGGCCGGCTGCGGTTCAGGAGCGGCGGACGGTGCATCGGCGGGCGATTCGGACTGCGATTCATCGGCTGCCGCGAGCGTCTCTTCAACCGGCGATTCCGGCGCGGGCGGCTCCTGCCGGTGCAGCAGCGCCATGCAGGGGAAGCTCAGGGAGGCGACGGCAGACGCTTCGCACTCGCTGCGCTTGATGCGAAAGCCCAGGGCACGGGCGGCGTGGATCAGTGAATCGGCGGTATACGGCGGCGGAAACTGGCGGACGAGGAGTTCGGGATCGAACGGTTTGCGATTGAGGGCGCAGAAGCTGCCGAGTGCCCAGACAACATCTTCGGTGGCGAGGCTCGCGGTAACTTGACGGCGTACGGGCCGCTGGTCGCTCCGTTGTCGCCATCGCGCTGCAGCCTTTGCTGCCAGTGCCGTCAACCTGTCCATGGTTCGGTGCCGCCGTCCTTATAGCTGATTAAATTCGTGCACTAAACCACAGATGCATCATGGTTGTTCCGAGTGGCAAGAAGATTAAATTCGAACAGGTTAAGAACACGTTAATAACTTGTTAAGCAGCGTGACGTTGTTCACACCGATTTTCGGCCCACGGGCCGGCGACGGGGTAGCGTCAAATTGGGAATTCCTGTTAACGTTATGCGCCAATTACTTTCTGGGGCTTTTGGGCCACCCTGCTCCGCGCGGCAGAATGGCTACCCAAGCAGATATAGAACAGCCCGCACCGCCGGGCGAAAAGAGCAAAGGAATGACTGTCATCGACCCCTTGCAGAGCATCGATCACCGAATTGCGGCACAGACCACCCATAGCAGCCCGCGGCAACCTCATGAATACCTGGATCTCTGCGCGATGCGCTTCCCGCTAATGGGGGATGACGCATGAAGATACTGTTCGTACACCAGAACTTTCCGGGGCAGTACCTGCATCTGGCCCGCTATCTGGGCGCGCAACCGGGCAACGAAGTGGTGTTCATCACGCAGCGCAAGGACGTCACGCTGCCCGGTGTGCGCAAGATCGTCTACAAGCCCCACCGACCGGTCACCGACAAGGTGCATCACTACCTGCGCGACGCCGAAGCGGGCGTAATCAACGCCCAGGTGGTCGCCCGAGCGGCACTGGAGTTACGAAATTCCGGCTTCGTGCCCGACGTGATGCTGGGCCACAACGGCTGGGGCGAGATTTGGTACCTGAAAGATGTGTTTCCCACGACGCCGCTCATCGGCTATTTCGAGTTCTTCTACCGCTTCGAAGGCGCGGACGTCGGTTTTGATCCGAACGAACCCGATATTTTCGACACCCGCCCACGCCTCCGGACCAAGAATCTCGGCAACCTGCTGGCGCTGGACACGGTCGATCTCGGTCAAACGCCTACGCAATGGCAATTTTCGCTCTATCCCGAACGGTATCAATCCATCCTGCACATCGTGCACGAAGGCATCGACACGCGCGTCGCCGCGCCCAATCCGCGGGCACGCGTCAAGCTGCCGAACGGGCGCGAGCTAACCGCTGCCGACGAGGTAGTGACCTACGTAGCACGCAATCTGGAGCCCTACCGCGGATTCCCCAGCTTCATGCGCAGCTTGCCGAGAATACTCGCGCAACGCCCGAATGCGCAGGTGGTGATCGTCGGCGGCGACGAAACGAGCTACGGCCCCGGTCTTGGCAATGGCCAGACCTATAGACAGCAGATGCTGGCGGAGCTGGGCGATTCGCTCGACCTCGAACGCGTGCATTTCCTCGGCAAGGTGCCCTACCCGGTCTTCCTCAACGTATTGCAGATATCCAGCGCCCATGTCTATCTCACCTTTCCGTTCGTGCTCTCGTGGTCCATGCTGGAGGCGATGGCAACCGGCTGCCTGCTGATCGGGTCGAGCACCCCGCCGGTGATGGAGGTGTTGCGCGACAACGAAAACGGGATATTGGTCGACTTCTTCTCTGCCGACGAGATTGCAGACAGCGTCGTGGATGCGCTCAAGGATCCCGGCGCCTATGCGACGCTGCGAGAAAATGCGCGCCGCACCGTGGTAGACAATTACGATCTCTATTCGAAGTGCCTGCCCGCGCAGTTGAACCTGCTGAATACCGCAACGAACCTGCGGAGCGCTTAAGCATTCTCGGGCCTGCCTACGCCAGTTCCCGCAAGATCATGCGCCGCATCCTGCGCAAAATCGCCGCCAACGAGACGGACACCCTGGGCGACACCTCCACCCTGGCCGACCCGGCCGTGGTCGACGACCTGGTGCACAACCGCGCCCACAAGTAATTCGTGGTGCGAGCGGTGCCGTAGTTTCGCGCCGTGGAAATGAAGAGGCCGCCTGGGATCAGGCGGCCTCTTTTTATTCATCCAAGGAGCCCGGCTGCAACTGATGACCGAGATCACCAATCGAGCCATCATAAACAGGCATCAACTGACCCGTGGGAGGCGGCTCCTCCTCAAAAATCGCTGTTGAAATCCTGCGGCCCCA
>DFMR01000081.1 GCA_002376325.1 Proteobacteria bacterium UBA3588 | reverse complement strand
CGCCGCTGACGCAACAGGAGTTTCGACTGTTCTCCGAGGATATGGGCGCGGCGCTGAGCTACAAGCCGCTGCTGCCGGCGGAACCGCTCGGGATCACCGGCTTCGACGTCGGCGTCGAGGTGACGGCCACGCAGCTTGCCCACCCGGCGATCTTCGACAAGGCAAGCAACAACTCCAGCATCAAGACGCTGATGGTGCCCAAGGTGCATCTGGACAAGGGGCTGCCGTTCGGCATCGATGTCGGCGCCTTCGTCAGCAAAGTGCCCAACAGCAACATCAGCCTGACCGGCGCCGAGATCCGTTACGCATTCATCCCCGGCGGCATCGCCATGCCGGCCGTCGCCGTGCGCGCCACCTACTCCCATCTGAGCGGCGTCAGCCAGTTGAGTTTCGATACCCGCGGCATCGATCTCACCGTCTCGAAAGGAGTGGCCATGCTCACCCCCTACGCCGGCATCGGCGAGGTATGGGTCGACAGCACGCCGCAGCAGGTGGCAACCCTGAAAGCGGAACGCTTCACGCTGACCAAGTACTACGTCGGCACCAACGTCAACCTGGGCCTGATGAACCTCGATCTGGAGGCGGACCGCACCGGCGACGCAACCAGTTACGGGGTCAAGCTCGGGTTGCGTTTCTAGGCTCCGTACTGCAGTCTGGTTGCGGCACAACCTACCCGCATGTTGTGCCGCAACCAGGCCGGCATTAAACCTGTTCATACGCCGTTAAACACGACGCGGCGCTGCTGTATCGACCGGCGGCCCCCAAATCCCTTTTCGCACCGATTCGCGTTGCCACTGCGTCCGTGACGGTAGTCGACCCGTTCAGTGCGGCATTATCACTGCGACCGGACCATATCGTTCCAGTGGTATTTTCTGCTTCACAATCCGAAAAATTCAGCGAGAATCTACGATGAGGTTATCAATTTCATCGGGGTGGGGCGATGTTCATCTCAAAGGCGAAACACCGATCGGCGCTTGAACAGCTGCAAAACGATTTGCGTGACAGCAACGCTGAAAACCGTACCCTCGGCGCCGAACTCGAGCGCTTGCGTGGCGAGTTGGAGGAGGCGCGTAACGGCAGCACGCGCGAGGATGAATTGAACGGCCTGATGACGTTCGAAAACGAACATGTTCGCACCGGCCTGTTGGATATCCAGGGCAACATCGCCAATGCCGTCAACGCGGCGAAGAACACCCTTTCGGTGGTCGACGACATCGGCGCCGACTTCGATCGCATCGCCGGCGAAATCGGCGATATCGCGACAACGCTCAATAAGCTGGCCGGGGTCTCTGAGCAATCCCATACCGTGGTGTATAACCTTTCGCAACACGCTGGGAAAATCAGCTCGGTGTTGACGCTCATCCAGGGCGTCTCGGAACAGACCAATCTGTTGGCACTGAACGCAGCCATCGAAGCGGCGCGTGCAGGTGAAGCCGGGCGCGGCTTTGCCGTGGTGGCTGACGAGGTGCGCAGTCTGGCCAACAAGACGCAGTCTGCGGTCAGCGATATCCGCGGCATCATCGATGCCATGTTGGACAACGTCTCCGAGGTGGAGCGGAATTCCGTCGACCTCGTGGACGATGCCAAGGCGGTGGACAATACGGTGGCGGATTTCAGAACGCGTCTGCGCAATATCCACGGCGGCGTCAAAACATCATTTGGCGACGTCGCCATCATCGCCGACAGCGTATTCATGAGCCTCGCCAAACTCGACCACGTGATCTGGAAGGTGAATACCTATCTGTCGATCAACAAACGGGAAGCGGCGTTCAAATTTGTCGATCACCACAACTGCCGCCTGGGAAAGTGGTACTACGAAGGCGACGGCCGCCAGTTCTTTTCGCAGTCGAAATACTACAACGAGTTGGAGCGCCCACACGCCGGCGTGCACGACAGCACTCGCGGCGTCTTCGACCTGATCGGGCAACAACCGCTCGATTACCACGCGCTGCACAGCGCCGTCGGAGCGATGGAGGAGAGCAGCAACGGCGTGTTCGCCGGCCTCGATCGGATTCGTGACGACGCGTCGTCACACTAAGCAGTGGCAACGGCGCTGCGTACCGCACACGACGAGTTGGCGGAGCCAGACGAATCGCACCTATCGCTATCAACGGTTCCATCTATTCGGTGGGAGCGGCTCCGCCGCGACTTCGTTTATCGCGGCGGAGCCGCTCCCATGCGTTATGAGTGTGCGATTCGTGCATCGGCCGGCATTTCAATGGTCGCGTCTCCGAGTCAGCGCGCCGCGAATGTCATGCAATTTACCGACGAGCCGGCCCGCCCTACGCTGATCGCCTCGGTGATACATTCCAGATCGTCATTGAACCGGCATTGCGTCACCTTGCAGGCGCCGATGCCGGCGACACGCTTGCTCTCATGCACATGGCCGCTCTCCATGAAAAAGGTATCGCAGCCCGGATGCACGCCGTCGCCGACGGTGATCGCCCGGGCACGGCAACTGTTGTCGAGGTTGTAGGCACATTCACCGACCGTGCACGACGCAACCACTGGGGTGTCGATGGTGAGTTGCTTCATAACGATTCCCTCCGTTCGATATCCGCCTAACGCGGACACAGTAGTGCAGAAATACGGCCGTGCTCACGCGGACACGACCAACGCCGAGTTTCCGGAGATCCGGTGCCGTGCCTTTTAACGGCCGAGGCAACGAGGCGGGCGGAATCCATGACGGAACACGAACTTGCCAGCGCACCGCCCGGCCATCACGGCGTCTCTAGCGCTGAAGGCGCGGGGCTGCGGTATCGCACAGCATAGACGTCGGCAGTACAGACGCAAGGCATTGGAAACTGCACCGTTTGCATGGTTATCCCAATGCCTCGGGCACAGGCACGGTCGCTTTGACTACACTAAGCACTAAAGGGCGTGGAGCATAGCCATGTACCCGATATTGATATTTGCCGACAGCCGTGAGCGCTGCGACTACCTGAAAGAGACCGTCGCAACGATCGACCGGCGGGTCTGTGTCGAGTGTTGCACCGACACCGAGGAGCTTGTCGGATTGGCGCGTTGCCGCCACCCGCTGCTGGCGGTGGCGAGCGCGCAACACACCTCCCTGGTATTGCGCGCCACCATGCTGCTGCGTCAGGAGGATCATCATCTGCCGATCCTCATCGAGATCGACGGCGAACGTCCGCTGGAGGCGCTGCAGGCCATTGCGCTGGGCGCCACCGACTATATCAAGCGCCCGGTGGCCGCCTGGGAGTGGCAGCAACGCTGCCGCCTGCTGCTCGAATCGGCGCGGCAGCGGGAAGCGCTGCATGCCGCCCTCGATCGCGCCGCCCGGCGCTACCCGCACCGCTTTACCGAGCGTGAGGTGCTGGCCTGCGCCGATGCGCTGCACGATTCCGTGACCGGCGCCCACGACTATCGCACCGGACGTATCGCGGGCATCATCGCCCGTGCCCTGATGTTGCCGGAGCAGGAGTGCCGCCACATCGAATGGGGAGCGTCGCTGCACGACATCGGCAAGATCGGCATCCCCGACGAGGTGCTGCGCCGGCCCGGCCGGTTCTCCGACGAGGACCGCCAGGTAATGCGCGCTCACCCGCAGCTCGGCTACGAGATATTGAAGAACGGCATGTCGGACGGGCTGCAACTGGGCGCGGATATCGCCCTGACCCACCACGAACGGTTCGACGGCAGCGGCTACCCACGGGGAACCGCCGGTGAGGCGATCCCGCTGGCGGGGCGCATCACTGCGGTGGCCGACGTATTCGACGCGCTCACCGACGGGCGCATCTATCACCACAGCATGTCGGTCCCCGAGGGCATGGACTATATCGGCCAGCATCGCGGCACCCTGTTCGACCCCGACTGCGTCGACGCGCTGCGGCTGAGGCTGGACGACATCGGTGCCATTGTGCCGCCATTGCCGCAGTGACATCACAACCAGCCGGTCAGGTGCCACCACAGGTAGTCGAGAGGCCACAGCACCGCGATGGTGATGACGGCGAGAAAGATGCACAGCTTGGCGGCCGAAGCCAGCCGCTCTTCCGCCAGCTGCACCCCAACCACCAGCGGCGCCGATTGATACGGCAGCAGCGTGGTGGAAAATCCCAGCACCTGCGACATCAGCACGCTGCGCAGCGGCAGGCCGGTGGCCAGCGCCATCTTGCCCGCCAGCGGCGTCAACACCGCCGGCACTCCCGGCAGGGTGGTGACCACGCCGGTCATCAGCGAGGTGAAGGCCAGCGCGCTGAAGTTCACCGCGGTGTGACCCGGCCGCAATGGGATCACCGACAACAGCCCGTGCGCCAGCCAGTCGCCCAAACCCGACTTGGAAACCATCGCCCCCAGCCCCATCACGCCGACGACGAAAAACATCGAACCGTAGTTGATGTCGCGGCTGAACTGCTGCGTGGTGATCATGCCGAAACCCGGCAGCATCAACAGCACTGCCGCCCCCAGCGCGACCCAGGCCGGCGATATGTGGTGGATCGAGTCGGTCATCCACAACGCCAGCGCGATCGCCAGGACCCAGGCCAGCTTCTTTTCGTCCAGCGTCACCGGCTGCGTCACCAACGCCTCCGGCCCCGCCGCCCGCGGCTGGTCGGGAAACAACCAGACGATGAGCAGCACCAGCACCACCGCCTTGAGCAGTCCCAGCACCGGGAAGTGCAACCAGAAATACTCGCCGTACAGCGGCGACACCGAGTAGATGGTCTCCGAGGCGCCCACCAGGATCATGTTGGGCACGTTGGCCGGCAGGATGGCGAAGGTCGGCACGTGGGTGCCGAAGGCCGCCGCCAGCACCACCCCGGTGCGGCCCTTGGAACCCGGGGCAAAGCCGAAGTGGTCGGCCACCGCCAGGGCGATGGGGACCAGCAGGATCACGCGTCCCATCGACGAGGGCATCAGAAAACCGAACATCACGCCCAGCGCCACCAGGCCGCCGATGAGCACGAAGTAGCTGCGGTCGAGGGTACGCGCCACGTGACGCGCAATGCGCTCCCCCAGACCGGTAGCGCGTACCGCGACGCCGATCACCAGGCCGGCGAATACCAGCCACAAGGCCACCGATGTGAAGCCGCTGAACACCACCGGCGCCGGCGCCACCGCAAACAGCATGGCAAAGAGAAAGAACAGCAGCGCGGTGAGGTGTTCCGGAATGGCACCGGTGGCCCAGAAGCCGATCGCCGCTACCGCCAGCGCCGCCGCCCGGCTCTCCGCCGGCGTGAAGGCGGCCGGCGGAAACAGCAGCAGACCAAGGGCCAGCGCCAGGCCGGCGGCGGCGAACAGGAGTGAGGGGTGCAGCAGGCGTGTCGTCAGCGAACGGCGTTGGGTCATGGCGGTCGGTGCGTTCCGTTTTGATCTGGACAACAAAATGCAAAGGTCACGAAATTACCGGGAAATATGCGGTTGAGGGAGGCATCAGGCCGGCCGCTAGATTTGGCGATTAATTAATCCCCTATGTTCCCCCCATCCCCCGTGGTTAGATACTTCGTATCCCGTATTTCGAGATAGCTCGAGTTTTTTAGTATGATTCCCGACTTGCTGGCCGGATACCTATAATTCGCCAATGAATATCGCCGTACTGCCATCCCTCGCCCCTCCTCCGAGCGGCTATGTCGCCGATCCGGAACGCCCCATCCTCGCCGTGGCCTCCACCGTCGCGGGCGGCCTGCGTGTCGCCTGGCACAGCCATCCGCGCGGCCAGATGCTCTATACGGTTTCAGGGGTGTTGCGCGTGATCAGCCGCAGCGGCGCCTGGATCGTCCCGCCGCGGCAGATGGTGTGGGTGCCGCCGGCGATGGAGCACGAGGTGATCGCCGCCGACTCGGTGACGCTCCACGCCCTGTACGTGGAGCCGGCGCGGGCCGCCGATCTGCCGGCCGAGTGCCGGGTGATGAACGTGCCGCCGCTGCTGCACCAGCTGATCCTGAGGGCCGCCGAACTGGGCCACGACTACGAAGCGGAAGGACCGGCGCGGCGGTTGATGGAGGTGATTTTGGACCAGTTGGGCGAACTGCAGCCGGCGGCGCTGCACCTGCCGATGGCCCGGGACAAGCGGCTGCAACGGGTGATCAACGGCCTTATGCAGGCGCCGGCCGACGGCCGCGGCCTGGAACAGTGGGCCGAAGTGGCCGGGGCCAGCGCCCGCACCCTGGCGCGGCTGTTCGTCAAGGAGACCGGGCTCACCTTCTCCGAATGGCGCAAGCGGCTGCGGCTACTGGAGGCCATCGACCGCCTCGGCCGCGGCCAGCGCATCACCCGCGTCGCTCAGGAGCTGGGCTACGACAGCGCCAGCGCCTTCATCGCCATGTTCCGCCGCACCCTCGGCGCACCGCCGAGCCGCTACTTCCCGCGCGACGAACGGCGCGGCTGAAAAACGGCGTGAACCACCGAAAACACCGAATTCACCGAGTGTTCACCCAATCCTTGGCGGGCTTGACGTCTTGGCGAGAGTTCGGTGTTTGTTGTTGTTCAAAAACTAAGGCTCTCGCCAAGATTAAAGGGCGTTCGATAGTCCGATTCCTGCCTGCGGTGAATTCGGTGGTTCCCGCCGTTTCGCGGTTCATTCCTTCCCGGCATCCTCCGGCGGCTGCTCGTCGCGGGCCAGGGAGAAGATCGCGCCGAACACGTTGTCGCCGCTGAACTGGTGGATCAGGGCGAACAGGATGTGACCGGCGATGTAGATCCACAGCAGGGTGCCGAAGAACTTGTGTTCCAGCGCGTAGTGGGTGAAGGCGACCGGGTCCGACGCCACACCTTTGTGGCCCGGCGGCACGATGGTGAACATCATGGTGCCGGTCACGGCGCAGCCGCTCGCGGCCAGTAGGCCGAGACCGTGGATGAAGCTGGAGAGACCGACCCGGTGGCCGCCGGCCGGAAGACGGCGGCGCAACAGGGCGCGGGTTTCGGCCGCCACCACTTGACGTCCCGCCTTGCCCCACGGAAACAGCAGACGCAAATCGTAGACCGAGTAGCTGTAAAGCCAAAGCAGCAACAGCGCCAGGCTGGCCAGCAGGCCGACATACTCATGGTAGGGAAACAGATACTGGGTTCCCGGATAAGGCATGAACAGGCTGGTCAGCTGCTGAAAGGTTACGGCAATCGCAATGGTCCAGTGCAATGTGCGCACCGGAAATTGCCACGTCGTCTGCGCCACGAAATACCTCCTCGTCATCGCTTGGATTCAAGCCCGCCCGAAGCGCCACGATAAGGGTGATCGGCCCGGACGGCCATGACTAATCGCATTGTATCGCTGCCGGCGATGCGCGCTGCGCAGTCCCGACCGCGAGGTGAAATCGGCCGCAAGGATAACGGCACGCACGTCAACATGCCGTCATGGCGCGGCGCGGATGGCGTCGCCGCTTCCCGGAAACAACCTGCAACGCCGCTCCGCGTACCCAGAAGGCGTAAAGCACCCGCAGGGCAAACCTCCGCGGCATAAGTCCATCC
>DFMR01000084.1 GCA_002376325.1 Proteobacteria bacterium UBA3588 | reverse complement strand
GGAATCTCATCGCGCCATAGGCGCTCCTACTTCCCTCCCGGCACGTCGCAGATCTCGAATTCCAGCGTCGCCAGGTCGCCGTAGATATAAGTGGCGCGCGGGCCGACGCCGGCAACCGTACCGGGATTCAGCAGCAACGTCGTGCCGTCCTTGATGGTGTCGATCTGCTTGATCGCGGGCCGGTGATCGTGTCCGCAGCAGACCACGTCCCAATCGCCGGTGACCGCCAGGGCATGGGCGTAGTGGGGGTAGTGCACGAGAAAGATGCGCCGGCCGCCCAGCTCCAACCCCGCGTCCTGGCCGTGGTAGTGCACCACGCTGTCAGGTTCCTGCGCCAACATGAACATGGCATAGGTGTCGCCCATGTTGTTGCCGTGGATGACATGCACCGGCAGGCCGAATTTCTGCAATGCGCGCAGCGCCGTCGGTGCTACCACGTCGCCGCAGTGGAGCACCGCCTGGGCGCCGCGTTGTTTGGCTTCTTCCACCGCCGCCGCAAGCAGCGGCCGGTTGTCGTGACTGTCGGAAACGATGCAAATTTTCATGGCGCCATGTTGCCACGCCTCTCCCCGTGGGCCAAGGGGCTAAAGTTCCCTCCGCCGCGGCCGCTAACGGTTCAGCACTTATCCGGAGGGCGCAATGATGGACATATCTTCCATAGCCGGCGCGGCGACTGCGATGAAGACACAACAGGCGGGCGCCGACGCCGCCGTTACCGTCCTGCGCAAGACTCTGGATGTGCAAGCGGCGGGTGCCTTGTCGCTGTTGCAGGCGCTTCCACAACCGGTCCCCGCCCAAAACCTGCCGGCTCATCTGGGCCAGAACCTCAACGTCGTGGCTTGAGGTGGCGGCGTCACTGTTTTGATGCCAAAAACTCCGGCTCCGGAATACTCAGCGCCGCGGGCGCGGGCCGCGGTGCTGACTGAAGCGTTCCAGCCATAACTCCACAACCCCCCAGAAACGTTCCTGCAAGCGGCGGCGCAGGGAGCGCTGGCGCCATTGCGTCACGAGAAATTCACGGCTTTGGGCGAAGTCGGCCTCGAACAGCGCGGCCACCTGCTTGGCGAAATTCTGGTCATCGATCTCCTGATTGGCCTCCAGATTCCAACTGAGATTCCAGCGATCGATGTTGCTGGAGCCGATGGAGACCCAATGGTCGCACAGCAGCATCTTGGCGTGGAGGAAGCGCGGCTGGTATTCGAATATACGCACGCCGGCGGCCAACAGCTTGGTGTAGTAGCGGCGCCCGGCGTGGCGCACGGCGGGGTGGTCGGTGTGCGGTCCGGGCAGCAGCAGGCGCACGTCGGCGCCCTGGCGCGCGGCGTGGCGCAGGGCGCGGCGAATCTTCCAGGACGGGATGAAATAGGCGGTGGAGATCCAGACGCGGCGCTCGGCGTTGCGTACCCGCTTTACCAGCGAACGCTTGATCTCCATGCGGGTCGGTTCGTTCAGGGTGACGCGGCCGGCGCGTCCGTCGGGCAGCGGCGTGAGCGGCACCCGCGGCAGCGTCAGCAGGGGTCGACCCCAGGCGTTCCAGGTCTGTTCGAACAGCCGCTGCCAGTCGGCCACATCGGGGCCGCGGATGGTGAGCATGACGTCGTGCCAATGGCGCGGATCGGCGGCGGAGAATTCATCGGTGATGCCGGCGCCGCCGACAAAGGCAACGGTGCCGTCGATAGTGAGCAGCTTGCGGTGATCGCGCCACAGGTTGCGCCGTAGTGCGCCGTAGCGCAGCGGGTTGTAGAACGCGACATGAACCCCGGCGGTGATCAGCCGGTGGCGGTCGTGGCGATGCAGCTCGCGGGCGCCGAAGTCGTCCAGCAACAGATAGACCTGCACGCCGCGCGCCGCGGCGGCGGTGAGGACATCAATGAATTCGGTGCCGATGCGCCCCGACTCGAACAGATACATCTCCAGCAGCACATGTCGCTGTGCCGACTTGATGGCGGTGAGCATCACCGGGAAGAAGCGGCCGCCGTCCACCAGCAGCTCGAAGCGGTTGCCGTTGCGCCAGGCAAAGCGGTTGCCGTCCTGATGCGGGAGCGTCGCCACCGGTTGCCGTCCGCTATGGGCCGGCGGCGCTGAGGTGGCCGTCGGTGACCTGAAGCACCAGTTCGCCGCGCAGCAGCCGTTGCAGGTCGTGGCCGGCGAGGACCGCGCGCCAGCCGTGGAGCAAGGCGCTCTGCGGGTCGCCGAGCAGCAGTCGTTCCAGCTCGCGGCGGGCGCCGAGTGCGGCGGGGCTTACCCGGTGCTGCTGCGCCCGCAATCGCAGCAATGCCATCATTGCGTCGGCCAGCGCCTCCTGCTCCGGTGTCAGGCGCGGCGGCCGTTGCAGCTGCGGCCATTCGCTCTGGGGTGTCTGCCGGGCCTGTTGCAGCAATTCCAGCCACAATGCGCCGTAGCGTTCGACCAACCCTTTCTCCAGGCCGCGGATGCGCGCCAGTTTGTCGCGGCTGTCGGGCTGGTGGCGCGCCATGTCGAACAGGATCTCGTCTTTGAGTATCCAGCGGCGCGGACGGTCGCTCTCCTGGGCCTGCCGTTCGCGCCAGGCGGCCAGGCTTTGCAATGCCGCGAGCTGTCCCCCCTTGAGCAGCTGCACCCCCTTGATGCGCTGCCACGCCTCCAGCGGCGGGTTGTCGTAGGTGCGCGGATCGCTGAGGACGGCAAAATCCTCCTGTAGCCACGCCAGCCGGCCGCTCTCCTCCAACGCGTCGAGTTGTCGCAGGTAGAGCTGTGCCAGGTAGCGCACGTCGTCGGCGGCGTAGTCCAGTTGTTCTGTGCTCAATGGCCGCTGGCTCCAGTCGGCGCGGCTGTGGGCCTTCTCCAGTTCGACCCCCAGGCTCTCCTTGACCAGGGCGCCGTAACCGATCTGATCGCCGTGGCCGAGCAGGGTGGCGGCCAGCTGGGTGTCGAACACCGGGGCCGGCGGACGGCCGCGCATGACGTGGAATATCTCCAGATCCTGGCGCGCTGCATGCAATACCTTGGTGATGTGCGGGTCATACAGAAGGTCGAGCAGCGGTCCCAGGTCGTCGATGCCGAACGGGTCGATGCAGGCGACCACATCCTCCGTCGCCACCTGGATCAGGCAGAGCAGGGGGTAGTAGCTCTTCTCGCGCATGAACTCGGTGTCGAGGGCGAACCACGCGTGGGATTGCAGTTCGCTGCACAAGACGCGCAGGTCGGCGCTGTTATCAATATAGCGTTGTGGCATGAGGGCGATGGTTTCCATGGAAATAGGGACAGTATACGGGCGATGCAGCTTCGTTGCCGCTGTAACAGCACGGAAGGTATCATGGGCGCGCGTTTTCAGTGCAGGTGTCTGTCACTATGAACAAGTTGCTCAAGGTCTTTGTCGATATCTGCCTGTTTCGGGCCGGCCCGCAGCAGTTGCCGGCGTCGGCTTTTCTGCTCGGGCTGGCATTGGCGGTCCACTGGCTGATCGACGTCGTGCTCGAACTGTTTTCGGCGCCGCTGGTGGAGTCGCTACTGATGGCGCTGCTCGATACCCTGCTGCCGCTGGCGGTGGTCTACGGTCTGCTATTGCTGTATCGGCGACCCGCGCGCCTGGAACAGACCGCCACGGCGTTGCTCGGTAGCGAGGTGTTGCTGGATTTACCGCTGTTGCCGCTCAGCGCCTGGGTGGTGTTCGGCGCCGCCGATCCGACGCTGCCGTCGCTGTTGTCGCTGCTGCTGCTGGTATGGGCCGTCGCGGTGGCGGCGCATATCCTGCACCATGCGCTGAACGTGAACCGTGCCATCGCGGCGGCCTATGCCGTGGTTTACACCGTCCTTTCCTATGCGCTGACCGTGCTCGCCGTCCACGGAGGCTGACATGCATATCCATATTCTCGGCATCTGCGGCACCTTCATGGGCGGTATCGCCCAGCTGGCGCGCGCCGCCGGCCACGATGTCAGCGGCCAGGATGCCGGGGTCTATCCGCCGATGAGCGACCAGCTCGCCGCCGCGGGCATCGCCCTGACCGAGGGCTGGGACCCGGCCGGAATTCCGGCCGCCACCGACATGGTGGTGATCGGCAACGCCCTGTCGCGCGGCAACCCCGCGGTCGAATACGTGCTCAACCGCAACCTGGCCTACACCTCCGGCCCCCAGTGGCTGGCCGAGTACGTGCTGCGCGACAAGTGGGTGTTGGCAGTGGCCGGCACTCACGGCAAGACCACCACCGCCGGCATGCTCGCCTGGGTTCTTGAATACGCCGGCATGGCGCCGGGGTTCCTTATCGGCGGTGTGCCGCAGAACTTCGGCATCTCGGCCCGCCTGGGCGACACCCCGTTCTTCGTGGTGGAGGCGGACGAGTACGACACCGCCTTCTTCGACAAACGCTCCAAGTTCGTCCACTACCGGCCGCGCACGGCGATACTCAACAACCTCGAATACGACCACGCCGACATCTTCCCCGACCTGGCGGCCATCCAACGGCAATTCCACCATTTGGTAAGGACAGTGCCGGGCGAGGGGTTGCTGCTGGCCCCCGTGGGGGACGAGGCGCTTAACGAGGTGCTGCGCATGGGGTGCTGGACACCGGTGGAATACTTCGCCGCCGACACGGCGGGGCCGGCCGGTTGGTACGCCGGCGATGTTGCTGTCGACGGCAGCCGCTTCGACGTCTTCTGGCAGGGCCGGCGTCAGGGGCGGGTTGAATGGGAACTGCTCGGTCGCCATAACGTTAATAACGCCCTGGCCGCCATCGGTGCGGCGCGCCATGCCGGGGTACCGGCGGCGCAGGCCATCGAGGCCCTTGCCGGGTTCAAGAGCGTCAAGCGCCGCCTCGAAATACGCGGCAAGGCCCGTGATGTGACCGTCTATGACGACTTCGCCCACCACCCCACGGCCATCGCCACCACCCTCGCCGGACTGCGCGGCCGGGTGGGCGAGGCCCGCATCCTGGCGGTGCTGGAGCCGCGCTCCAACACCATGCGCCTGGGCGTGCATCGCGCCACCCTGGCGCCGTCGCTGGCCGCAGCGGATCAGGTGTTTCTCTACAGCCCGCCCGACCTCGGCTGGGACCTGGCGGCGGCGGTGCAGCCACTCGGAGGGCAGGGCGTGGTCTATTCTGACATTGATACCCTCGTCGCCGCGATCAGCCGGGCGGCGCGGCCCGGCGACCACATCCTGGTGATGAGCAACGGCGGCTTCGGTGGTATCCACGGCAAGNNCTGCTGGAGTGCCTGTTGCAGGCGGGACAGCGGGTCCATCTGATGGTCTCCGCCGCGGCCCAGGTGGTGATCGCCACCGAGACCGACCTCAAGATGCCGGGACGGCCGGACGAGATGGAGGCGTTCTTCGCCGCCCGCTACGGTGCGGCACCAGGTCAGCTCTCGGTCTACGGCAAGGATCAATGGATGGCGCCGGTGGCGAGCGGTTCCAACGCGCCGCGGGCGATGGTGGTCTGCCCCTGTTCCACCGGCACCCTGTCGGCCATCGCCACCGGTGCCAGCAATAACCTGATTGAACGCGCCGCCGACGTGATGCTGAAGGAGCGGCGGCAGCTGATCCTGGTGCCGCGCGAGATGCCGCTGTCGGCCATTCACCTGGAGAACATGCTGACCCTGGCGCGCCTCGGCGTGACCATCATGCCGGCCGCCCCCGGCTTCTATCACAAGCCGCAGCGGGTGGTGGAGCTGGTCGACTTCGTGGTCGCCCGCATCCTGGATCATCTCGGCGTGGCCCAGACCTTGGCGCCGCGCTGGGGGCAATAGGGACGGCGACCGTGAGCAGGCTGACCCTTCCGCTGTTTCCCCTGCATACCGTCCTGTTTCCCGGCGGCGCCCTGGCGCTGCGCGTGTTCGAGGCGCGCTACCTCGACATGATTACCGAATGCATGAAGCACGACTGCGGTTTCGGCGTCTGTCTGATCCGCGAGGGCGACGAAGTGGGACAGGCGGCCATCCCTTATGAGGTGGGCACCCTGGTGCGGATCAGCTATTTCGACCGCCGTGCCGACGGCCTGCTCGGGATCACGGTCAGCGGCGAGCGCCGCTTCCGCATCGTCGACAGCGAGGTGCTGCCCAACCATCTGCGCCGCGGCGAGGTGGAGCTGCTGTCGCCGGAGAGCGACTGCGCACTGCCTGAGGTCTACCGCTCCATGGTGGAGCCGTTACAGCAGATCCTCGAGCAGCTCGGCTATCCCTATGCCAAGCTGGAGCGTCGTTATGACGACGCCGCCTGGCTCGGCGCCCGGCTGGCGGAGCTGCTGCCGCTCAAGCTGGAGCTGAAGCAATACCTGTTGCAGATGGACGACCCGCTGGCGCGGCTGGAGCGGTTGCGCGCCGTGCTCGACAGCGGCGATTACTCATGAGACGGCGCACGCAGCAGCAGCACCGTGCCGCCGGTTGAGCGCCGCTGCGGTTGCGGCGACCATCCCGCCAGTTTCAAATCATGTTGCAGTACGCGCAGCGGCGCGACGAAGTCGCTCAGTGTGCGCGGCACGGTAAACGTGCCGAGGATTGTCATCGGGCCGAGGTAGGCGACGTTGCCGAGCCACAGCGGCGTGGCGCCCGGCTGCAACACGGCGTCGCCCGGCCACAGGCGCAAGGCCAGCACCTTCCCCCCCTCCACCTTGAGCAGCAGCAGGCGCTGGCGATGGCCGGCATGCACCTGGGGCAGCACCGGCAAGCGCGCCAGCACCGGACGTTGCGACAGCCATTGCAGCCAGTTGACGGCGTTGGCGTTGACCGCAGGCCGCCAGCCCTGCCGCGCCAACGCCTGTTGCAGCGGCGCCAGCGCTCCGGCGTATTGCAGCGTCAGCGGCTGGCGGCGGCGGCCGCGCACATCGCCGCGTTCCGCCGGCAGTTGCGCCCAGCCGCTGCGTTGCCAAGCGTTGATGGCAAGGGTGCGCTGGGGATAGCGGGGCGCATAGCGGGCGAGCTCGGTATCGAAGCGGGCGGCGTGATACCAGACGCCTGCCGCGGCGAGACTCAGCAATGCCACCAGCAGCAGCGGCCGGGTGGCCGGTCGGCTGCCGCCGTGGCGCAGGTAGCCGATGCCCAACAGCGCCACCCACAACAGCCCCAGCGACAGGCCGGCCAGCACCTCCGACAGGCGTTGCATGGCGAAATAGAGCAGAGCAAAGGCGATGGCGCTAAGCAACAGTGCCGCCGCTCCATAGATGAGCCAGCGCCATCGCTCGTCCACCTCGTGTCCGAGCAGTACCGCGAGAAAACCGTACAGCACGGCCGCGTAGATGATCGGCGTGGCGCTGGAGACGGCGGCGAACAACAGTCCCGGCAGGGCGCTGAACAGCAGCGCGAACAGCGCGGCGGAGAGCCACAACAGCACCGCGTGGAGATGGCGGCGCCATGCCAGCCAACCCAGTACGGCGGTAAACAGTGCCGCGAGTACCACGCGGTCGCCGAGGGCCGCGAGGTTCAACAGGATGGGGTCACCCCAGGGGGTGCGGAGGGCCGCCAGGGCGTTGCCTACCATCTCGTCCAGGTTGGGCAGGATGCCGCCCATCGCCTGCAACACCCACAACAGGGTGACGCCGGCGCACAGCAGCAGCAGGCCGAGCAGCGTCAGGGCGCGCGCCTCGCTGTGCTGCGGGTCGAGCAGGGCGGCGGGCAGGCGGCCGAGGCGTGGATGGCGTTCGCCCCAGGCCAGTGCCCAGCGCAGCAGGGGATAGGTGTGGCGGTGATAGAGGTTGAACAACCGGCGCGTCAGCCACAGCACCAGGAACAGCAGCATCAGCAGCGTGCCGAGCAGCAGGGCGAGGCGCGTCGCTACCTCCGCGGCGATGCCGAGGGTGGCAGCGAACACCATCCCCGGCAGCACGTAGACCGGCGCCCATAGCAGGCCGGAGATGACGTTGACCGGGATGAAGCGGCGTGTCGGCATCTCCAGCATCCCCGCCACCAGCGGGATCACCGGCCGGATCGGACCGATGAAGCGTCCCAACACGATGCTCTTGCCGCCGTGGAGATAAAAGAAATTGGTGGCCTGGGCCAGCAGTTCCGGATGGCTGCGCAGCGGCCAGATGGTGCGAATGCGCTGGTGATAGTGTTTGCCCAGCCAGAAGCTGACGCCGTCGCCGCCGATGGCGCCGAGCGCGGCCCAGGCCAGGGTCGGCCACAGCGGCAGGGTGTCGGCGCCGACCAGCGCGCCGACGCCGAACATCAGCACCGCGCCCGGCAGGAACAGCCCCACCAGCGCCAGCGACTCGAAGAAGGCGATCAGCATCACCACCCCGCCGGCCCAGGCGGGGTGGGCGCCGACCCAGCTCAGCAGCGTATCGATAAGATGGAAATCCATAACGCAATTTTACCGGTTGGCGCGCCGATTGCGGGTAGTATCGGGGCGTCTCACCATGTGAGCGCCTATCGCAAGAGTGCAAACATCGGAGCATTGACCGTTGGGGCACGGAGAATATGGGGATGGATAATTCCGTCTGCCGGCTTTCTCCGATCGTTGCCGCACGCTGCCCCGCGGTTACCTCTACTCGCCTTTGAACCCTGCCAGGAGGGACGGACTTGAAACTGGAGACCCTTGCCATTCACGGCGGCTATACGCCGGAGCCCACTACCAAGGCGGTGGCGGTGCCCATCTATCAGACCACCTCCTACGCCTTCGACGATACCCAGCACGGTGCCGATCTGTTCGATCTGAAGGTGTCGGGCAACATCTACACCCGCATCATGAATCCGACCAACGCCGTGCTGGAACAGCGGGTGGCGGCGCTGGAAGGGGGCGTGGGTGCGCTGGCCGTGGCCTCGGGCATGGCGGCGATCACCTACGCGGTGCAGACCCTGTGCGAGGTGGGCGACAACATCGTCACCACCTCGCGCCTCTACGGCGGCACCTACAATCTGTTCGCCCACACCCTGCCGCGCATGGGCATCGAG
>DFMR01000138.1 GCA_002376325.1 Proteobacteria bacterium UBA3588 | reverse complement strand
TTTGTGGGGTGACTTCAGGCGACGCGGCAGCCGCGGGGTCAGCTCATCAGCGTTTTCAGCGCGGCGCCGAGGCGGCGGATGCCGTCGTCGATGGTGGCCGTGTCGGCATTGGTGTAGTTGAGGCGCAGGGTGTTGCTGTCGTCGCGGTCGACGTAGAACGGATGGCCCGGCACGAAGGCGACGCCGTTCTCCAGCGCCGCCTCGAACAACCGCAGGGCCGACACCTGCGGCGGAAGCTCGGCCCACAGGAACATGCCGCCCTGGGGCGCGGTGATACGTACCCCGGCGGGAAGATAATGCGCGATCGCCTGTTCCATCGCCGCCTTCTGCCGGCCGTAGACCTCCGTGATCGCGGCGATGTGGCGGTCGATGTCGTTGTCGCGCAGATAGCGGTGCAGCAAGCGTTGCGAGAAGCCGTTGGTGTGCAGATCCGCCGCCTGCTTGGCGATGATCAGTTTCTGCAATAGCCAGTGGGGTGCGACGATCCAGCCGAGTCGCAGCGACGGTGCAACGATCTTGGAGAAGGAGCCGAGCAGCAGCGTCTGTTGCGGCAGCAGCGCATGGAACGAGGTCGGTACCGCGCCGCCGAAACGCAGCTCGCCGTAGGGATTATCCTCGATCAGCAGGACCTTGCGCCCTGCCAGCAGCGCCGCCACCTCGCGCCGCCGCCGCTCGCTGTAGCTGATCCCCGACGGGTTCTGAAAGTTGGGCACGGTGTAGAGCAGTTTGGGCCGGCCGTTGTCGAGGGCGTGTCGCAGCCCTTCGCAGTCGATGCCGTCGTCGTCCAGCGCCACCGGCAGGAACTGCGGCTGGTACAGCGTCAACGCCTGGATCGCACCCAGATAACCCGGTTGCTCGATCACCACGCCGTCGCCCGCGTCGAGCAGCACCTTGCCGATCAGGTCCAGCGCCTGTTGCGAACCGTTGGTGATGAGGATCTGTCCAGGATCGATGTCGAGGTTTTGCGTCGCCCGATAACGCTCCGCAATCCAGCGGCGCAGCCCGCCGTGACCTTCGGTGGCGGTGTATTGCAGCGCCGCCTCCCCCTCTTCGTCGAGTATGGCGGCGGATGCCTGTTTCAGTGCCGCGACCGGAAACAGCGTCGGGTTGGGCAGGCCGCCCGCGAACGAGATGATGCCGGGATTGTCCGCCACCTTCAGCACCTCGCGGATGAATGAGGGCCGGGCGTTGCTGATGCGTTGCGACAGTAGCTGTTCCATCGTTTGGCCTTTCAAAAAACTCCAACCACGGGGTCCACGGGGAAAGCGGATTTTAATGAATTTACGACCCCGCGGCGGCCCCGCGGTTCATGCTTTGGTGCGGTTAGAGGGTAATGGTGCCAATCATATAAGGGACGGCGCGGCCGCCGATCAGCACACGCTCGCCGCGCAGTTCGCAAAACAGCTCGCCGCCGCGGGCCGAGAGCTGGCGCGCGTGCAGCCGCGGCTTGCCCAGCTTCAGCGCCCAATAGGGGATCAGCTTGGTGTGGGCCGAGCCGGTGACCGGGTCCTCGTCGATGCCGTACTTGGGCACGAAAAAACGCGACACGAAGTCGCAGTCGTCGCCGCGGGCGGTGACGATGACGCCGCGCCGCTCCAGCTGTTTCAACAGGGCCATCGACGGTTGCAGCCGGCGCACCTGCGCGGCGCTGTCGAGCAGCACCAGCCAGTCGTCGGCGGCGCAGGTCTCCAGCGGTTTGACGCCGAGGGCCGACGCCAACAGTGCCGGCGCCTCCACCTGCTGCGGCGGCTGCGCCGGGAAATCCATGGTCAGCAGGTCGCCGTCGCGGGTGACGGTGAGCGGGCCGCTCAGAGAGTTGAAGGCCACCCGTTCCGCCTGCGGCGCCAGGTGGCGGAAATAGACATAGGCGGAGGCCAGGGTGGCGTGGCCGCACAGCTTCATCTCGCAGTGGGGGGTGAACCAGCGGATGCGTAGGCCGCCCGGCTCGGCGACGAAGAAGGCGGTCTCGGAGAGGTTGTTCTCGCGGGCGATGGCCTGCATGGTCGCCTCGGGCAGCCATGCTTCCAGCGGGCAGACGGCGGCGGGATTGCCGGCGAACAGGCGGTCGGCGAAGGCGTCGACCTGATACAGGGTCAGTTCCATGGACGCTTCCTTGTGATGACGGGGATTTGAGCTTACGCTGGCCGTTCGGACCATAACAGATACAGACGTGATGCATTTCGACCATAACAGATGAGCGATAGCGGCGAATTTCTCTACACCCGGGTGGCGCAGGAGATGGCGCTGGCGATTCGCAGCGGCGACCTGGGTGCCGGCAGCCGGCTGCCGTCGCTGCGTGCCCTGTGCGGACGCTACGGCATCAGCCTCAGCACGGCGTTGCAGGCCTACCGCCAACTGGAGGGTGAGGGGCTGGTGGAGGCGCGGCCCAAGTCGGGCTATTTCGCCGCGGCTGCGGCCTGCGAACCGGCCTGCGAACCGGCCATGAGCCGCCCGTCGGCGGCGCCGGGGGCGATCACGGTGACGCGTTTGGCGCTGGACATCCTGCGCGAGGCACGCCGTCCGGGCGTACTCAACCTCGGTGCCGTCGCGCCGGGGCCGGAGCTGCTGCCGCTGCGTCGGCTGCTGCGCGAGATGGGGGCGCTGACCCGGCGCCAGCCGGAGATCATCGGCCGCTACGAACTGCCCGCCGGCAACCCGGAACTGCGCGCGCAGATCGCCCGTTTCCTGGCGCGCGCCGGTTGCCGTTGCCGTCCCGAGGAGATCATCGTCACCAACGGTTGCATGGAGGCCATCACCCTGTCGCTGCGGGCGGTGGCACGCAGCGGCGACACCGTCGCCATCGAGTCGCCCACCTTCTACGGCATCCTGCAGTGCATCGAGGCGTTGGGCCTGAAGGCGCTGGAGCTGCCGACCCATCCGCGCGAGGGCGTTGACCTCGATGCCTTGCAACAGGCCCTGGAGAGCCAGCGCATCGCCGCCATCCTGCTGGTGCCCAGCTTCAACAACCCGCTCGGTTCCAACATGCCGCTGGCCCACCGCCGTCGGCTGGCGCAGCTGGTGGAGGAGCACGGCGTGCCGCTGATCGAAGACGATATCTACGGCGACCTCGGTTTCCAGACGCCGCGCCTGCCCACGGTGAAATCGTTCGATCGCAGCGGCAACGTGCTGCTCTGTTCGTCGTTTTCCAAGACGCTGGCGCCGGGGCTGCGCATCGGTTATGCGCTCCCCGGCCGCTACGCCGAGCGCTTCGAACATCTCAAGCTGCTGGGCAACATGGCCACCGCCGGCCTGCCGCAGCTCACCCTGGCCAACTATCTGCGCCACGGTGGCTACGAACGGGTGGTGCGGCAGGCGGCGCGCACCTATCAACAGCGCAGCGAACAGCTGCGCCGCCTGATCCTGGAACACTTTCCGGACGGCACCCTGGTGACTCAGCCGCAGGGCGGTTTCGTGCTGTGGGTGGAACTGCGGCCCCACGTCGACGGCGTGCAGCTGCACGAGGCGGCGCTGCGCGAACGTATCGCCGTGACGCCCGGCGTGATCTTCTCGCCGCGCGGCGATTACCGTCACCACATCCGTATCAGTTGCGGCCAGGCCGACGGCACCGCCCTGGCCGACGGCGTGCAGCGACTCGGCAGGCTGGCACATCGACAATAGAACCCTGTTGTGATGAA
>DFMR01000139.1 GCA_002376325.1 Proteobacteria bacterium UBA3588 | reverse complement strand
TTTGCGCACCGATATGACGATATGGTCGGACGAACTCTATGGGATATTCGGCCGTGATCCGGTCCTGCCCGCGACCAGTCATCAGGAACTTTCACGGTACTTCAGCGCAGAGAGTTGGCGACGCCTTTCCGCCGCAGTGGATAAGACGCTGCAAGACGGTAAGCCTTACGATCTGGATGTCGAGGTGATACGCGTGGACGGCAGCCGTCGTTGGGTGCATGCCCACGGTGAAGCGGGACGTGATGCCGGCGGTACCATCGTCGAGTTGCAGGCGATGCTGCAGGATATCACCGAGCGCAAGGTGCTGGAGCGGCAGATCATCGAGGTGAGTGCCGCCGAGCAGGAGCGCATCGGCCGCGAAATTCATGACGGTATCGGGCAGCTGCTCACGGCGGTGGGAATGCTGGCCAACAGCCTTGAACGAAAACTGACGCAGGCAAAACGATTGCAGGAGGCCAAAACAGCCGGCGATTTGGCGCGTTATCTGCGCCAGGCGTTGGGGGAGGCGAAGTCCCTGGCCAAAGGGTTGTCGCCGATCCAGGTTGGCCCGGATGGACTGGCGGATGGGTTGGCGGCGCTGGTCGACGGGGCGCGGGCCTGGTCTGGCATTCGCTGCCGGCTTGCGGTCTCCGGCGCAATCGTTCTGTTGGACGAAGACGTTGCGGTGCATCTCTATCGAATCGCGCAGGAAGCCATCAACAATGCGATCAAGCACGCGCAAGCCGCCAACATCCGCGTGGAGTTAAGGAACGCGGATCACATCATCGTCTTGTCGGTACATGACGACGGCATCGGGCTCGCGCCGCCGGCGGAAAAGGCCGGCGGGCTCGGTGTTCACATCATGCGTTACCGGGCCGGGATTATCGGCGCCTCCCTGTCGGTGGCGGCCGCTGCGGGCGGCGGCACACTGGTCGAATGCGTGTGGCACAAAGGATGTTGATCGGGCTGCCATACACAACAAACCGGCGCTGCGCCTTCCATACGACCTCTTCCTTCCTCCCTGCTTCGGCAAGTACCGTCCGCTGATGGCCGTTCTAGGTTTATATTTGTTGACGTGCCGAGCCTGGCGCACTAAACCTTTGTAACCGGCCTGCCGCATGCAGTCCACAGGTCATGGCTATACGCGCAGGGTCCGCGACAACGTTTTCCAGATAAACCATGTGCCTATAGGCGTCTCCGGGAGAACGATCATGGACAAGCAAGTTCTGCGCGTCGGATATGCTGTTTTTATCCGTAAGTTTTTTGGACGACTTGTCATCGCTCTGGTGACATGCGCCATGCTTGGCGTACACGCAAAATCCCATTATGCCTTCGCCGACGGCGTTCGTCCGCATGGTGGGATGACCCTGGAAAATGGCTTGGCCATGTCATATCCAGCACCGAAATTTTCCGGTATTGCCGCATGGCTCAACGGACCGCCGCTCACCATGGCGGAGCTGAAAGGCAAGGTTGTACTCATCGATTTCTGGACCTATTCCTGCATCAACTGCGTACGCACGCTGCCCTATTTGAGCGACTGGTACCGCAAGTACCACCGTATGGGGCTGATTATCGTCGGCGTGCATTCGCCAGAATTTGGTTTCGAAAAACGCATTGGCAACGTTAAGGCGGCGCTCGCACATTACCATATTCGCTATCCGGTGGCGTTGGACAACGATATGGCCACATGGAACAACTACAACAATCTATATTGGCCTGCGCATTATCTGATCAACCGCGACGGCATGGTGGTGTATACGCATTTCGGCGAAGGGGAATACGGGGTAACGGAAAATAACATCCGCTACTTGCTGGGGCTGAAAGGGAATGCGCAGACAATCAGCGCAGAAACGCCGACCTATATGGCCAACGAAACGCCTGAGACCTACCTCGGTTATGCCAGGGCCGAAAGCTTTTCCGGCAATGAAGTCGTCAGCAGAGATGCATCAGCGCTTTATCACTTTCCCGCCGATTTGCCGGTGGATGGCTGGGCATTGAGCGGGAAATGGACCGTGACCGCGGAGAAGATCGTGGCCGATGCCAAAGGCGCCGCGTTGCGCCTCAACTTTGATGCGCGCCGCGTATTCCTGGTACTCGGTACGGCCTCCGGCAAACCGATTAAGGTCAAACTGAAGCTGAATGGTGTCTCCGTCGGAGACAGTGCGGGCGGGGATGCGCCTGGCGGCGTCGTCGACGTCAAGCGCAACACGCTTTATCGATTGATCGATCAGAAGACGCCGAAAAACGGCCTAATCGAGATCGAAACGCGGGCGCCCGGACTGGAGGCGTATGCATTTACCTTCGGTTAGAGATTCATCGCGGGATTCAAATGCGATGCATGCGGCGCGGGGAATACGTGCGCGTCCCGGTTGCCGCGGCATCACGGGATTCGCCGCCAAGACCGTACGAGATCGGCTCGATGCAGAAAATGACGCCGATTCTCTCATTGCCTGCAAGGCAGTACATTTCCCTATTCGTTGAACCGAGCGTAGTTGATGTTCGGGCTAGCTCGTGGAGCGCCGGCGATCAGATGTAATAGGTCTTCAACGGAGGGAACCCGTTGAATTCGATGGAACTGTAGCTGGTGGTATAGGCGCCGGTCGACAACCAGTAGAGGCGGTCGCCGATGGCAAGGTTCAGCGGTAACGGATACTTGAAGTCTTCGTACATGATGTCGGCGCTGTCACACGTCGGACCGGCGAGTACGGCCTCCTCCAGTTCGCCATTCTTTTCGGTATAGATGGGGAATTTGATGGCTTCGTCCATTGTTTCGATCAGTCCGGAAAATTTGCCGACGTCCAGATATATCCAGCGATTGAGAGCGGTGCGGCTTTTGCGCGCGATCAGTACCACCTCGCTGACCAGAATGCCGGCATTGGCGATCAGTGAGCGTCCCGGCTCCAGAATGATTTCCGGTAGGTCGTCGCCGAAGTCTTCATGCAGGAAGCGGGTGATCTCCTCGGCATAGGTGGCGAGGTCGTTGGTGCGCGATATATAGTTGGCGGGGAAGCCGCCGCCCATGTTGATCATCTTCAATTCGATGCCGTCTTCTTCGCGCAGGCGTTCGAAAATCACCTTGACCTTGGCAATGGCGGCATCCCAGGTGCCGATATCCCGCTGTTGCGAGCCGACGTGGAAGGAAATGCCATAGGGTTCAAGGCCGAGATCGCGCGCCGTGATCAGCAGGTCCATGGCGATATCGGTTTGACAGCCGAACTTGCGCGATAGCGGCCAGTCGGCGGTTTGAGTCCCTTCAGTCAGTATCCGCACGTAGATCTTCGATCCCGGAGCGGCCTTGGCGATGTTGCGCAGATCAGCTTCCGAATCGGTGGCGTACAGGCGGACGCCTTTGTCGTAAAAATAACGGATATCCTTGCTCTTTTTGATGGTGTTGCCGTAACTGATGCGATCGCCGGTTATGCCGAGCGATAGCACGCGATCCAATTCGTAGATAGAAGCGATATCGAAGTTGCAGCCGCGGTCACGTAGAATTTCCAGGATCTCGGCCGCCGGGTTGGCTTTTACCGCATAGTAGATCTTGGCGTTGCTGAATCCGGTGATAAGTTCTTCCAATTGCCGTTTTACCGTTGCCGTATCGATCACCAGGAAGGGGGTCTCCTTGGTGTCGGCGAACGCCTTCATACGCTGGAATGTGGCGTGCTCATAGTAATCTTCGACAGTGACGGACACGGCGAGTCCTTTTTAGGGTGGACATTGACGGCGCTATTTTAGGTGTCAATTGAGCGCGGTGCCAGTGGAAATTAAGCCGTTGATAAACGCGGGCGGTTTGCGTTGGGGTGCTGTTGTAACTGTATGAAAAATAAGTTATTTATTATGCGGTGGCAGCGGTTGTTGCAACCGATGCGGGGGCTGGGGATCGGCTTGGGAGCGTAATACGGAAGGTCGTGCCGCGACCTACCCGGCTTTGCACCTCGATCCGGCCCTGGTGCTTGTTGATGATGCCGTAGGCCAGCGACAGGCCGAGCCCGGTACCTTCGCCAATCGGTTTGGTGGTAAAGAACGGATCGAATATTCGCGAAAGCTGTTCCGGCGGGATGCCGTGGCCGGTATCGGTGATCTCGATCGAAATGCCGTCGGTTGCCGGCCGGGTTCGTACCGTGATCGTTCCGCGATCGTCGATGGATTGGGCGGCGTTCACCAATAGATTCATGAATACCTGATTCAATTGTTGCGGCAGGCATTCGATCGGCGGGATTTCGCCGAAGTCACGAATGACCTCCGCCTTGTATTTGATTTCATTGGCGGCGATATTGAGCGTGGATGCAAGGCCGCGGTTGATGTCAGTTGATTTCCACTCGGCCTGATCGACATGCGAAAAATCCTTTAGATCCTGCACGATCTGTTTTACGCGGGATACCCCTTCCTGGGATTCGTCCAGCAAATTAATGATGTCGTCGCGTACGAATGCATAGTCTGATTGCTGTTTGAACTGGTCGACACTCGATGCCGACGCACCGGCAGTGGAGGCATCATACAGGTCGATAATATGCAGCAAGGTGTTTACGTAATCCTGCAGCGAATGTATGTTGGATTTGACGTAGCCGATAGGATTGTTGATTTCGTGGGCGACGCCCGCCGCCAACTGGCCGATCGATGCCATCTTCTCGGATTGCAGTAATTGTTCCTGCGCCGCTTGCAGTTTCTCGTTCAATGCCAACTGTTCGTTCTTTTCACGTTCCAGCCGCACATTGGCTTCGCGCAACTGTGTCGTGCGCAAGGCTACCTCGTGTTCGAGACGATCGCGTGCGTCGAGCAAAATCTGCTCGGCCGCTTTGCGTTCGGTAATATCCATCGCCGAGCCGATGAGGCCGATGAATTCGCCGTGACGGGATGGGCGCGGTATGGCGCTTTCCAAATACCAGCGATACTCACCGTCGGCCCGGCGCATCCGGAACTCATGTTGCAGTTCGCCATGTCGTTCCAGAGCGGTCGCGAGGCCCTGCCGATAGGACTCAAGGTCTTCCTGGTGAAGACACTCTTGCCATGCGCCGTGCCTCAGCTGGTGGGCGCTAAGGCCGGTGAGGTTTTGCCAGGTCTTGTTGAAGAATATCCGGTTGTTCAATTGATCGCCGATCCAGATGAGCATGGGGGCACTGTCGGCGAGTGAGCGGAACCGCAGCTCGCTTTCATGCAGCGCTCCCAACAAATTACGTTCGGTGGCGTTGGCGCCCGCCTGCAGGCGGTCTATGTCCAGAGTGACTTCGTCGTCGCGCGCGATCTCCACGGTGGCGATGAGTCGGGCCATTTCCTTATCGACGCCAAGGATGTGTTGGGCCAGCCAATCGACCAGGTAGCCGAGTAGTGCGCTATTCAAGGTCGTGGAGTCGAGGGGGGCGTTCTCGGCCAGAGGACGGATTCTGCTCGTAAAGGCGTCGTGGGCGGCTTTGTGGTTGCGGTAGTGGTCGCGTATCGCCGGCCCGGTGGCGCGCATCAATTCCTCTTCGGTGCTGAAATGATAGAACGTGTATTCGTACAGGCCCTTGAGGATGGTGCGGAGGGTTGTTTCGTCGCTGCCGGTGGAAACGGCTTCATCCAGCCGGTTGATCATGCCCACCAGTCGCTTGTGTTGGTAGTCGACACTTGCCAAGCCGACGCTGTAGCTGTCGTCCCAGTTGAAGATGGTCATTGGATTGTTAATCTCGGACGTGCATTCATATGGATACTGTTAAGTAAAAATAGACCAATTCGCAAAATTTTTCTCCACTGCCGTGCCGTTTTTGGGCGGCGCGGCCGCTTGCCGTTGGGCTAAGGCAAAATGCGCGCCATTTTTGGCTTAACCTTGTTGCCGTATAGGGTTCGTGGCCGTAAAGCGTGTGTCAACGTACCAGAAACAGCCAATAGATGCCGACATTTACCAGCGTAAGGGGTATCCCGGCACGGGCAAAATCGAAAAAGGTGAATGCGGTGCCGTGGCGTTCGGCATTCTGTATCACGATTACATTGCTGGCGGCACCAAGCGGCAGGAGATTGCCGGCGATGGTGCTGCCGGCCGCCAGGGTGAGCAAGACGGACGGCTCAGTGGTATGCAACAGCGGCAGGTAGAGCGCGACCAGCGGTACATTGGAGATGAGCTGACTCAACAGAACGCTGCTGCCGAGTACGAAGCCGGGAGCGCGCAGTGCCGCGCCGGTCTCGTTTAGATGGCGTTGCAAGATGCCCGTATCCCAAACACTGGCCATCACGACGAACATGGCGGCAAAGAACGCCAGCGTACGCCAATCGATGGTACGCAGGAGGGGCAGGCGGCGCGGGCTGAACAACACGATCGGCAGCATTGCGACCAGCGCAATGTGACTGAGGCGCAGCGGGAACCGCATCCCCAACAACGGCACCGCGACGCGCGCCAGCAGCAGTGTCAACAGCAGCCACACCGCATAGCGCGCCAAGCGTGCGAGTGCGGGATCGGTCGGCGCTGATTGGCGATGTACCAGGGGCGTGCCGTGGAACTCGTGCCGAAACAACAGTCGCAACAGCAGGTAGGTCAGTACCAGGTTGAGGAGCGTGGGGAGCAGCAGCCGTCCGGCGAAGGTCGCGAACGGGGCCGGCATCGGGCCCCATAGGGCGATCAGCAGATTTTGCGGATTGCCGATGGGGCTGATAACGCTGCCGGTGGTGACGGCGAAACAGAGTGTGAGCAGCAGCAGGCGGGGATTGATGCGGTGTTCCCGCGCCAGCCGTATCGCCAGCGGCGTGCCGATGATCGCCAAGGTATCGTTCATCAGCAGGGCGGAGGCGACCGCGCCGCCCACTAGCAGCGTCAGCACCAGCGTGTCGCTGGAGCGGCTGTGGCCGAACAGACGGTAGGCGAGGGCGTATAGGTAGCCGCTGGCGACCAGGGCCTGGCCAATGACGAACATGCCGAACAGAAACAGCATCACGTTCCAGTCGATGGCGCGTAGCGCCTGAGACAGCGAGATCTGTCCGCTCAACAGCACAGCGCCGGCGCCGGCGCTCATAGCCTGCCAGATAGCGATCGGCCAACGTCCGATCTTGCGCAGCGCGATGGCGACAAATACGGTCAGCAGGACCAGCAGTGGCAGGTTCACGATGGCTCCCCGAATGGTGCCGCTATCATAGAGACGCCATCGTCCGCTGAACAGGGGAACGCCGCGCGGTGGTTGCGCGGCGAAACGATTATTCCTCGCTCGATCGTTCCAGCGGCCGCAGCTGCTCGACCCATAACTGCGTGGCGCCCGCGACGGCCGCCGGCATAACGAACAGATTCAGCAGCGGTATCATGGTGGCGAGCAGCGTAGCGGCGCCGAAACTGAGGGCCAGCAGCGGCTTGCCGCGCAGCATGCGACGCTGTTCGTCGAAGCGCAGGCCATGGTTGCCGAGAGGGTAGTCGGCATACTCCAGGGCGAGCATCCAGGCGCTGAACAGCGCCCACAGCAACGGCGCCGCCAGATTGGCCACCGGTAGCCAGAACAGCAGCAGCAGCGGCAGCGCCCACAGGGCGTAATAGCCCAGCTTGCGCAGTTCATCCCGCAACGCCTGCGGCGTTTCCCGCAGCACCTGCCTCAGGCTGCCGCCCGGCGGCGTCTCGGCACCGGTGAGCAGACGTTCCACCGCTTCGGCGAGCAGGCCGTTGAACGGCGCACCAACGATGTTGGCCAGCAGCGAAAAGGTAAAGAAGATCACCACTCCCGCCAGCAGCGCAAACAGCAACCACAGCAGCCAACTGAGCCATATCAGCCAGTGCGGCAGGGTGGGCTGCAGGTGGTCGACGATGCGGCCGAATTGGTCCCCCGCGAACCACAGCAGCAGGCCGAAGATGACGACGTTGATCAGCAATGGTATGGCCACGTAGGGCCACAGGGCCGGCCTCGCTATCAAGCGCAGCCCTTTGAGCAGGTAGGCGGGGCCAAGCAGGGGGTGTCGCCACATATGATGTCGTGTCCGTCGTGGTGCTGGATATACAAAACTAACACGCTGCCGGTGCAGATGCACCGGCAGCCATTGTGCTGAGGGTACGTGCGGCCAGCAGTGCCGCGCCGTAAGCCGCTGCGGTGTGCGGCGGCGGCGTCAAGGGTACACCGAGCAGACGTGCGCGTATCGTGTTCCAGGCGGCATTTTTGGCACCGCCGCCGACGCTGTACACACGGCTTGGCCAGGGCGCCCCCAGTGCGGCGAGACGGCGGTAGCCGTCGCGCTCGATGCGGGCCATACCCTCCAGCAAGCCCTGGAAAAAAACCGCGTCGTCGTCGGGACGGGGCGACAGCCGCGGCTGCATGCGCGGGTCGTTGACGGGAAACCGCTCCCCCGGCGCCGGCAGCGGATAGTAATCGAGGCCGGTGCCGCGCTCCGGCTGCAGCCGTGCGCTCAAGTCGGCCATGGCGGCATCGGTGAAATAATGGCGCAGCACGGCGCCGCCGCTGTTGGAGCCGCCGCCGATCAGCCAGCGGCTGCCGAGGGGCTGGCTGTAGACGCCGTATTCCGGTGCCGACACCGGCTGATCGCTGATGACCTTCAGCACTAGGGTGGAACCCAGCGAGGTGACCGCCTCGCCGGGGAGCCGGGCACCGGTTGCGATGAAGGCGGCGGTGCTGTCGGTGGTGCCGGCGACCACCCACGTGTCGCTGCGCAGGCCATAGCGTTGCGCAACGGCGGCGGCGACGACGCCGAGCGGCGTGCCCGGTGCCACCACGTCCGGCAGCAGGCTGCGCGGCACCCCCAGCCGATCCAACCATTGCGGCCAACCGCCGTCGCGCGGGTCGTAGCCCAATTTGAGCATATTGTTGGTGTCGCCGGCGGCGTTCCGCCCGAGCAGCTGCCGGTTGATGAAGTCGGTCTGGGTGAGTACGCGGGCGGCACCGTCGGTGTGCCCGTGATGGAGCAACCACAGCAGCTTGGCCAGCCCGGAGGCGGTGCCGTGGGCGGCCGATTCGCGCGGCGCCACGGCTTCAATCGCGGCGGCCTCGGCCTGGGCGCGGTTGTCGTCGTACATTAGCGCCGGTGTGAGCGCTGCACCGGCCAGATCGGCCAGCATCACGGTCCCCGAGGTGCCGTCGACGGCGATGGCACCGATGCGCTGCGCCGGAATTTGTTGGGACAGGGTGGCCAGCAGGGTATCGAGGGCCGCCAGCCACGACTGCGGCGACTGTTCCACGGCGCCGGCATTGCGCCGCGACGATGGCAACGGCACTGCAGCCTTCGCCTGGATCTGACCGTCGCCGTCGATCGCCACGGCGCGGCAGCCGGAGGTGCCGAAATCGATGCCCAGCGCCAGCGAGCCGGGCGCGGACGGCATATCCTTGAAGTAGCTCATGTGGCAGGAGGAAACGCCATGTTACGTCTCCGTTGGCTGTGGATGGCGGCAATGCCGCTGTTGGTCTCCTGTGCGGGGCCGGGGATCGCCAATCAGGCGGTCTATTATAGGGTGCCTGCGGCCGCCACCGTTACCCTGCACCAGCGGTTGCAGGTGCCGGCCGGAACCGCACGGGTGTTTTTGCAGGACGGTGCGGTGGTGGCCAAGAACCGCCTCCACTACTACTATCCCTCGTGCGATTTCGAGGTCTACCAGGTGAGCGACGGCAGCGCCCGCATCGAACCCGCTACCTTTGCCGTCAGCCGCCTCAGCGTCGGCGACGACTTGGTGGTATGGCGTCGCTCGCCGCTGCGCTATGCCGCGTTGCGTTTTGCCACGAACGACGACGGTATGCCGCCCCTGGTGAACCGCTACGTGGATTACTGGCTGCGCTCGGCGCGCCAGCCGCAGGTGATGCGGCTGACCTGTCACGGTGGTTTCGACTTCGAGGGGCGCGCCACGCTGCCGACGGCCGCGGATATCCGCAAGTCGCTGGGTGCCTATGCCTCCCTCGGTGGCGGGACTTAGTGTACTGCTGCACTCTTGGAGGCACTTTCAGCGAGTCGCTGACGGGTCAGCTGCAAGGCGCGGTTGCGCAGCAATGGCCGTAGCCCTTGTAAGCAAGCGCAACGCCGCAGATGGCCCGCCAGCGGCTCGCCCGAAGGGAGCCCCCCGAAAGCACCATGACCGCGTTGCAGCGCTTGGCAAGGGCTACGGCCATTGCCTGCGCGCCGCGCCTTGTCCTGGCACTTTCGGGGGCTCTGAAAGTACCGCCAAGAGTGCAGCAGTACACTAGTTCAGGGCAGGGCGACCGGGGGCGGCGGCGTCCAGTCGGGCGCGCGGTGTTCCGCCACCACCGTGGTCCAGATGCCGCCGCGGACATTGAACTTGCCGGTCAAGCGCATGAAGCGCGGCTGGGTGGCGCGCACCAGGTCGTCGAGGATACGGTTGGTGACCGCCTCGTGGAACGCCCCCTCGTCGCGAAACGACCAGACGTAGAGCTTGAGCGCCTTCAACTCCACGCACTTGCGGTCCGGCACGTAGTCCAGGTAAAGGGTGGCGAAGTCGGGCTGGCCGGTCTTCGGGCAGAGGCAGGTGAACTCCGGGATCTCGATGCGAATCGTATAATCCCTCTCCGCCATGGGATTATCGAAGGTCTCCAGTTCCTTGCTCGGTCGGGTAGGCATAACAGTGGCTTTCGTGGTAGTTTTGACAGCCCGGCATTGTAACCAAAAATAGCCGGGAACACATGCCGGCGGCATGTGGCAGGGAGGCTTCGCATGCGGATTTTCTCCCGCGCAATTCGTATATTTTCTTTTTTGACGCAAGTGGTTAGGTCCATACCGACAATAAAATGCGCCTGAGCAAGATCAAACTGTCCGGTTTCAAATCCTTTGTCGATCCCACGGCGATTCCGCTGCCGAGCAATCTGGTGGGGATCGTCGGGCCCAACGGCTGCGGCAAGTCCAATGTCATCGACGCGGTGCGTTGGGTGATGGGCGAGAGCTCCGCCAAGCACCTGCGCGGCGACTCCATGGCCGACGTCATATTCAACGGCTCCACCGCGCGCAAGCCGGTCGGACAGGCCACCATCGAAATGGTGTTCGACAACAGCGACGGTTCCCTCGGCGGCCAGTACGCGCACTACGGGGAGATATCCATCAGCCGCACCGTCAGCCGCGACGGCCAGTCGCTCTACCACCTCAACGGCAGCCGCTGCCGGCGCCGCGACATCACCGACATCTTCCTCGGCACCGGTCTCGGACCGCGCAGCTACGCCATCATCGAGCAGGGCACCATCTCGCGCCTGATCGAGGCCAAGCCTGAGGACCTGCGCGTCTTCATCGAAGAGGCGGCGGGCATCTCCAAATACAAGGAGCGGCGGCGCGAGACGGAAAACCGCATGCGCCATACGCGCGACAACCTCGACCGCCTCAACGACCTGCGCGAAGAGCTGGACAAGCAGCTGGCACATCTGCAGCGTCAAGCCAGGACGGCCGAACGCTACAAGGAACTGAAGCAGGAGGAGCGGCTGCTCAAGGGGCAGTTGCAGGCGCTGCGCTGGCGCGCCCTCGACGGCGACGCCCGTCAGGTCGAAGGCCAGGCAAGCGAGCAGGAGACGGCGCTGGAGGCGCAGCTGGCAAGGCAGCGTAACGCGGAAGCGGGCATCGAGCGGTTGCGCGAGGCGCACGTCGAGGCCAGCGACGGCTTCAACGGCGTGCAGAGCAGCTTCTACAGCGTCGGTGCCGACATTGCGCGGCTGGAGCAGTCGATCCAGCATGCCAAGGAGCGGCGCCAGCAGCAGCAGCACGACCTCAATCAGGTGGAGCGTTCGTGGAACGAGGCGCAGAGCCACCTGGAGTCGGATCGGCGCAAGATCGGGGAGCTCCACGCCGCCGTCGGCGAACAGGAGCCGGCCTTGAGCCAGAGCGAAGCGGCCGAGCAGCTGTCCGCGGCGGCGCTGGCCGAGGCGGAACAGACGATGCACGCCTGGCAGGCCCAGTGGGATGAATTCAATCACCAGGCGGCCGACTCGTCGCAGACGGCGCAGGTCGAGCGGGCCCGCCTGCAACACCTGGAGCAGCAGGCCGGGCAGCAGCGTCAGCGTCTGGATCGTTTGGGTGAGGAGCAGAAGATGCTCTCCACCGAGACGCTGGAGAGCGAGATCGCGCTGCTGCGCGAACAGGCGGCGGAAGAGGAGATGACGGCGGCGAGCTTGCAGGAGCAGCTCGGCGGCTGCCTCGATCGCATCGGCGCCCAGCGGGAACAGAATAATCAGGTGTCGGCGGCCCTCGATGGCCTGCGCAACGAACTGCACAGCAAGCGCGGCCGGCATGCCTCGCTGGAGGCGTTGCAGCAGGCGGCGCTGGGCAAACGCTCCGGTGCGGTCACGGCCTGGCTGGAACGACAGGGTTTGAACGACGCCAAGCGTTTGGCCGAAGGGTTGACCGTGGAGGATGCCTGGGCGCGCGCGGTGGAGACGGTGCTGGGTGTAACGTTGGAGGCGGTATGCGTTGACGGTATCGATCCGCTGGCAGGTGTGCTGCAGGGATTGGAGCAGGGTGACCTGACGCTGTTCGATATCAAGGCGCAGGTCACGGCGCCCGCGGCGTCTGCGGGTACGCCGCTGTCGTCCAAGGTGACGGCCCCGTGGGGACTCGAAGGTGTGCTGGGCGGCATCTATGCGGCCGAGGATCTGCTGCAGGCGCTGGCGCTGCGTCCGCGCCTGGCCGCCCATGAATCGGTGATTACCCAAGACGGCATCTGGCTCGGCAGCAGTTGGATACGCGTTGCGCGCGAGGCCGACGAGCGCAGCGGCGTATTGCAGCGCGAGCAGGAGCTGCGTGAGTTGCAGGTCACCCTGGCGCAACGGGAACAGCAGGCGGGCGATGCCGAGCAGGCGTTGCTCGACGGTCGTGAGCTGCTGCGCGGGGCGGAAGAGGAGCGCGAGGCGCTGCAGCGCCAGGTGAACGAAGTGAATCGTCGCGGCGCCGAGCAAAAGGCACAGCTGTCGGGCAAACAGGCGCGTCTGGAACAGATCAGACAGCGCAATGAGCGGTTGCAAAACGAAGCGCAGGAGCTGGGTCGGCAGCAGGCGGAGGCCGACGCCGAGATGGAGCAGGCACGCAGCCGTCTGCACCAGGCCCTGGCGCTGATGGAAGAGCATGCCATCCGCCGCGAGGAGCTGGCGCACGAACGGGACGAGCGCCGCGCCGCGCTGGAGCGTGCGCGGGAGCAGGCGCGCAGCGACCACGAGGCGGGCCATGCCATTGCGTTGCGCTTGCAGACCATGCGTACCGAACTGGTCAGCACCGAGCAGGCGCTGGAACGGATGGAGGGCCAGTTGTCGCTGTTGGCGGAACGGCGTGAAGAGTTGCGGCTGGTACTGGGTGAGGGCGACACGCCGATCCAGGCGATGAGCGGCGAGCTGGCGTCACACCTGGAGCGCCGCATGGAGGTGGAGAAGCAACTGGCCGCCGCCCGCATGCATGTGGAGGAGATCGATCACGAGCTGCGCCGTCTGGAGCAGGAGCGGCTGATGGCGGAACGCCAGGCGCAGGAGGTGCGCTCGGTGCTGGAACGGCTGCGCATGCACGGTCAGGAGCTCAAGGTGCGGCGCCAGACGTTGCATGAGCAGGTGACCGAGGCCGGTTTCGAACTGGAGGCGCTGCTTAACGAGATGCCGCCCGATGCGGATGAACGCGGCTGGGAGCAGACGGTCGACGATGTGGCGCAGAAGATACAGCGGCTCGGACCGATTAATCTCGCCGCCATCGAGGAGTTCGAGCAGCAGTCCGAGCGCAAAAACTACCTGGACGCGCAGCACAAGGATCTGGCCGAGGCGCTGGATACGCTGGAGAACGCCATCCGCAAGATCGACCGCGAGACCCGCACCCGTTTCAAGGAGACCTTCGACAAGGTCAACAAAGGCTTGCAGGAAAAATTCCCGCGCCTGTTCGGCGGCGGCCACGCCTATCTGGAGCTGACCGGCGAGGACCTGCTCGACACCGGCGTCACCGTGATGGCGCGTCCGCCGGGCAAGCGCAACAGCACCATCCATCTGCTCTCCGGCGGCGAAAAGGCGCTCACGGCGGTGGCGATGGTGTTCTCGATCTTTGAACTCAATCCGTCGCCGTTCTGCATGCTGGACGAGGTGGACGCGCCGCTGGATGAGGCCAACGTCGGCCGCTTTTGCGACGTGGTGCGCGAGATGTCGGAGCGGGTGCAGTTCATCTTCATCACCCACAACAAGGCGACGATGGAGCTGGCCTCGCATCTCACCGGCGTCACCATGCACGAGCCCGGTGTGTCGCGTATCGTTGCGGTGGATGTGGAAGCGGCCGTTGAACTGGCGGCGGTCTGACCGGCATCCGAACCGGCGTATATCGGTCGCATAGTGCTATGGGCCCATTTCGTCTGAGTCTGTTGGTTATTGGTCTGGTGGTGATCGCCGCTGTCTATTTTTGGGGACGGCGGCGTCGGCAGCAGAACGATGACGGCTATCTGCCCGATGATCGGCCGGCGGCGGAGACGGCAACCGGCGTCGACGATTGGGACATCATTCCCTTGCCGCGTCAGGCCGACCGCTCGGCGCCGTTGGATGAGGGGCAGTTGCAGGAACTGGCCGGTTTCAGCGGCAAAGGCGCCATGGGTCGTCTTTCTGCGGAGGAGGAGGCGACGGCGCAAGCGGCGTTCGGCACCTCGGCGGCAGCGCCGCAGGAAGCGCTGCTGGTGTTGACGGTCATCGCCCAGGAGGGCGCCAGCTTTACCGGTCCCACGCTGTCCGATCTGTTCGAGGATCTAGGCCTGGACTACGGCGACATGCAGATCTTCCACCGCATCGACCCGGTGAGCGGCAAGTCGGTGTTCGGTGTGGCCAATATCGTGGAACCGGGCTATTTTGCGCTGCAACAGCTGCCCGATCTGCGTACGCCCGGTCTGGCGCTGTTCATGCACCTGCCGGGACCGCTGGCCGGTGGCGACGCCTTCGATGACCTGCTCGTCACGGCACGGCGCCTCGCCGGCGCGTTGGAGGGACTCATCGGCGATCAGCAGCGTCATCTGCTCAACGAGGCCGCCATCGCCCGCATGCGTGCCGTGGCACAGCGATTCGCGGCAAAGGCATGAGCAACGTTCCAGCGCAGGCAGCACAGCGTGCCGCCGAATTGCGCACGACCCTGGCCTTTCACAACTACCTCTACTACGTGCTCGACGCGCCGGAGATCCCTGACGCCGAATACGATCGCCTGCTGCGCGAATTGCAGGCATTGGAGAAAGATTATCCATATCTGATCACGCCCGATTCGCCCACCCAGCGGGTCGGTGCCGCGCCGCTCAAAGAGTTCGGCGAGGTGCGTCACGAGTTACCGATGCTCTCCCTCGACAATGCGTTCGACGACGGCGAGGTGGCCGACTTCGATCGCCGCGTGCGCGAGCGTCTGGGAACCAACGGGCAGATTGGCTACGTGGCGGAACCCAAACTCGATGGCCTGGCGATAAGCCTGCTCTACGAGGACGGTCTGCTGGTGCGGGCGGCCACCCGTGGCGACGGCGCTACCGGCGAAGACGTGACACAGAACGTGCGTACCATTCACAGCGTACCGTTGCGGTTACGCAGCGGCGCGCCGGCGCGGCTGGAGGTGCGCGGCGAGGTGTTCATCTCCCGAACAGGTTTCGAGCGGCTCAACCGGGACGCCGAGGCGGCGGGACAGAAACTGTTCGTGAACCCGCGCAATGCGGCGGCCGGTTCGTTGCGTCAGCTCGATCCCGCCGTCACCGCGCAGCGTCCCCTGGAGATGTATTGCTACGGTGTCGGTATCGTCGAAGGACGCGCGCTTCCCGATGCGCATTACGCGCGGCTGCAGTTGCTGCGGGAATGGGGATTGCGCGTCTACGTCGGAATCGAACGGGTGCACGGGCTGGAGGGATGCGTCGACTATTACCGCAGGATGGAACAGAACCGTAATGCATTGCCGTTCGAAATCGACGGTGTCGTGTTCAAGGTGGATGCCGTCGAAGAACAGGAACGGCTCGGTTTTGTCGCCCGGGCGCCGCGCTGGGCGATCGCCCGCAAATTCCCGGCGCAGGAAGAGAGCACTGTCGTCGAGGCGGTGGAGTGGCAGGTGGGGCGTACCGGCGCCTTGACGCCCGTCGCCAAATTACGGCCGGTGTTTGTCGGCGGCGTTACCGTGTCCAACGCCACCCTGCACAATCCGGATGAGGTCGCCAAGAAAGACGTGCGGGTCAACGATACGGTAATCGTGCGTCGTGCCGGCGACGTGATTCCCGAGGTGGTACGGGTGATCCTGAGTGAACGCCCTCAAGGCGCGGTGCCGGTATGTATGCCGGAGCGATGCCCGATCTGTGATTCGCCGGTCGTGCGGCCGGAAGGCGAGGCCATCGGACGCTGTTCCGGCGGCCTGTTCTGCGAGGCTCAGCGCAAGGGCGCGATCATTCACTTCGCATCGCGCCGAGCGATGGATATCGAGGGCCTGGGCGAGAAACTGGTATCGCAACTGGTCGACCACGAACTGTTGCACGACGTGGCGAGCGTCTACGACCTGCGACACCAGCGTGAGAAGCTGATCTCCCTCGAACGCATGGGCGAGAAATCGGTCGACAATTTGCTCGCGGCGATCGAAGAGAGCAAGAGGCGAAATTTCGAACGGCTGGTCTTTGGTATCGGTATCCCCGGCGTCGGCGAAGAGACGGCCCGCGATCTTGCCCGACACTTCAGCAGTCTGGACGCCCTGTTGCATGCAACCCTCATCGACTTCATCGAAAAGCGCGGTGTGCAGGGCGTAGGGAAGAAGACGGCGGAAAAGATCGTGGAGTTTTTCACGGGGCATCCATCGCTCCCTGAAGTGAAGGGAGATTTGGCCGACTATCTGGCCGATTTATCCATTCCGCTGGTCAAGGGGAATGTGGCAAAGGCCCTCGCTGAATCCTTCGGTTCACTGGCCGCATTGGCGCAGGCCGGCGAGAGGGATCTGGTCAACGAGGAACAGGTGAAGGTTCCGGGGATAGGACGGGTCACCGCCGAAAATATCGTTACGTTTCTGGCGCAGGCACACAACCGTGAGGTGCTCGGCCGGTTGCAGGCCGCAGGCGTCAACGCCATGGCTACGGCGACAGACGCCGGCGCCGACGCACAGCGTTTGGCGGGAAAGACCTTCGTCCTGACCGGCACGCTGGTATCGCTGACCCGCGACCAGGCGAAGGAGCGCTTGCAGGCGTTGGGCGCGAAGGTGGCGGGCAGCGTGTCGAAAAAGACCGACTATGTGGTGGCCGGTGCCGAGGCCGGTTCCAAGCTGGCCAAAGCGCAGGAGCTGGGGGTTGCGCTACTGGACGAAACCGCTTTATTGAAACTGTTGGGCGACTGAGAATTCCTGAAGAGGGGCGCGGACGATGAAGGTTCTGATTGCCGGAGCGGGGGGACAGCTGGGGCAGGCGCTATGTCGCACGGCGCCGGCGGACATGACGGTGGAGGCACGCACCTCGGCGCAGCTGGACATCACCGATCTGGAAGAGGTGTCCGCCATCGTGGGACAACTGCGTCCCGATGTCATCATCAACGCTGCCGCCTACACTGCCGTGGATCGCGCCGAGGAGGAGCGCGAGCATGCCTTCGCCGTCAACGCCCGCGGTCCGGCCCATCTGGCGCAGGCGGCCGCCGGCTGCGGCGCACGGTTGATACAGGTATCGACCGACTATGTCTTCGACGGCAACAGCGCGCGTCCCTATCGCCCTCTCGACCCGTGTCATCCGCTCGGCAGCTATGGCGCAGGCAAGCGCTCCGGCGAGGAGGCAGTGATGGCGGCGGCGGGCAGGTGGGTCATCGTGCGCACCTCCTGGCTTTATGCCGAGGCGGGAAACAATTTCGTGCGCACCATGTTGCGCTTGATGCGGGAGCGCGACGCGCTGGCGGTGGTGGCCGATCAGATCGGCAGCCCGACGTGGGCACGGACCCTGGCGCAGGCGTTGTGGGGCGTGGTCGCCGCACCGACGTTGCACGGGCTCTATCATTGGGCCGATCTGGGTGTCGCCAGCTGGTACGATTTCGCGGTGGCGATCCAGGAGGAGGCCGTCGCCTGCGGCCTGCTGCAACGGGCGATCCCGATCCGTCCGCTGCGCAGCGAGGAATATCCCACGGCGGCGCGTCGTCCCGCCTACAGCGTGTTGGATACGGCGGATTTGCGCGATGACCTGAATCTTCCCGGGATGCATTGGCGGGAGGCGCTGCGCGCCATGCTGAAGGAGACTCGGCGCGGGTAGAACCTGTCGCCTGACTCAACGGGAAGAGGGAATTTATCCGGGATACGGGGCGATCGCCGGAGTCGGAAATCCCGGCCCTCTGGAGGGAGGGCCGAGGCTCCATTGCCGGCCGTAGGAGGCCGACGTCTGTTGCTTACTGTTGCGACCCGATAGTGATCTTGGCGCCGGCGCGCAGCTGCTTCAGATAGTCCGCCACATGTTGGCGCTCCAGATACTGACGCATCTCGGGTTCGATCTGCTTCAGGTCGGGGGCCTTGGCGGTGCGGGTATCTTCCAGCTTGATGATGTGCCAGCCGTAGGGAGTGTGCACCGGGGTCCGGGTGAACTGGCCTTTCTTCAATTGGGCGACCGCCGCGGTGAATGCCGGCACCATCTGCTTGCCGATAAACCAGCCCAGTTCGCCGCCCTTCTTGGCGGAGGCATCCGAGGATTTCTCTTTCGCCAGCTTGGCGAAATCGGCGCCTTTTTCCAGCTGCTTGATGATGGCCTTGGCTTCGGCCTCGCTCTTCACCAGGATATGGCGCGCCTTATATTCGGTCGGCTGCAGGTTCGGCAACTGCTTTTGGTATTCCTGCTTGATCTGCGCTTCGGTCACCGGGTTCGACATCACGGCGTCCCGTACCGCAGCGTTGAGCAGCACCGCGTCGCCTGCCATCTTCATTTCGGCGACCACGTCGGGGCGCTTGTTCAAACCCTTTTTCATGGCGTCGGCACGCACCAGGTCGCGCGAAATGATGTCGTTCAGGATGGCGCCGCGATTGGCCGCCTGCTGCGGATTGAGATGGAAGTCGCGAATGTAGTCGTCGATGTCGCTGTTGTGAATCGCGTTACCATTGACGGTTGCGACGATGGTGTTGGGGTCGGTCGTAGCGCCTGAGGCCAGAGGGCCGTTGCCGAGCGCCATAACGCCGTCACCCGCGGCCCAGGCGGTACCTAGGCCGAGCGATAAGCAAATCATGGGAACAGCGAGCAGTTTCCGTGACATTTTCATATCAGATCCTTTATTCCTCACGTTGTGGTTTCTTCGGGGGTTCGTGCCTGAATGCTGAGTGCATGCACTTCGTTTTGCTGCATCAGGTCGTTGAGCGCAGCGTATATCATGCGATGGCGTTCTACCAGTCCCTTGCCGTTGAAGACGGCGGCGACGATAGTGACGCTAAAATGGCCGCCGCCGCGCGCGCCCGCGTGACCGGCGTGTTTATGACTGTCGTCGACGATCTCCAGTTGCTGCGGCGCGAGCGCCGCGGTGAGCCGATCACGGATGGCGCTTATGCGATCGATCATGGCAGCACCTTCCTGAAGGGTTTTACCGTCAGCTGCGCATAGACGCCTGCGGCGGCGTAGGGATCGGCATCGGCCCACGCCTGCGCCGCTTCCAGTGACGGAAAGTCGGCGACAATTAGACTGCCGCTGAAGCCGGCGGTTCCCGGATCGGCGCTGTCGATGGCGGGGAAGGGGCCGGCCAGCAGTAGCCGCCCTTCGTCTTTCAGCTGGCTCAGCCGTTGCAGATGCGCCGGACGCGCCTGCCGGCGTAGTCCCAGGCTGTCGGGGACATCCTGGCCGATGATGACATAGTACATCATGGGTTTTCCTTCTCCGGTTGCTGATCTTTCAGGTGGCGTGAGAGATAGATCGCCTGGACGATGATGAACAGGAGCATCAGCCCCATCAGCCCGAACAGCTTGAAGTTGACCCAGGTGTTGGTGTCGAAGTGGTACACCACGTAGAGGTTGACCGCGCCGAGGGCGACGAAAAACAGCGCCCAGCCCATGTTCAACCGTTTCCAGATATGTTCCGGCAGGGTAAGTGCCGTCCCCATCATGCGGGCCGTGAGCGGTTTGTTGCCGACATAATGGCTGGCCAGGAACATGATCCCGAACAGCCAGTAGACGATGGTGGGTTTCCATTTGATGAACATTTCGTCGTGCAGCCATAGGGTGGCACCGCCCAGCACGACGATCAGCACCAGCGTCACCATGTGCATCATTTCCACCCGGCGGTGGCGCCACCAGAACCACAGCACCTGCACCACCGAGGCGGCGATGGCGACCGCAGTGGCGACGTAGATGCCCGCGAACTTGTAGGCGACGAAGAACAGCAGGATTGGGAACAGATCGAATAGGAATTTCATGCGAAATCTTTACCGTTTATAACCGGATTGCCTCTTGGCGGGCCACTTTAACACAGGTCCGGGGGCGCACACGAACAGCCCCATATCACAGCCGGAATGCGCTAGAATGCGACCCCTATGTCTTGCTATGACCTCCACAGCCACAGTTGGGTTTCCGACGGCACGCTCAGTCCGGCCGATTTGGTGCGGCGGGCGGCTGCGGCCGGCGTCGACGTGCTGGCGTTGACCGACCATGACGATACCGACGGTTGCGAGGAAGCGCTGCGAACCGCGCCACAGGTTGGGATTGCCGTGGTCCCGGGGGTGGAACTCTCCGTGACCTGGCAAGCGACGACCATTCATGTGGTGGGGCTGCAACTGGACCCGTCTGCCCCCGCGCTGGCGGCCGGGCTGGAGCGCCTGCGCAGTTTCCGCCAATGGCGTGCCGAAGAGATCGGGCGGCGTCTGGCGGCGCGCGGCATTGACGGTGCCTATGAGGGGGCGCAGGCGCTGGCGCGGGGGCGGATCATCAGCCGCACCCATTTTGCCCATTACCTGGTCAGCCGCCACTGCGGCAAGGACGTACGGGATATCTTCAAACACTATCTCACCCACAACAAGCCGGGTTATGTGCCGGGCCGATGGGCGGGACTGGAAGAGGCGGTGGGCTGGATCCGCGAAGCCGGCGGTGTGGCGGTGGTGGCTCACCCGGCGCGTTATAATCTGACGGCCGGCAAATTGCGGCGCCTGCTGGGCGAATTCGCCGAATGCGGCGGTGCCGGGCTCGAGGTGGTGTCGGGCAGCCACAGCCGACAGGACGTCGACGCCATGACGAGCCATGCCCTGAAATTCGACCTGCTGGCCTCGGCCGGTTCCGATTATCACGGACCGGAAAACCCGTGGCTGGAATTGGGACGGTTGCCCGCGCTGCCGGAGGTGCTGACCCCGGTCTGGTCGCTGTGGGAGGCCGACGCCGCCCGCAACCGGGGGGTCGCATGAAGCCTTTAGCTATGCCCTGTTCGTCCCGATATTCACCGGCATGAGTCAATTCTTTCAAATCCATGCGGAAACCCCGCAGGCGCGCTTGATCCGCCAGGCGGCGGAGTTGCTGCGCGGCGGTGCGGTGGCGGTCTATCCGACCGATTCCGGCTATGCCCTGGGCTGCACCATCGGCGACAAGGATGCGCTGGAGCGGATTCGGCAGATCAGGCGCTTGGACGAGCGCCACAATTTCACGCTGGTGTGCCGCGATCTGTCCGACCTCGCCACTTACGCCAAGGTGGATAACACCTCCTACCGTTTGATGAAGAAGCTGACGCCGGGACCATACACGTTCATCCTGCCGGCGACCCGCGAGGTGCCGCGGCGGCTGCAACACCCCAAGCGCAAGACGATCGGGCTGCGCATTCCGGACAACGCCGTGATCCAGGCGCTGTTGCAGGATCTGGGCGAGCCGCTGATGAGCACGACGCTGATGCTCCCCGGCGACGAGTTGCCGCAGAGCGATCCGTACGAAATCCGTCAGTTGCTGGAGCGCCAGGTCGACCTGATTATCGACGGCGGCTATGGTGATCTGGAACCGACCACCGTGATCGACTTGGTCGACGGTACACCCGTGGTGGTGCGCCAGGGCAAGGGCGATACCTCCGGCCTCGAACAGTAGCGAAGCCGCGTCATACTTCGGGATATAATCGCACCATGAGTGACCTTAGCCTTCCCCAAACGATAGCGGTCTGGATCGTTCCGGTCCTGTTTGCCATCACCTTGCACGAAGTGGCCCATGGCTGGGTGGCGCGGCTGTTCGGTGACCCGACCGCGATGATGCTGGGGCGTCTCAGCGTCAATCCGATTCGCCACGTCGACCCCATCGGTACCGTGGCGGTACCGCTGTTTCTGCTGCTGCTGTCCAGCCTGTCGGGCACCTCGCCGATGTTGTTTGGTTGGGCCAAGCCGGTACCCGTGACCTTCGAGAACCTGCGCAACCCGAAGCGGGACATGGCCTTCGTGGCCGCTGCCGGGCCGCTCTCCAATCTGCTGATGGCGCTGTTCTGGGCGCTGGTGATGCGGGCCGGGGTGGGGTCGGGGGCGCTGCCTCATTCGGCGGCGATGTTCCTGGCCTACATGGGCTGGGCGGGGGTGCAGATTAATGTCATTTTGGCGGTGCTGAATCTGCTGCCGGTGCCGCCCCTGGATGGCGGGCGTATCGCCGTGGCGCTGTTGCCCGGCCCCTGGTCCTGGCAGTTGAGCCGGATTGAGCCTTACGGCATCATCATCGTCCTGGCGCTGCTGGTGACCCCCCTGTGGAATCTGATTGCCGGGCCGCCGGTCATGTACTTTCTACAGCTGTTCGCGACTATCGCCGGTATTCGCTGAACGCATACAACGATCTGATAGATAAACGCTTATATACAAGGAGTTGCGTTTGAATTCCGTTGCCACATCGCATTCGCGGGTGCTGTCCGGTATGCGTCCCACCGGCCGCCTCCACCTGGGGCACTATCATGGGGTGCTCAGGAACTGGGTCAAGCTGCAGCACGAATATGAGTGCTTCTTCTTCGCCGCAGATTGGCACGCCCTGACCACGTCGTACGACGACACCCGCGGTATCGGTGCCAGCGTATGGGACATGGTGATCGACTGGCTGGCTGCGGGCGTCAATCCCGGCTCGGCCAAGATATTCATCCAGTCGCGGGTACCGGAGCACGCGGAACTGCATCTGCTGCTGTCGATGATCACGCCCCTGGGCTGGCTGGAACGGGTGCCGACCTACAAGGATCAGCAAGAGAAGCTGAAGGAGAAGGATCTGGCGACCTACGGTTTTCTCGGCTACCCGTTGCTGCAGAGTGCCGACATATTGATCTATCGCGCCGGGTTGGTGCCGGTGGGCGAGGATCAGGTGGCCCACGTCGAGATCACCCGCGAAATCGCGCGTCGCTTCAACTTTATCTACGGCCGCGAAGCTGATTTCGAGGGCAAGGCGGAGTCTGCGGCCAAGAAGATGGGCAAGAAGAACGCCAAACTCTATAGCGACTTGCGGCGGCGCTATCAGGAGCAGGGCGATCATGAAGCGCTGGAGACGGCGCGGGCGCTGCTGGAGTCGCAGCAGAACATCACCCTGGCCGACCGCGAACGGCTGTTTGGTTACCTGGACGGTTCCGGCCGCACCATCCTGCCGGAGCCGCAGGCGCTGCTGACGCCCGCCTCCCGGATGCCGGGGCTGGACGGCCAGAAGATGTCCAAATCCTACGGCAATACCATCGCCCTGCGCGACGAGCCGCAGGCGGTGGAACAGAAACTGCGCACCATGCCCACCGACCCGGCACGGGTACGCCGCAGCGACCCGGGCACGCCGGAAAAATGCCCGGTATGGCAGCTACATCAAGTGTATTCGGATGACGACATCAAGGCCTGGGTGCAAGAGGGCTGCGTCAGCGCCGGCATCGGTTGCCTCGATTGCAAGCAGCCGGTGGTGGATGCGGTGCTCAACGAACTGCGCCCGATCCAGGAGCGCATTGCGGAATACAGTGGCGATCCCAACCGGGTGCGCAACATCATTGCCGAAGGCAGTGAGGCTGCCCGTGCCGTGGCCCGTGCGACCCTGGATGAGGTACGCCAGGCCATGGGCCTCAATTACCGTTAAGGAATATACCAGTGACGGAACAGCCGGTGCCGGAAGCGGTAAAGGTCGACAATCCGCAGCAGCAGGAGATGCCTTTCGCCATCGTGCAGGGGGCGCCGCTGATGGAGCTGCCGAAGGACCTCTACATCCCGCCGCAGGCGCTGGAGGTGTTCCTCGAGGCGTTCGAGGGGCCGCTCGACCTGCTGCTCTACCTGATCCGCCGGCAGAATCTGGAGGTCCTCGACATACCGATTGCCGAGATTACGCATCAGTACATGGAGTACGTGGAACTGATGAAGACGGTCAATCTGGAGCTGGCGGCGGAGTATCTGGTGATGGCCGCCATGCTGGCCGAGATCAAGTCGCGCATGTTGCTGCCGCGGCCCGCCGGTGTCGAGGAAGACGAAGAGGATCCGCGTGCCGAACTGGTGCGGCGCCTGCAGGAGTACGAACGCTACAAAAAGGCGGCAGAGGATATCGAGACGCTGCCGCGCGTCGACCGGGATATCTTCCCTGCGGCGGTGGATGTGCCGCACCGTCAGGTGTTGCGCCCCCATCCGGAGGTCGAACTGAAGGAGTTGCTGCTGGCGGTTGCCGAGGTGATCCGGCGCAGCGAGCGGTTTGCCCACCATCAGGTGACGCGCGAGCCGCTGTCGGTGCGCGAGCGTATGTCTCAGGTGTTGTCGAAATTGCATTCCGACAGCTTTTCGGACTTCACTTCCCTGTTCCGGGTGGAGGAGGGAAAGCGCGGCGCCGTGGTGACGCTGCTGGCGATCCTGGAGCTGATCAAGCAGTCCCTGATTGAATTGATTCAAACCGATCCATTTGGGCCGATTCACGTAAAGGCCGTGGCGGCCGGCACGGCCTGACGCCCCGGCCCGACAACGCTATCGAATACAGGCGCAGGCACATGACCCCTGAAGAATTGAGGAATATTGTCGAGGCGGCCCTTTTTGCGGCGAGCGAACCGTTGAACGTCGAGCGGTTGCAGTTGCTGTTCGAGGAGGGTGAGCAACCGGCCAAGGACACCTTGCAGCAGACGCTGGTGCAACTCCAGCAGGAGTACCAAGAGCGGGGCGTCGAGCTGAAAGAGGTGGCCAGCGGCTATCGTTTCCAGGCGCGGCACGAGGTGTCGCAGTGGGTCTCGCGGCTGTGGGAGGAGAAGCCGCCGCGTTATTCCCGCGCCACCCTGGAGACCTTGGCGCTGGTCGCTTACCGCCAGCCTATCACCCGTGGGGAGATCGAGGATATCCGCGGCGTCGCCGTGAGCAGCAATATCGTCAAGACGCTGCAGGAGCGCAACTGGATCCGCGTCGTGGGGCATCGCGACGTGCCGGGCCGTCCGGCCATATATGCGACCACACGCCAGTTTCTCGACTACTTCAACCTCAAGAGTCTGGACCAATTGCCACCGTTGGCGGAGTTGATGGATATCGACAAGTTCAATGAAGAACTCGATCTGCGCGACCCCGGTGCGGAGGGTGCGTCGCGTCCGGGAGATGACGGCGGCGTACCGGACGAACCCCGTTACGATCCCGCATTCGAGCCAGCCGAATGAGCGAAAAACTACAGAAGGTGCTGGCCCGCGCGGGCCTTGGCTCGCGCCGCCAGTTGGAGCAGTGGATTCGCGACGGCCGCGTCTCGGTCAACGGCAAGGTCGCGCAGCTGGGCGACCGCGTGAGTGAGCAGGAGGTGGTGCGGGTCGATGGCCGCATTATCGGCCAAGCCGCGCTGCAAGGGCCGCAACGGCGGGTCATTGTTTATCACAAGCCGGTCGGCCAGGTATCGACCCGGCTGGATCCGGAGAAGCGCCCCACGATCTACGAATCCCTGCCGACGCTCCACCACGGCCGATGGGTCGCGGTGGGGCGTCTCGACTACAACACCAGCGGACTGTTACTGCTGACCACGGACGGCGAGCTGGCCAACCGGCTGATGCACCCCTCCAGCACCGTCGAGCGTGAATATGCCGTGCGAGTGTTCGGCGAGGTAAGCCCCGACGTGCTCAAACGGTTGCGCGAAGGCGTCGAGCTGGATGACGGTCCTGCCCGTTTCGACAGCCTGGTCGACGCCGGCGGCGAGGGCGTGAACCACTGGTATCACGTCACGCTGCACGAGGGACGCAATCGCGAAGTCCGGCGTCTGTGGGAACACGTGGGGGTGACGGTCAGCCGCCTGATCCGCGTACGCTACGGACCGATCCCGTTGCCGCGCCGGTTGCGACCGGCGCATTGGCAGGAACTGGAAGGTGACGCCCTACAGGCCTTGTTGCAGCTGGTTGGCCTGGCACCCGCCGTGCATCAAACGGTGTCCGCTACGACCGCACCGCGTCGCGGCGCGCCACGCAACAAATCGGGACGGACGGCGCGCAGACCGGCACGATGACCCTGCGCCGGGTATTTCACCTGCTGTTGCGCAGCTACGGCCCGCAGCACTGGTGGCCGGGCGACTCCCCGTTTGAGGTGATGGTCGGCGCAATCCTTACCCAGAATACGGCGTGGGGCAATGTGGAGAAGGCGATCCACCACCTGCGCGCCAACGACGCCCTGTCGCCCGAAGCCATCACCGCTTCCCTTCCCGGTGTCCTGGCCGGCTGGATCCGGCCGGCCGGCTATTTCAACGTCAAGACTGCGCGGTTGCAGAATTTCTGCCGCTGGTATCTCGCTGCAGGCGCGTTCGATGCGCTGCAACGGCTGAACACCTCGACCTTGCGGCAGCGGCTGCTGGCGGTGAACGGCGTCGGGCCCGAGACTGCCGACGATATGCTGCTGTACGCGTTCGAGCGGCCGGTGTTCGTGATCGACGCCTATACCCGTCGCCTGCTGCTTCGCCTCGGCTTGGCACACGGAGAGGAAAGTTACGACAAGTTGCGCCATGCTTTTGAACAACAACTGGGCGCGACGCGGCGGCAGGTGGCGTTGTTCAATGAATACCACGCGTTGATCGTCATGCATGCCAAGGTGCGCTGCCGCAAAACGCCGCTGTGCCGCGGCTGTTGTCTGTTGCGGAACTGCCCCCATGGGCGGCATGAGGTCGGGACGGCAAGGGGAGACTAGTGGAGGAACTGGAACGGCGTCAGGGATTCATGCGCGCGGCCATTGAGCTGGCGCAGCAGTCGGTGGCCGGCGGCGGCGGACCCTTCGGCGCGGTGGTGGTGCGTGACGGGACCATCATCGGGCGTGGTCACAACCGGGTGACTCTGGATAACGACCCGACGGCCCACGCGGAGATCGTTGCGATGCGCGATGCCTGTCGTACGAGCGGGGATTTTCGTCTGGAACGATGTGAGCTTTACGTCAATTGCGAACCGTGTCCGATGTGTCTGGCGGCCGCCTACTGGGCGCATCTGGAACGGGTATTCTATGCCGCCACCACGACCGATGCGGCGGCGAGCGGGTTTGACGACGCAGTCATCTATCAGCAACTCTGCATGCCGGCGCCGCAACGCAGTATCGGGCTGACACCACTGCTGCGGGACGAGGCCCTGGGAACGTTTTCCGCCTGGCAGGACAAGCAGGATCGAATCGACTATTGACCGAGTTCAAACGCGGTCGATCTCAATCCGGTTGCGGCCCTGTTCCTTGGCGCTATAGAGCGCGCGGTCGGCACGATCGAATAGCGCCGTGCCCGACTCGTCTGCCAGTGACGCGACGCCGAGGCTGATGGTAATCGGGATTTCAATGCCGTCGCATTGGCATGGCAGGGACGCAACCGCTTCGCGTATCCGCTCGGCGACCATCTGCGCACCTGCGAGCGGCGTACCGTTCAGCAGAATGACGAACTCCTCGCCGCCGTAACGATAGGCCAGATCCGTGCTGCGCAGCACATCGACCATGCGGCGCGCGACGGTGCGCAGCACGCAGTCGCCGACGGAGTGGCCGTGCCGGTCGTTGACCTGTTTGAAGTGATCGAGGTCGATGGCGATGAGAGACAGCGGCGCTTTGTGGCGCTGCGCCAGGGATACCTCCCGCATCAAATGTTCCTCCAGCGCGCCACGATTGCCGACACCGGTGAGGGGGTCGCGCAGGGCGGCGGTAACCGCTTCGCGGTAGAGCAGGGCGTTGCGCAGCGGGTAGACCAGGGAGCAGAGGAAGAACTCCACGTGGGCGAGTTCCTGTTCGGAGAAGCGCTTGCTCCTGTTGAGCGCCACTTCGCCCAACTCGGAGCCCAACAGATTCAGACGGTAACTGCAGTGATGACGCCCGCTCTGACCCACACTGATGACGAAGTGGCGTTCGTTGTTGCGGTAGGTGAGCCCCGCATGGGGCACCTGCTCCTGAAGGGTATCGGAGAATATCTGCAGCAGCTGTTCCATCTCCAACGTGGTTTGCAGCGCGGCGGTGAGTCGCAACGTGTCCGGTGCCTCGACGTTGCGCGCCAAGGTGACAACGGGTGCCAGTGCCGGTTTGCTGTCCGATGTGAGTGAGCCTTGCGTTGCCATGATGGATCCTTCAGCGGCTTGTGGTCTTTGCTGAAGTCGAAGCGATTTTTGTGCCAATGCAGTATTGTTGAATAATATCAGTAGGTTGTATTTATTTATTCCACCCTTATTGGGGCTGCGTCAAAACATCGACGCGATCACAGTAGCGAAGCGCTGCGCGCAGAGTGGCCGGGTGAGGGGGGTGCTTGCCGTGCGGCGTCGTGTCGCGAACGGGTCCGGCGCGGGGAAAGGATACGCACCGGTACCCGCCACACGGGTAGCGGTGCGGTCTTGCGGGTTATTGCGCGTTGAAACGCTGGCCGGTGGTGCCGCGGCTTTCGGGACCGATGAGGTAGAGGTAGACGGCGAGAATCTCTTCAGGTCGCGGCAGGGTGTTGGCGTCTTCGCCCGGATAGGCCAGCCGCCGCATCGTCGTGCGCACGGCGCCGGGGTCGATGCTGTTCATGCGAACCGGGGTATTGGCCTCCAACTCGTCGGCCCAAATCTCCATCATGTTTTCGACGGCCGCGTTGGTGATGCCGTAGGCGCCCCAGTAGGCGCGGCCTTTGCGGCCGACCTGCGAACTGGTGAAAATCACCGAGGCGTCGGTGGTATTGCGCAGCAACGGCAGCACGGCGCGGGTCAGGAGATAGGGGGCATGCAGGTTGACCTGCATCACCTTGGCCCACTGCTCCAGGTCGTACTGGTCCAGCGGCGTCAGCGTGCCGAGCAGAGCGGCGTTGTGCAGCAGGCCGTCGAGGCGGCCGAACTCCTTGTCCAAGGTCTCCGCCAGCGCGGTGTAGTCCTTGGTCGCCGCGCCATCCAGATTCATCGGGTAGATCGCCGGCTGCGGCGCGCCCAGTGCCTCGATTTCGTCGTAGACCTTTTCCAGTTTGCGGATGTTGCGTCCGAGCAGCACGACCGTCGCGCCGTGGGCGGCGAAACTTTTGGCCGCGGCGGCGCCGATGCCGTCGCTGGCGCCGGTTACCAGGATGACGCGGTCTTTGAGCAGGTCGGGGGCGGGTTTGTAGTTGTGCATCGTGGATCCTCGTGACGCCGCGCGGGCGCTGTTAGCCAAGCTGTCGGATAATTCGGCGCGCGCATTGTACCCCACTGCGCACCGCGCCTTCGAGTGTGGCGGGATAACCCGTATCAGTGTAGTCACCCGCAAGCCATAACCCTGCGACGGCGGTGGCGTGATTGGGGCGCCAGGCCCCCACGCCGACGCTGCTGCGGAAGGTGGCGCGCCGTTCGCGTATGACCAGAGTCTCCAGAGGGGCGGGCCAGTGCGGGTAACGGTCGGCGACTTCGCCCGCGACGGCGGCGGCGAGCCGTTCGTTGCTCATCGCGCTGTGCGCTCCCGGGCCGCTTATCACCGCTGCCATCAGCCCCTTCGCGCCGCAGAGGCGGCCGCGATCGAACAGCCACTGGGTCAGTGTGCCGCTCATGCCCACCATGGTGCGCTCCAGGGTGGTGTCGGGGGGGTAGCGCAGGTAAAGGGTGACGATGGGTTCGTCATCGAGTTGCGCCAGCTGTGCGTTCGCGGTGTGCAGCGGCGGGTGTGCGGCGAGCAGATGGCGGGCATGGCGTGGCGCCGTGGCCACCACCACATGCCCGCTGCTGAGTGTGCCGCCGTCGGTGGCGACGCCGGTAACGGCGGCCGCTGCCAGGGTCAGGGCGCGGACCCGGCGCCGGGTCTCCACCACGCCGCCGTGGCGCTCGATGTAGCGTCGCGCCGGGGCCGGCAGCACGGCACCGAGAGGGGTGATCGGGTAGAGCAGGTCGGAATCGCGCCGGCGCCGGCTGAAGGCGTCGCGCAGAACGGCCAGGAACAGGGCCGCGGACGCATCGCGCAACGGCGTGTTGAGCGTCGCCAGGCAGAGCGGTTCCCACAGCACCTCGATCAGCGAGTTCGGCTGTGCCGCCAGCAGCTGCGCGACGCTGATGTCGGGCGTCACAGTGAAGCGTGAGCGATAGGCCGACAGACAGAAACGTAGCGCCGCCCGGCGTTCCTCATGTGATAGGCCGCGTCCGCGCCATAGCGCCCAGAGAAGGTGCAGCGGAGCCGGAAGGGGCGGCGCTGCGAGTTCTACCATACCCTGGGGGCGGTGCACGGCGAGGTGCAGCGGGGTGCGCGCCAACACCTCACGTTCATGCACGCCGACGCGGCGCAGCAGTCGCAGTGTTTCCCGGTAGGCACCGAGCAACAGGTGCTGGCCGTTGTCCAGCTCCATGGCGTGGGCCTGGATGCTGCGCGCCCGCCCGCCCAGTTGCGGCGCCGCTTCCAGCAGGTGCACGGGAACAGCGGCGGCGGCGAGCTCGACGGCGGCGGCGAGACCGGCCCAGCCGCCACCGATAATAATGACCGGGCCGGCAGTCATTTTCGTTTCAGGTGGCGGTGCCGGCGTTTTGTCTCGCCTCGCGCGGTACGCCAGGCGATCCACAGTTTGTGCCACGGCGACAACCGTACCCGCCGCTGCTGCACCGGAAAGTTCTCCCGCTCGATCTTGTCCAGGGTCGAGAGATAGATCGCCGCCATGATCAGGCCGCTACGCTGACTCAGCCGATCGTTCTCCGGCAACCGCGCGAAGGCCTGCCGATAGTAGTCGCGGGCGCGGTCGGCCTGGAACCGGAACAGCGCATATACGCCGTCGGAACCGCGGTGTTGGAGAATGTCGTCGTTGCTGACCTCGAAGCGCTCCATTTCGTCGGCCGGCAGGTAGATGCGGCCGCGCGCCGCGTCTTCGCCGACGTCGCGCAGGATGTTGGTGAGTTGAAAGGCAATGCCCAGGTCGTGGGCATATTTCAGCGTGCGGCGATCTTCATAACCGAAGATCTCGGCCGCCATCATCCCCACCACGCTGGCGACGCGATAGCAGTAGAGCTGCAATTCCTTGAACGACGCATAGCGTACCTGTTGCAGGTCCATGGCCATGCCGTCGATGATCTCCTGGAAATATTCCTGCGGCAGGTTGTGGCGGGCGGTGACGGGTTGCAGGGCCAGGGTCACCGGGTGCTGCGGCGAGCCTGCGAACAACGCCGCGATTTCCCCACGCCACCACTCCAGTTTCGTCTGCGCGAGGGCGTTATCGCTGCACTCGTCGACCACATCGTCCACCTCCCGGCAGAAGGCATAGAGCGCGGTAATGGCGCGTCGTTGCTCGGGCGGAAGAAATAGAAAACTGTAATAAAAACTGGAGCCGCTGCGTGCTGCGCGGTCGTCGCAATATTGATCCGGTGTCATGATGGGGTCGCAGTCCTGGGCAGGACGATAACTTATCACAGGCGAGGGGCGGTTGCGGGATAACGGGCGACCAGGGTGCGCCACAGCATGGACGGCCAGTCGCGACGGCGCAGCCGCGGCCGTGCAAACGGCGCGCTGTCCAGTTGCCGTTCCAGCCGCGCCAGCACCTGCAAGCCCCCTTCGACGATAAGGCGAATCTCCCAACCGAAACGACCGCGCAGACGGCGTCCGAGCGGGGCGCCGGCCAGCATCAGTTCGCGGCAGCGCCGGTATTGTGCAGCCAGCAGCTGGCGCAGCGCACGATCGTTACGGCGTTCACGGAAGTGCTGTTCCGTAACGCGGTAGTGTGCCATCTCGTCGGCGGGGAGGTAGATGCGGTCGTTTTCGTCGAAATCCTGCAGCAGATCCTGGTAGAAATTGATCAGCTGCAATGCGGTGCAGACGTGGTCCGACAGCCGCAGATTTTCCGCCTCGGCGTTGCCGCTGAGGTGGAGCAGCAGCCGGCCGACGGGGTTGGCGGAGCGGCGGCAGTAGTCGAGCACGGAGGCGAAGTCGCGGTAACGGCGTTGCAGCACATCCTGGCGGAAGGCCGACAGCAGGTCGTGGAACAGCGGCAGCGGCAGGTCGTGATTGCGCCACACGTCGGCCAGGGCGATGAACACCGGTGCGGAGGATGTCTCGCCGGAGGCGACGGCGGTCAGCTGCGCCTCATAGGCGTCGAGAAGCGCGATGCGTCGCTGCTCCGGTATCGTGTCTTCATCGGCGAGGTCGTCGGCGCTGCGGGCAAAGGCGTAGACGACGGCGACCGGGCGGCGGATGGCGGCCGGCAGCAGGAACGACGCCACCGGAAAGTTTTCGTAATGGCCATAGGCCATCGCTGCGCAATAGGCATACGCCGCGTCGATAGTGTACGTTGGATGAGCGGCTGTGGTAGCGTCGGTTGTCATAGTGGGACAAAAGAGGGTCCGGAAATGAAGAAGATGCTGTATCTCATTGTTATCGTACTGCTTATCGGCATGTGGTTCGGCATCAACATCGCCCGCGACAAGCCGTTGTTGAGCAATCCGTTCGCGGAGAAGAGCCTGCGCGACAAGGCCAAGGATACCGCCAAGGATCTACTGCACGAATCGAAAGAGGCCATCAAGAAGACCCTCCAGTAGGAGCGGCTGTGCCGCGCTACAGCCGCGTCATTGGCGAACTCCGTCGCAATGAATCGACATTCACTGCAATCGCGCCGGATGCGCTCCTACGCAAGGCGCTTGCGGCAATCGCCGGACTGTCCGTTCAATCCTCGCCCGGACCGACCACGTCGCGCGCGGCCGTCTCGATCTGCGCCACGTCGGTCGGCTCCTTCTTGGCGCTGACCCCCATTTCGGAAAAACGGCGCATGCTCGGCAACACGCGGCTGTCGAAGGTGCCCACTGTCTTGTTGAAGTGGCCGACGCTGCTCTCCAGACTCTTGCCCAGCCGCGCCAGGTGTTCGGTAAATACCGCGACGCGGCCGTACAGTTCTTCTCCCAACTGGCGGATCTGTTCGGCGTTCTGCGCCAGCGCCTGCTGCCGCCAGCCGTAGGCGACGGCGCGCAGCAGGGCGACGAAGCTGGTGGGCGTGGCCAGGATCACCTTGTCGGCCAGCGCATCCTCGAGCAGTTTGCGATCCAGTTCCAGTGCAGCGGAAAGGAACTGCTCTCCCGGGATGAACAGCACGACGAAATCGGGGGAATTCTTGAACTGCTGCCAGTAGGCCTTGCTGGCCAGCTCGCGTACCCGCTCCCGCACTTTGCGCGCGTGCCGTTCGAGCTCCTTGCGCCGGGTCTCGTCGTCGCTCGCCTCGATGGCGCTGAGGTAGGCGTCGAGGGGCGTTTTGGCGTCGACCACGATGTCGCGCTGGTCGGGCATGCGCACCACCATGTCCGGCCGCAGGCTGCCCTCGTCGGTGCGCACCTGTTGCTGCTCGTAGAAGTCGCAATGTTCCACCATGCCGGCGAGTTCTGCCAGGCGCTTGAGGGTCATTTCACCCCATTGTCCGCGCACCTCGGGGCGGCGCAGTGCCTGCACCAGATTGCGTGTCTCGCCCTGCAGCGTGCGATGGGCCTCGGCGAGGGATTCCAGGTGTTTGCTGAGCGAGCCGTAGGACTCGGCGCGGCTCTTTTCCATTTCGTGGATCTGTTTCTCGGTCTTCTCCAATGCCTCGCGGATAGGTTTGACCATACTCTCCACGGCCTTTTCCCGCTGCGCCAGTTCGCCCGTTGCCTGCACCTGGAACTGTTTGAGGTTTTCCTGTGCCAGCCGCAGGAATTCGCCGCTATTGTGCTTGAGCGCCTCGCTGGCCAGGGAACTGAAGGTGCCGGCGAGGTTGTTGCGCGCCTCTTGCAGCACCGCTGCCTTGTCGATGGCGGCACGGCGTTCGGCGTCCAGCTCGGCCTGTAGTTTGGCGTTCTCCTCATGCAACAGCACGATGCGGTTGTGGTTGACGACGTAGGTGAGGGCGGCGCTGAGTACGGCCGCGAGCAGTATCGCCAGCACGAGCAGCAGCAAATAGGTTCCCGTCATAGGGCTGTCCCGGCAGGTAGAGGTGGTGTGCGGCTAGTCTACCATGCGCCGCCGGACGTTCAGACGTTGTCGCCGTCGAGCCAGCGCAGTAGTTGGAGAGGGTGTTCGATCATACCGTCCGCCTGCCAGCTGTCGGGATGGTCATCGGCCCCGAGATAGCCGAACAGCGCGACCAGCGTGCGCATTCCCGCGTTGCGTCCGGCCGCGATATCGCGCTCGGCGTCGCCGAGATAGAGGCATTCCGCGCCGTGGCTGCCCGCCTGGCGGCAGGCCAGCAGCATTGGCGCCGGGTCCGGTTTGCGTTGCGGCAGCGTATCGCCGCTGACGATGGCGGCGGCACGGGGGGTCAGGCCGAGGCCGGCCATTAGCGGATCGGTAAGCCAGGCGGGTTTGTTGGTCACCACGCCCCAGTTGAGACCGCGCGCCTCGATGGCGGCGAGCAGTTCCGCCATACCGGGGAACAGGGTGGTGGCGCGGGTGATATGCGTCAGGTAGGTGTTGAGAAAGAGGTCGCGCAGACGGGCGAACTCCGTAGCCGCGACACTGTTGCCGAACCCGAGCTTAAGCAGTGCGCCGCCGCCGTGGGAGACCACCGGGCGGATCGTCGCGTAGTCCAGCGGTTCGCGGCCGGCGCTGCGCAGCGTTTCATTGAGCGCAAAGGCCAGGTCCGGGGCGGTGTCGGCCAGGGTGCCGTCGAGGTCGAAGAGAACGGTACGGATCATGGGGCTAGTTCCGGATTTCGCATTGGCGGCTTCGCTGTTCCTCTAACCCGGAACCCGAAACTATTCTTTGACTGCGTAGCCCATGTAATTCACGTTCAGATCCCGTCCCAGCGAGTAGCCGCGGGTGAGCGGGTTGTAGCTCATGCCGGTCAGCTCCTTGAGCTCCAGTCCGGCATGACGCGTCCAGTTTTCCAGTTCCGAGGGGCGGATGAATTTGGCGTAGTTGTGCGTTCCCTTGGGCAGCAGCCGCAGCAGGTATTCGGCACCGATCACCGCGAATAGATAGGATTTTGGATTGCGGTTGATGGTGGAGAAGAATACGTGGCCGCCCGGTTTCACCAAACATGCGCAGGCGGCAATCACCGAGGCCGGATCGGGTACGTGCTCCAGCATCTCCATGCAGGTGACGATGTCGAAGCTGTCCGGCATTTGCGCCGCCAGCTGTTCGGCGGTGGTGCGCTGGTAATCTACCTCGACGCCGGATTCGAGCTTGTGCAACTGCGCCACCATCAGCGGCTGCTCGCCCATGTCGATGCCGGTCACCACGGCGCCGCGTTGCGCCATGCTTTCGGACAGGATACCGCCGCCGCAGCCGATATCGAGCACCCGCTTGCCGGCGAGGCCGGCGTGGCGATCGATGTAGTCCAAACGCAGCGGGTTAATATCGTGCAGCGGTTTGAACTCGCTGTCGGTATCCCACCAGCGGGAGGCCAACTCCTCGAATTTGTTGACCTCGGCGGGGTCGACGTTATGACCGTGCGCGCTCATGGTTAATCGTTTACCTCTTCATCGGATTGCTGAATCTTGTTGTGCCACTCGGCCGCCTTGGCCAGTAGCGCGGCTTCATCGAGCGTGGTCAGGCGGCGCTGCTTGAGCAGGTGGCGGCCGGCGACCCAGACGTCGCTCACCTTGTCGCGACCGGTGGCATAGACCAGTTGTGAGATGGGATGGTACAGCGGTTGGGTCTCCACCGCGCCCATATCCACCGCTACGATATCCGCGGCCTTGCCCGGCTGCAACGAACCGGCGATCTCCTCCAGACCGAGCGCCCGGGCGCCGCCGAGGGTGGCCATATGCAGCGCCTGGGCGGCCGGCACGGCGCTGGCGTCGCCCGCGACGCCTTTGGCCAGCAGGGCGGCGGTGCGCATCTCGCCGAACAGGTCGAGGTCGTTGTTGCTGGCCGCGCCGTCGGTGCCGAGGGCGACGTTGATGCCGGCATCGAGCAGCCGCTGTACCGGGCAGAAGCCGCTGGCCAGCTTCAGGTTGGACTCGGGACAGTGCACCACGTGGGCACCGGCCGCGGCGAAGGCGGCAATCTCGGCGTCGTCAAGCTGGGTCATGTGCACCGCGACCAGCCGCGGCGAGGTGACGCCGATTTCGCCCAGGCGCTGCAGCGGGCGTTTGCCGTCGGCGGCCACGGCCTGGTTCACCTCATCGGCGGTCTCATGCACATGCATATGGATCGGCACGTCCATCTCCTCGGCGTACATCACCACCTTCTCCAGCGGGCCGTCGGATACGGTGTAGGGGGCGTGGGGTGCGAAGGCGGCGGTGATCAGCGGGTCGGTGTGGAACTGGTCGTGGACCTTGATCCCCTTGTGCAGGTAGTCCTCGCCGTTCTGCGCCCAGGCGGTGGGGAAATCGATGACGATCATTCCGACCACTGCGCGCATGCCGGCGTGGCTGGCCGCCCGCGCCGCCGCGTCGGGATAGAAGTACATGTCGTTGAAGCAGGTGGTGCCGCCGCGCAGCATCTCGGCAATGGCCAGTTGGGTGCCGTCGTGTACGAACTCTTCGCTGACCCAGCGCGCTTCCGCCGGCCAGATGTGCTGATTGAGCCACTCCATCAGCGGCAGATCGTCGGCGAGGCCGCGCATCATTGCCATGGCGGCATGGGTGTGGGCGTTGACGAGGCCGGGGATCAGGGTGTGGGTCGGTAACTCGATTTCGGCCTCTGCCGTGTACTCGCGACGCGCATCGACACTCGGGAGTAGCGCCGCGATACGGCCGTCGGCGATGGCGATGGAGTGATGCTCCAGCGCCACATTATATGGTTCGACCGGGATCACCCAGCGGGCATGGAGAAGCGTGTCAACGCGTTTCATGGGGCGAAAGATACAGGGCACCGCAGGGGGTTACAAGTCGCTGGCGGCAGGGACGGTGTGATCGGAATAAGGTAGGATACGGCGCTGTTGTTCCAACCGGTATAGATCGCAATGACGACCAAGCACGACACGATTCGCGCCGTCCTGTGGCGGGACGGCAACCTGCAGTTGCTGGATCAGCGCATCCTGCCGCAACGGCACGAATACCTGAGTTACGACGATCCGTCTGCGGTGGCGCAGGCCATTACCGACATGGTGGTGCGCGGTGCGCCGGCCATCGGGGTGACCGCCGCCTATGCGGTGGTGCTGGCCGCACGGCTGCGTTATCGCGCCGAGGGCGCCGGGTGGCGCGAAGGTATTAAGGCGGACGTGGCGCGGCTCGCCGCTGCGCGTCCCACTGCGGTCAACCTGTGCTGGGCGCTGGAGCGGATGGAGCGCCGCATCGCCGCACTGCCCGATAGCGATCCGGAGCCGGCCCTGCTGGCCGAGGCGATGGCAATCCACGACGAGGACATCGCCGCCAATCGCCGCATGGGAGAACTGGGGGCGGCGCTGATCGAAGGACGCGGCGGCGCGGTATTGACCCACTGCAATACCGGTTCTCTGGCGACCGGCGGTTACGGCACCGCCCTGGGGGTGATTCGCAGCGCCTATGCTGACGGTCGCATCGCACAGGTCTACGCCGACGAGACCCGGCCCTGGTTGCAGGGGGCGCGCCTCACGGCCTGGGAATTGGTGCAGGACCATATTCCGGTGACGCTGCTGGCCGACGCCGCTGCCGCGCACCTGATGAAGCAGGGCAGGGTGAGTTGGGTCATCGTCGGTTCCGACCGCATTGCCGCCAACGGCGATGTGGCCAACAAGATCGGCACCTACAGCGCCGCGGTCAATGCCCGTTATCACGGGGTGAGATTCATGGTGGTTGCGCCCACCTCGACGGTGGATATGTCGCTGGCCGGCGGTGAGTTGATCCCTATCGAAAACCGCGCGCCGGACGAGGTCTTGAACCTGGGCGGCCAACGGGTGGCAGCGGAGGGTGCGGAGGCATGGAATCCCGCCTTCGACGTCACCCCGGCGGGGTTGATCGACGCCATTGTCACGGAGAAGGGGGTGGTGTTGAATCCGACGGCGGAAAAGATGGCGGCAATGATGCAAAAAAGATGAATTGCCGCCGGGCATCTCCTGTCAGCGGCCCGGAAAGCGCTCCTGACCGCTTTTATTCGTCGGGAGGGGGGCGAGTTATGTTATTATCCGGCGAGTTTTCCGGGCATCTGACGGCCCCGCTGTGGTTGGTCGGCGGTATGGTCCCGTAATCCATCCAAGGACGTGACGCCGTGCTGCGCATGACGGATTATTCGATTGGCTAATCAAATAGTTAGCATGTTTCACGCGCCGCGCGAGGTACTCGTTCAGGTCCGCAGGGGCTGAAAGGACACTATTTCCCAATGGCAGAATTCGCAAAAGAGGTCCTCCCGGTCAACATCGAGGAGGAGATGAAACAATCTTATCTCGATTACGCCATGAGCGTCATCGTGGGTCGTGCCCTGCCCGATGTGCGCGACGGCCTCAAGCCGGTGCACCGTCGCGTGCTCTTCGCCATGCGCGAGCTGGGCAACGACTGGAACAAACCCTATAAGAAATCGGCCCGCGTGGTCGGTGACGTCATCGGTAAGTACCATCCCCACGGCGACTCGGCCGTCTACGACACCATCGTGCGCATGGCGCAGCCCTTTTCGCTGCGCTACATGCTGGTCGACGGCCAAGGCAACTTCGGTTCGGTGGACGGCGACTCCGCCGCCGCCATGCGCTATACCGAGGTGCGTATGGCGCGTATCGCCCACGAGCTATTGGCCGACATCGAAAAGGAGACGGTGGACTTCGTCCCCAACTATGACGGCTCGGAGCTGGAACCGGAGGTGCTGCCGGCGCGTTTTCCTCATCTGCTGGTCAACGGTTCGGCCGGCATCGCGGTGGGCATGGCGACCAACATCGCGCCGCACAATCTGACTGAAGTCATCAACGGTTGCCTGGCGCTGATCGACACGCCGGACGCCACCATCGCCGATTTGATGCAGCATATCCCCGGCCCCGATTTCCCCACCGCCGGCATCATCAACGGCGCGCGCGGCATCTATGAGGCTTACCACACCGGCCGCGGCCGCATCTATGTGCGTGCCCGCACCGAGATCGAGGAGATGGAGTCCGGCCGCCAGCGTATCGTGGTGACCGAACTGCCGTATCAGGTCAACAAGGCACGGCTGATCGAAAAGATCGCCGAACTGGTCAAAGAGAAAAAGATCGAGGGGATCTCCCAGGACGGCCTGCGCGACGAGTCCGACAAGGACGGCATGCGCCTGGTGATCGAACTCAAGCGTGGCGAGGTGGCCGAGGTGTTGCTCAATAACCTCTACCAGCATACCTCCATGCAGAGCGTGTTCGGCATCAACATGGTGGCGCTGCTCGACGGTCAGCCGCGCCTGCTCAACCTCAAGCAGATGCTGGAGGCGTTTATCCGTCACCGCCGCGCGGTGGTGACGCGACGCACCATTTTCGATCTGCGCAAGGCGCGCGAACGTGCCCATGTGTTGGAGGGGTTGGCCGTCGCCATGGCCAACATCGATCCCATCATCGCGCTGATCAAGGCATCGCCCAACCCGGCCGAAGCGAAGGCTGGGCTGCTCGGCCGCGCCTGGGCGCCGGGTGTGGTGACCGATATGCTGGCCCGTGCCGGTGCCCAGGCCTCGCGCCCCGACGGGCTGGGCAAGGAGTTTGGTCTGGCGGAAGACGGTTACCGTCTGTCCGAGGCGCAGGCCCAGGCGATCCTCGACCTGCGCCTGCACCGCCTGACCGGCCTGGAGCAGGATAAAATCATCGATGAGTTTCGCCAGCTGCTGGATACCATCGAGGGTCTGTTGCATATCCTGCACGACCCCAACCGTCTGCTGGAGGTGATCCGCGAAGAGCTGGTGCAGGTGCGCGATCAGTACGGTGATGCGCGCCGTACCGAGATTCGCGCCTCCCACGAGGATCTGTCGCTGGAGGATCTGATCAGCGAAGAGGACGTAGTGGTCACCCTGTCGCACGAAGGGTATGTCAAGGCGCAGCCGGTCGCGGACTACCGCGCCCAGCGCCGCGGCGGGCGCGGCCGCGCCGCCGCTTCGGTGAAGGAACAGGACTTCATCGACAAGCTGTTCGTGGCCAATACCCACGACACCATCCTCTGTTTCTCCAGTCGCGGCCGCGTCTATTGGAAAAAAGTATACGAACTGCCGCAGGCGGGTCACGGTGCGCGCGGCCGTCCTATCGTCAATCTGCTGCCGCTGGAGGAGGGCGAGCGGATCAACGCCATCCTGCCGATCCGCGCATTCGAGGAGAACAAGTACATCTTCATGGCGACGACCAACGGCACCGTGAAGAAGACGTCGCTGATCGATTACTCGCGTCCGCGCACCAGCGGCATCATCGCCGTCGATCTGATGGACGACGATCAACTGGTGAACGTCGCCATCACCGAAGGCAGCTGCGATATCCTGCTGTTCACCAACGTCGGCAAAGTGATTCGCTTCAACGAACAGGATGTGCGCCCGATGGGTCGCGTCTCCCGCGGCGTGCGCGGTGTCCGCCTGCAGGATGGACAGAAGGTGATTTCGCTCATCGTGCAGGCGGAGGGCGACGTGCTTACGGCGACCGAGAACGGTTACGGTAAGCGCACGCCCATCGACGACTACCCGCGCCACGGCCGCGGTGGCCAAGGGGTCATCTCGATCCAGACCAGCGAGCGCAACGGCAGCGTGGTCGGCGCGGTGCTGGTGAGCGACGGCGACGAGATCATGCTGGTCACCGACGGCGGCACCCTGGTGCGCACCCACGTCGCCGAAGTATCGGTGATGAGCCGCAACACCCAGGGAGTCAAGCTGATCAGTCTGACCGAAGGCGAAAAGCTGGTTGCCCTGGAACGCATCGCCGAGAGCGAGGAAGAGGAGGCGAATGAGGATTCGCCCGCAGTGGATAGTGTTGAGGAAGCAGGTAACGACGGTGCTCACGAGGCGCCGGGGGAAGAGTGATTCTGATTTCCCCCGTGCCCCCCGTGGTTCCCGTGGTTGAGTCTTTGGCTTTTACGTAGTGGGGACAAGACAAGATGGCACGTGTATTCAATTTCAGCGCCGGCCCGGCAATGTTGCCGCAGGTCGTGATCGAACAGGCCCGCGACGAGATGCTGGACTGGAACGGCAGCGGCATGTCGGTGATGGAGATGAGTCATCGCGGCAAGGAGTACATGTCCATCGCCGCTCAGGCCGAGGCGGATCTGCGCGAGCTGCTGGCCATTCCCGCCAATTATAAGGTGCTGTTCCTGCAAGGCGGCGCCTCCAGCCAGTTCGCGATGGTGCCGTTGAACCTGCTGCGCGGGAAGCAGGGAGCCGACTACATCAATACCGGCGACTGGTCGAAGAAGGCCATCACCGAGGCCAAGCGGTTCTGCCAGGTGAATGTCGCCGCCGACACCTCGGCCGGCAACTTTACCGCCTGCCCGGCGCAGGCGGATCTGAAACTGAGTGCCGATGCCGCCTACGTCCATTACACGCCGAACGAGACTATCCGTGGCGTGGAGTTCCCGTACATCCCCGCCACTGGTGAGGTGCCGCTGGTGGCGGACATGTCCTCGACGCTGCTGTCGCGTCCGCTCGACGTGAGCCAATACGGTCTGATCTACGCCGGTGCCCAGAAGAACATCGGCCCGGCTGGATTGACCGTGGTGATTGTCCGCGAAGACCTGATGGGTGAAACCGTTGTCGGGACCCCCATCATGTTCGACTATAAAATCCACGCCGATGCGGAGTCCATGTACAACACCCCGGCGACCTATAGCTGGTACCTGGCCGGCCTGGTATTCCAGTGGTTGAAGAAGAACGGCGGTCTGACCCAGATGGCGGCGGTCAATCGGCGCAAAGCAGAAAAGCTCTATGCCGCCATCGATAATTCCGGCTTTTACAAAAATCCCGTAGACACCGCATGCCGCTCCTGGATGAACGTGCCGTTCACTCTGGCCGATTCGGAACTGGACACAGTGTTCCTCTCGGAGGCAAAGGCGGCGGGGCTGGTCACGCTGAAGGGACACCGTTCCGTCGGCGGCATGCGCGCCAGTATCTATAACGCGATGCCGGAAGCGGGCGTCGACGCGTTGGTCGCCTTCATGGCAGACTTCGCCCAGCGCCACGGCTGAGGTCTTACCGGAGGGAACGCGGGGAAACGATGGGAAAAAAATAACAACCCGACGTTCCCCGTCATTACCAAAGGGGGAGCCCATGTACAAGATACTGACGCTGAACAACATCTCGCCGGCCGGGCTGGATCGACTGCCGCGGGACCGGTATGAGGTTGCGTCCGAGATACAGCATCCCGATGCGATTCTGTTGCGCTCATTCAAGATGCATGACATGACGATACCGCCGTCGCTGAAGGCGGTAGGGCGGGCTGGGGCCGGGGTGAACAACATCCCGGTTGAGAAGATGAGTACATTGGGCATCCCTGTGTTCAACGCACCGGGTGCCAACGCCAACGCGGTGAAAGAGCTGGTCCTTGCAGGCATGTTGCTGGCCTGCCGCAATATCTGCCAGGCGTGGGATTTCAGCCGTAACCTAGCGGGAGACGATGCAGGTATCGACAAGCAGACCGAGGCGGGCAAGAAAAACTTCGCCGGTTTCGAATTGCCCGGACGTACCCTGGGCGTGGTCGGTCTGGGCGCCATCGGCCGTGAGGTGGCGAACACCGCCATTGCGCTGGGCATGAAGGTGATCGGTTTCGATCCGGGCATTACGGTTGAGGGCGCATGGCAGCTCTCCTCGGAGGTGCAGAAGGCGGCGGGCTTCGACGAAATGGTGGAGAAGGTCGACTTCCTGACTTTCCATGTGCCGCTCATCGACGCCACCCGGCACATGCTGAACCGAGAACGGCTGGCGCGGATGCGCAAAGGCGTGGTCGTGCTTAATTTTGCCCGTAAGGGCATCGTCGACGACGAGGCCATCGCCGAGGCGATTAAGGGTGGGAAGGTGTACGGCTACGTATGCGATTTCCCCACCAATCTGCTGAAAGGGCATGAACGGGTGATTACCCTGCCGCATCTGGGCGCTTCGACCCAGGAGGCGGAGGATAATTGCGCCGTGATGGTGGCTGAACAGGTGCGCGACTACCTGGAGAACGGCAACGTGCGCAACTCGGTGAATTTCCCCGAGGTGATCATGGCGCGCAGCGCAGGGACCTACCGCTTGGCGGTGGTAAACTCCAACGTGCCCAATATGCTGAGTCAGGTATCGAGCGATCTGGGCAAGGGCGGATTGAATATCGTCGATATGCTCAACAAATCGCGCGGCGAACTGGCCTACACGGTGGTTGACGTGGACAAGCCGCTGCCGGCCGAGGTGGTGGAGCGCATCGCGGGCATCGCCGGGGTGCTGGCGGTCCGTGTGATCGAATGAACGGATGATATGAGCGAACAACAGCTGCAAGTCTTACGGGAACGGATCGACGCACTGGATGAGCATATCCAGAGCTTGATCAACGAACGCGCCGCGCTCGCGCAGGAGGTGGCGCGGGTCAAGGTCGGTGTCGGCGGTGATGTGATCTTCTATCGCGCCGAACGCGAAGCGCAGGTGCTGAGCAAGGTCAAAGAGCGTAATACGGGACCGTTGCCGGCGGACGATATGGCGCGCTTGTTCCGCGAAATCATGTCGGCCTGTCTGGCCCTGGAGCAGCCGCTGCGTATCGCCTATTTCGGACCGGCCGGCAGCTACACGCACGCTGCGGCGTTGAAACAGTTCGGCGCGGCGGTGACGACGCTGCCCCTGGCGGCCATCGATGAGGTGTTCCGCGAGGTGGAGGCGGGCAGTGCCCACTACGGGGTAGTGCCGGTGGAGAATTCATCCGAAGGCGTGGTGACCCATACCCTCGACATGTTCATGCGCTCAGGCCTGCGCATCTGCGGCGAGATCAACCTGCGCATTCGCCACAACCTGCTCAGCCATGCGCAATCGCTGGCGCAGGTTCGGCGCGTCTATGCCCACAGTCAGGCTCTGGCACAGTGCCGCGAATGGCTGGATGCCAATCTGCCGCACGCCGAGCGCGTCGCCGTGAGCAACAATGCGGAGGGGGCGCGCCGCGCGGCCGAAGAGCGCGACGCCGCTGCGGTTGCCGGCAATAACGCCGCGGATATCTACGCGTTGCCCGCCTTGGCGCAAAATATCGAGGACACTCCGGGCAACACCACCCGTTTTCTGGTGATCGGCAACGATGTCGTTACTGCAAGCGGCGACGACAAGACGTCGCTGATGGTGGCCGCCCGCAACAAGCCCGGCGCCCTGTTCCACCTGTTGGCGCCGCTGGCCGACAACGGTATCTCCATGACCCGTGTCGAGTCGCGCCCGTCGCGCCAGGGCATGTGGGAGTACGTCTTCTTCTTCGATATCGAAGGGCATGCCCAGGATAAGAAGGTGGCGACTGCGCTGCAGCAACTGGAAGCAGAATCGGCCCTGTTCAAGATCCTAGGCTCCTATCCCAAAGCCGTCCTGTAAACGATCATGATCGATTTTCTGCAACTGGCCACGCCGGGCGTGCGGCAACTGAGACCCTATCAGCCGGGCAAGCCGATCGAGGAGCTGGAGCGCGAGTATGGCGTGAGCAACGTCATCAAGCTCGCCTCCAACGAAAACCCGCTGGGGCCGAGCCCCAGGGCGCTGGCCGCGGCGCGCGCCGTGCTGGAGGATGTCTGGCTCTACCCGGACGGCAACGGCTTCGTACTGAAACAGAAACTGACCGAGCGGCTGGGCGTGGCCATGGAGCAGCTGACCCTGGGCAACGGTTCCAGCGACATCCTCGACTTTGCGGTGCGCGCCTTCGTCACGCCGCAGGACGAGGTGCTGTTCTCCGAGCACAGTTTCGCCCTCTATCCGATCCTGACCCGGGCGGCGGGCGCCACGGCGGTGGTGGTCCCGGCGAAGGCCTGGGGCAACGACCTGGCGGCGATGCGTGCGGCGATCAGCGAGCGGACCCGCCTGGTGTTTCTCGCCAACCCCAACAATCCCACCGGCACCTGGCTCGGCGGCGCCGAACTGGAGCGCTTCATCGTCGACCTGCCGTCCCATGTGCTGCTGGTGGTGGACGAGGCCTATTTCGAATATGCCAGCCACCCGGCGCTGGCGGCGGACGACTATCCCGACGCCATGCAATGGGTCGGGCGCTATCCGAACCTCATAGTCGCGCGCACTTTCTCCAAGTGTTATGGTCTCGCCGGGCTGCGGGTCGGCTACGGCGTCTCCCACCCGCAGGTGGCGGATCTGATGAACCGGGTGCGTCCGCCGTTCAACGTCAACAACGTGGCCTTGGCCGCGGCCGCGGCGGCGCTGGACGACGACCAACACCTGCGGCAGTCGCTGGAATTGAATGCCGCAGGCATGCGGCAGCTGGCGCAGGGCGCAAACGAACTAGGGCTCGATTACATCCCCTCGGTGGGTAACTTCATCAGCGTGGACATGGGGCAGCCGGCGGCGCCGATCTACGAAGGGTTGCTGCGCAAAGGAATCATCGTGCGCCCGGTGGCCAATTACGGCATGCCCGACCATCTGCGCATCACCATCGGCTTGCCGGAAGATAACGGGCGCCTGCTCCAGGCGCTGCGCAAGGTACTGGGACGCTAGCCGTCGCCAACGAATTTTTATTGAGTCTTAGAGAGTGGTATCGACATGATCATCATCATGAGCAATGAGGTTACCGACACGCAGATCGACAGCGTGGTCCAGCGGCTGAAGGGCTGGGGGCTGGGCAGCAATGTCTCGCGCGGTATGGAGCGTACCGTGATCGGCGCCATCGGCGACGAGGGCAAGATCGACAAGGAGCTGCTACAGGCGCTGCCCGGCGTGGAAGACGTTATCCGGGTGATGAAGCCTTACAAGATCGTCGCCCGCTCCTATCAAAAACAGGACACCGTGATCGATATCAAAGGCGTGAAGCTGGGCGGCAGGCAGATCCAGGTGATCGCCGGCCCCTGCTCGGTGGAGACCCAAGCGCAGATGGACGAGGCGGCGGCGCAGGTGGCGGCGGCCGGCTGCCGCCTGATGCGCGGCGGTGCGTTCAAGCCGCGCACCAGTCCCTACAGCTTTCAGGGTGCAGGCGTCGAAGGGCTGGAGATTTTCCGCCAGGCGGCCGACAAGCACAAACTGCCCATCGTCACCGAGCTGATGGACGTGCGCCAGATCGACGCCTTCCTCAAATACGACGTCGACGTGATCCAGATCGGCACCCGCAACATGCAGAACTTCGACCTGCTCAAAGAGGTGGGGCGTCTGCACAAGCCGGTGGTACTCAAGCGCGGCATGGCGGCCACCATCTCCGAGTGGCTGATGGCGGCGGAGTACATCGCGGCCGGCGGCAATCACGATATCATCTTCTGTGAGCGCGGCGTGCGCAGCTTCGAGACCTACTACCGCAACATGCTCGACGTCACCGCCATTCCGGTGCTGAAGAAAGAGACCCATCTGCCGGTGATCATCGATCCCAGCCATGCCGGCGGCAAGGCGTGGATGGTGCCGGCGCTGGCGCGCGCGGCCATCGCCGCGGGTGCCGACGGGTTGCTGGTGGAGATGCATCCCAACCCGTGCGAGGCGTGGTGCGATGCGGATCAGGCGCTGAACCCGCAGGAACTGGTCGACCTGATGGGGCAACTCAAAGGCATCGCCCAGGCCATCGGGCGCGATATCTGAGCATGATTCGACGCCTCTGCATCGTCGGTGTCGGCCTGATCGGCGGTTCCCTGGCGCGGGCATTGAAAGTGGCCGACGCGGTGGGGGAGGTGGTCGGCTACGGCCGCGATCCCCAGGCGTTGCAGCTGGCGCAGGAGCTGGGGGTCATCGATCGCGCCGAAACCGATCCGCAGGCGGCGCTGCGCGATGCGGATGTGGTGGTGCTGGCGGTGCCGGTCGGGGCGATGGAGGGGGTGTTGCGCGAACTTGCCCCCTTCCTGTCGCCGCAGACGATCGTTACCGACGTCGGCAGTACCAAGGGCTCTGTGGTGACGGCGGCGGAGCGCGTGTTCGGCACCGTTCCGCCGCGTTTCATTCCAGGCCACCCCATCGCCGGCACCGAACGCAGCGGCGTGGCCGCGTCGTTCGCCGAGCTGTACCATAACCGCCGCGTGATTCTGACGCCGCTGGCCACCACCGATCGCGCTGCGCTGGAGACGGTGCGCGGCATGTGGCAGGCGGCGGGTGCCCAGGTGGTGGAGATGGCGGTGCGGCACCACGACGAGGTGCTGGCCGCCACCAGCCACCTGCCGCACATCCTGGCTTACACCCTGGTCGATACCCTGGCGCGGATGGAGGAGCACACTGAGATCTTCTGCTTCGCCGCCGGCGGTTTCCGCGACTTCACCCGCATCGCCTCCAGCGACCCGCGCATGTGGCACGACATCTGTCTGGCCAACCGCGACGCGCTCCTTGGCGTGATGGATCGCTACGCCGCGGATTTGGCTCAACTGCGCGGCGCCATCGAGCGCGGCGACGGCGAGGCGATCCTGACCACCTTCCGCCGCGCCAAACAGGCACGCGACGAATTCAAGCAATAACCCTTCGTCCCCACGACGACCACATACGACAACACCATGTCCGACAGCAGCGAAAAGCAGATCATCTTCCGCGCCGCACCCGGTGGCGCGCTCAGCGGCCGCATTCGCGTGCCGGGCGATAAATCCATCTCCCACCGCTCCATCATGCTCGGCGCCCTGGCCGAGGGGGTGACCGAAGTGAGCGGCTTTCTGGAGGGCGAGGATAATCTCGCCACCCTTGAGGCGTTCCGCGCCATGGGGGTGCGGATCGAAGGACCGGCGGACGGACAGGTCACCATCCACGGCGTCGGCATGCACGGCCTGCGGGCGCCGGCCAAGTCGCTTTATCTGGGCAATTCCGGTACCTCGATGCGGCTGCTCTCCGGGCTGATGGCGGCTCAGGGCTTCGACGTGGAGATGGGCGGCGACGCTTCCCTCTCCACGCGGCCGATGAAGCGGGTGACCGATCCGCTGCGGCTAATGGGGGCGGTAGTGGAGACCAGCGAAAAAGGGACGCCGCCGCTCAAGGTGAAAGGCGGGCAGCGGCTCAAGGGGATCGACTACCCGATGCCCATGGCCAGCGCCCAGGTGAAGTCGTGCCTGCTGCTGGCCGGTCTCTATGCCGAAGGCCGTACCTGCGTCAGCGAACCGGCGCCGACCCGCGACCATACCGAGCGCATGCTCACCGGCTTCGGCTACCCGGTGGAGCGCAGCGGCGGTAAGGTGTGCGTGCAGGGCGGCGGCAAACTGAGCGCCGCACCCATCGACGTTCCCGCCGATATCTCTTCGGCCACCTTCTTCATGGTCGGCGCCGCCATCGCCGCCGGTTCGGATATCGTGCTGGAGCATGTGGGCATCAATCCAACCCGCATCGGCGTGATCAATATCCTGCGCCTGATGGGCGCCGGGCTGGAGCTGTTGAATGAGCGCGAGGTGGGCGGCGAGCCGGTAGCGGATATCCGCGTGCGTGCAGGCAAGCTCAAGGGTATCCGTATTCCCGAAGATCAGGTGCCGCTGGCCATCGACGAGTTCCCGGCGCTGTTCGTCGCCGCCGCCTGCGCCGAGGGCGAGACGGTGCTGACCGGCGCCGAGGAGCTGCGCGTGAAGGAGAGCGATCGTATCCAGGTGATGGCCGACGGTCTGGTCGCCCTCGGCATCGACGCCCGGGCGACGCCGGACGGCATCGTCATCCAGGGCGGCACCCTCGGCAGTGGCCGGGTCGACAGCCATGGCGACCACCGCATCGCCATGTCCTTCGCCATGGCGGCACTGCGCGCAACCGGGCCGATCACCATTACCGACTGTGCCAATGTCGATACCTCCTTCCCCGGATTCGTCGATCTGGCCCGCAAGGCCGGCCTCGATCTCGTGGCGGAGGCGGACCGATGATCCCGGTGATCACCATCGACGGCCCCAGCGGGGTCGGAAAAGGGACCGTCAGCCAGCTGCTGGCCCGCCGCTTCGGTTGGCATTTTCTCGACAGCGGCGCCTTGTATCGTCTGACTGCGCTGGCGGCCCGCCGCAACGCCACCCCCTTCGAAGACCCCGCCGCCGTGGCGAGCGTGGCCCGCGGGCTGGCGGTGGAATTCCGCCCCGGTGATCTGGGAGATGTGGGTATTTTCCTTGAAGGACAAGAAGTTAGCGACGATATACGGACCGAGCGGGCGGGTAACGACGCTTCGCGGGTGGCCGCGGTGCCGGCGGTACGCGATGCGCTGCTGGCGCGCCAGCGCGCCTTTCGCCAGGCACCGGGGCTGGTCGCCGACGGCCGCGATATGGGGACCACCGTGTTTCCCGACGCCGCGCTTAAGATATTTCTGGCCGCGACGGCCGAAGTGCGTGCCCAGCGTCGCTATAAGCAGTTGAAGGAAAAGGGGTTAGATGCTAATCTTCGCAGTCTTTATGCCGAAATCGCGGAACGCGATGAACGCGATCGTAACCGTGCAGTCTCGCCGCTCAAGCCGGCGGACGATGCGGTGGTGATCGATACCTCCGAACTGGGTATCGAACAGGTGCTGGCCGCGGTACTGGCGCATTGCCGGACGCGGCTGGGTTTGCAGTAGGTCCGGCACTGCGGGTGCAGTGGCGGTTTTATAAACTTAGACCCGCGGCAGTATTGCGGTTAGCTATGTCGTTCGCTGAATGACAAGGGTTATGTGAGTGATGAGCGAAAGCTTTGCAGAATTATTTGAAGAGAGCCTTATCGGTACCCAGATGCGCCCCGGCGCCATCGTCACCGGTACCGTCGTCCAGGTGGGTAACGACGTCGTCGTGGTCAACGCCGGTCTTAAATCCGAAGGCGTGATCCCCATCGAGCAGTTCATGAGCGAGAGCGGCGAGCTCGAGGTCAAGGTCGGCGACGAAGTGGACGTTGCGCTGGAAGCCGTCGAAGACGGTTTTGGCGTCACCCGTCTGTCGCGCGAAAAGGCCAAGCGCTCCGAGTCTTGGACCCGTCTGGAAAAGGCGCACGAAGCCGGCGAGACCGTGGTTGGCCGCATCGTCGACAAGGTCAAGGGCGGTTTCACCGTCGACCTCAAGGACATTCGTGCCTTCCTGCCCGGTTCCCTGGTGGATGTGCGCCCGGTGCGCGATCCTTCTTACCTGGAAGGCAAGGATCTGGAATTCAAGGTTATCAAGCTTGATCGCAAGCGTAACAACGTTGTCGTTTCCCGCCGCGCCGTGGTGGAAGCGGAGGGCAGTGAAGAGCGCGAAGCGCTGCTCGACGGTCTGCAGGAAGGCCAGGTGGTCAAGGGTATCGTCAAAAACCTCACCGATTACGGCGCCTTCGTGGATCTGGGCGGCATCGACGGCCTGCTGCACATCACCGACATGGCCTGGAAGCGCGTCAAGCATCCTTCCGAAGTGGTCAACGTCGGCGACGAGATCGACGTCAAGGTGCTCAAGTTCGATCGCGAACGTACCCGCGTTTCACTGGGCCTCAAGCAGTTGGGCGAGGATCCGTGGGAAGATATCACCCGCCGTTATCCGGTCGGCACCCGCCTGTTCGGCAAGGTGACCAACCTGACCGACTACGGTTGCTTCGTTGAGATCGAAGAGGGTGTGGAAGGTCTGGTACACGTCTCCGAGATGGACTGGACCAACAAGAACATCCATCCGTCCAAGGTGGTGCAGATGAACGACGAGGTCGAGGTCATGGTACTCGACATCGACGAAGAGCGCCGTCGTATCTCCCTGGGCATGAAGCAGTGTCAGGCCAACCCGTGGGAGACCTTCTCGAGCGGGCACAACAAGAACGACAAGGTCAGCGGCAAGATCAAGTCGATTACCGACTTCGGTATCTTTATCGGCCTGGACGGCGGTATCGACGGTCTGATCCATCTGTCCGACATCTCCTGGAATATGCCGGGCGAAGAGGCAGTGCGCAACTATGCCAAGGGCGATGACGTCGAGGCGGTGATCCTGGCTATCGATCCGGAACGTGAGCGCATTTCCCTCGGCATCAAGCAGATGGAGAAGGATCCGTTCTCCAACTACGTGGCCGAGCATCGCAAGGGCTGCATCGTCATCGGCAAGGTGAAGGAAGTGGATGCCAAGGGCGCCATCATCGAGCTGGAAGACAGCGTCGAGGGTTACCTGCGTGCCTCCGAACTGTCGCGTGACCGCGTGGAAGATGCCCGCACCCTGATCAAGGTGGGAGACGAGGTAGAGGCCAAGTTCATGGGCGTCGATCGTAAGAACCGCACCATCTCGCTCTCCATCAAAGCCAAGGACAGTGATGAAGAGGCAGAGGCAATGCAGGACTACAATCGCTCCGCGGCGGCCGCCAATCCTACTCTCGGCGACCTGCTGAAGGAGCAGATGGAAAACAAGAACGACTAAGTCGGTGTTGGAGGCCCGCCGTTGGCGGGCCTCTTCTTACTTTGGGGATCCTTATGACCAAATCGGAACTGATCGAGATCCTGGCGCGTAAACAGCCGCAGCTCAATTCCAAGGATGTGGAGTTGGCCGTCAAGACGGTACTGGAGCATATGGCTCAGGTGCTGGCCGGCGGCGAGCGTATTGAAATACGCGGATTTGGTAGTTTTTCCCTGCACTATCGCCCACCGCGTATCGGGCGTAACCCCAAGACGGGTGAGTCTGTCCAATTGGGCGCAAAATACGTACCTCACTTCAAGCCGGGCAAGGAATTGCGCGAACGCGTTGACATGCTCACCCCGCAGGAAGGCTAGTAACGGAACGGCATCGGTTGTCGTGTCGTACCCCGTATTTTGTCCCTTCAGCGGTTTCCCCCTGATGCACCACGATTTTGTATTTCCCCGCAGGGAGTAATATCCTTGTGCCACAGGTTGCCGTTGGCGCAAACTCGCGCGGCGGTATTGCAAATACAGGTCCGGAATGCGGGAATACTATGAAACGCCTGCTCCTTCTTATTATCTCTTTTCTGCTGCTGGCCATCGGTGTCAGTTTTGCTGTCCATAACGCCGAGCCGGTACAGCTTAGCTACTATTTCGGTACTGTATCGGGGCCTATCTCCTTGATAGTGGTTGCCGCATTGTTCGTCGGCGCCGTCCTCGGTGTCGCCGCCAGTTTGGTAATCGTGCTGGCGCAGCGACGCAAGGCGTCGCAGTTGCGGCGCAAGCTCGAAGTATGTGAACAGGAAATCCGCAATCTGCGCCAAATTCCGGTGCGCGACAAGCATTGATAATGGGCATAGAGTTGCTGTTTCTGCTGCTCCCTGTGGCCGCCTTGTCAGGCTGGCTATTGGGGCGGCGCGACGCACGCAATGCGGAGACCAAAGAGTTGTCGGCAATCTCTTCCGGTTACTTCGAAGGCCTCAATTTCCTGCTCAACGAACAGCCGGACAAGGCCATAGATGTATTCGTCCACATGCTGGAGGTGGACAGCGAGACGGTCGATACCCACTTCGCTCTGGGTAACCTGTTTCGCCGCCGCGGCGAAGTGGATCGGGCCATCCGTATTCATCAAAACCTTATTGCCCGTCCCACCCTCAACCGGCCGCGGCGCGAGCAGGCCCTGTACGAGCTGGGCATCGATTATATGCGTGCCGGTCTGCTGGATCGGGCGGAGAGTCTGTTCGCGCAGTTGGTCGACGAGGGCGGCAGTTTTCAGCAACAGGCGTTGACCCAGCTGATGGATATCTATCAGCAGGAAAGGGACTGGCATAAGGCCATCGCCATCGGGCAGCGCTTGCAGGGAATGCGCGGTGCGGCATTGAGTCCGATCATCGCGCAATTCTTCTGCGAACTCGCCGAGCAGGCATTGCACAACGGTGAACAGACGACGGCACTGCGCATGTTAAGGCGGGCACTGGTCGAGGATAGGAATTGTGTGCGCGCGGCGCTGATCGAAGGTAACCTCGAACTTGCCTCCGGCGACTTCAAAGGTGCGATTCGTGCGTATAAGCGCGTTGAACAGCAGGACCCCGCCTATTTGCCTGAAATTCTTGGGCCGCTGCGGGAGGTATTTTCGCAGCAGGGTCGTGATGATGAATTACGCGAATATCTACAGCAAATACTGCAAAGACATGGCAATGCCTCGATCATGCTTACCTTGGCGGAGCTTATTCGTCAACAAGAGGGAGATCAGAAAGCCATTGAATTCATTGCTGGTCATTTGCGCGATCATCCGTCGATTCGCGGTATGTGCCGCTTGATCGAGATGAAGTTGCAAGCGTCTGATGGAACGATGCACGAAGATCTGCAGATGTTCCGCGAATTGATCGGTAAATCGCTGGAGGCAAAGCCAGTGTACCGTTGTAGCCATTGCGGCTATACCGGCAAAGCTTTGGTCTGGCAGTGTCCCAGCTGTCGCCAATGGAATACCACCAAGCCGATTCACAACATCGAAAGCGAATAATCATCGCGATACATCCGGAGCAGATACATGGAACAAAACCGTCGGTACGGCCCCCGCATTATTATCGCACTCGATTATGCCGAACCGCAGGCGGCACTGGAGATGGTGGCGCAGCTGGATCCGAAGCGCTGTCGTCTGAAGGTCGGCAAAGAGTTATTTACGCGCGGTGGTCCGCAGTTGTTGGCGCAACTGCGTGCTAAAGGATACGAAATCTTTCTCGATCTCAAGTTTCACGACATACCGAACACCGTTGCCGGCGCATGCGCGGCTGCCGCGGATCTTGGCGTTTGGATGGTGAATGTGCATGCGCTCGGTGGAAGAAAGATGATGGAAGCGGCCCGCAATGCGGTGGCCAAAGCGGCACATCAGCCGCTACTGATAGCGGTCACCATCCTGACCAGCATGGGAGAGGAGGATCTCAAGGAGATCGGTCTGACGGGAAGCCCCGCGGAGAATGTGTCACGCCTGGCGGCTCTTGCGCACCAGTCGGGAATGGACGGTGTCGTTTGTTCGCCGCACGAGGTCGCCATGCTGCGCGGCTCCATCGACAAGGCATTTCATCTGGTGACACCCGGGATCAGACCTACATGGGCAGCAAAGGGCGATCAGGCGCGAATTACCACGCCGGTCGACGCGCTACGGCTAGGGGCGGATTATCTGGTTATCGGCCGGCCGATTACGGCGGCGGCGGAGCCGCTGGAGGCATTGCAGCTAATCGAGGCGGATATTGCGCCGCTTGCCGCCACGGGTGATGAGATTACCGCATAATCTGACGTGATTATCAGCTGATTCCTACGTGTCCGGCGTTGCTGTATGGCTATTCCCCGTTTTATTGTGTCATCGGCGTGTCGGGTCGGGTGACTTCGGTACGTAGGACGAAATGTTCACAGCAAGGAGTGCTTACGATGAGAAAATTTCTAGTCGCTTGTTTTTCGCTGTTGCTGCTTGGGTTGTCCGCCGTTGCCGTGGGAGCCCCGGTCGATATCAATACTGCGGATGCCCCGGCATTGGCGCTGGCAATGAAAGGAGTAGGGACCAAAAAGGCGGAAGCGATTGTCATATATCGCAAGAAGCACGGTCCCTTCAAGTCGGTTGACGAGCTTGCCAAGGTCAAAGGGATCAGCAAAAAGACGATCGAATCGAACCGGGGAAAATTGTCGGTCGGCAAGAATAGATAGTTGCCGCAACGGGATAGGCGAAGAACGGCCCCATAATCGGGGCCGTTTTTTTGTGATTTGCGGATTTCTGCCGGATTGCTCAAAATGGCAGCGCACAATCTTCCATTACGCGAGCGAAAGGAAATCATGGTGAAGATCAACAAGGCGGTGTTTCCCGTGGCCGGTATGGGAACTCGATTCCTGCCGGTAACCAAAGCCAATCCGAAAGAAATGTTGCCGATAGTCGATAAGCCACTGATTCAATACGCGGTGGAAGAAGCCATTGAGGCCGGCATCAAGGAAATGATTTTCGTGACCAGCAGCGCCAAACGCGCGATTGAAGATCATTTTGATAAAAATTATGAACTGGAAAGCGAACTGGAAAAAAAGGGTAAGTCGGAACTGCTGGATTTGGTGCGCAGTGTGGTGCCAGCAGGCGTTTCCTGTGCCTATGTGCGCCAGCCGGAGGCGCTGGGGCTCGGGCATGCCGTGTTGTGCGCAAAGCCGTTGGTGGGTAACGAACCCTTTGCGGTGATTTTGGCGGATGACCTGATCGACGGAGGGAACCGAGGGGCCATGCGCCAAATGGCGCAACTGTTTGTGCAACATCAGTGCAGCCTGCTGGGCGTGGAAGATGTTGCCGCCGCCGATACCGACAAATACGGTATCGTCAAGGCGACGGCGATGGACGAACGCCTGTCGAAGGTGGAACGCGTCGTCGAGAAACCCAAGCCTGCGGTCGCTCCCTCGACCTTGGCTGTGGTGGGACGCTATATTCTTACGCCGAGTATTTTCGGCCTGTTGGAATCGACGGAACGCGGCGCCGGCGGAGAGATACAGCTGACCGATGCCATTGAAGCGCTACTGCGGCAGGAGCAGGTGTTGGCCTATCGTTTCGCGGGGAAACGTTACGATTGCGGCAGCAAGCTCGGTTACCTGAAAGCGACGGTGGAGTATGCGCTGAAGCATCCGGAGGTGAACGCCGATTTCAGAGAGTATCTGACCGAGAATTTTTGCTAAGCAGATGCAACGCGGCATAGCCGCTCCTACGGAGCCATCGCACCGCGCGACGGTTTCGTGGTTGCGAGGAAGCGCCTCTGGCGTATAGCTCTGGCGTATAGTCAGGTGGATAACGCGGTCGGTGCGTCGTCGTATGCGAGAGAGGGGAAATTGGCTCCCCCGGTTGGACTCGAACCAACGACACACGGATTAACAGTCCGCTGATCTACCGACTGATCTACGGGGGAATCGATAGAGGCGCATATAGTACTGATCGGTCCGTCCGAGGTCAAGCACCTGCGGGGCAATTCAACGGCGAGCCGTCGGTTGCGGTGCGGGCGGCGCGCGGGCGACCGGTCCTGGCGATGATCAATGCGTGGGCGGCGTCGCTACCGCGCTCGTCGCAAAAGATAAATGTGCCGTTGCTGCCGGCAAGGCCGTTGGGATGGTAGGTAAAGTAATTAGCCGAAGGAAATGCATGCAACGTTACGGTGTCGCCCCGACGCAACGCCTGCTGGGTCCACACCAGCCTGTCCGTTGCGGAGTTCCATTGCCGATCTGTATTCGCGTCAACAAATACTATCCATCCATCCTGCCAGTTCCGATCCTTGTCGCAGCCCGCTGTTGAATCGCCCTTGCAAATCACGACATCTTTTGCCCGTTTGATTGCTTCGCTGCGTGCCAGATGCAGTGTCAGGGTCATGTTGTTGACGGCCGCCACCAGACGGGTATCGGCGATGAGTTCGGCGAACGAGGGTACGGCAACGACAAGCAACACGCTGACGACCGCAAGGCTTATCAGCGATTCGATTAGCGTGAAGCCTCGTTGAAGGAATGCCCCCGACGACAGCCGTGTGCCGACGGGGGCATGGTAGAAGTTGACGTCCATGTCATACCCACATCCATGTAGGTATAACGATAGGGTATCGTCCGATTGCTGGGAAGGGCTAGCCTGTCAGTGCTTCCGGTCTCTGGTTGTAGGATATTTCCTATTTTGCACCGAACAGCGTGCACAGGCGCTCCAAGGCGTCCCGCAGATTGTCCATTGAGGTGGCGAACGACAGACGCATGTAGCCGTCATTGCCGAATGCCGAGCCCGGTACCAGGGCGACGCCGGACTGATCGAGGATGAATCCGGCGAGTTCGATGTCACTGTTCATATCGTCGCGGCCGGCAATGATGTCGCGCATGTCCGGGAATGAGTAAAACGCCCCCTGGGAAGGCAGACAATGCACGCCCTGGATGTGATTGAGTCCCGCCACTACGAAATCGTGACGTTCCTTAAAGGCCTTGAGCATGGTCTGGATACAGCTCTGATCGCCGTTTAGCGCCGCTTCCGCGGCAACTTGGGAAATCGACGTGGGATTGGAGGTGCTCTGCGACTGGATGTTCTTCATGGCGCCGATCAGAGGCTCAGCCCCGGCGGCGTAACCGATGCGCCAGCCGGTCATGGCATAGGCCTTGGAGACGCCGTTGAGCACGATGGTACGGTGGTAGAGGTCGGGACAGGCGTTGACGATGTTGGCGAACGGTTCGTCGGCCCATAATATGTGTTCGTACATGTCGTCCGAGGCGATCAGCACCTGTGGGTGGCGGCGCAGCACCTCGCCGAGCGCGGCCAGCTCGGCCTTGGTGTAGGCGACGCCGGTCGGGTTGGAGGGGCTGTTCAACACCACCAGGCGGGTGCGCGGGGTAATCGCCGCCTCCAACTGGAGTGGGGTGACCTTGAACCCCTGTTCCAGGCCGGTTGCGATGATGACGGGAACGCCTTCCGCCAGCAGTACCATATCCGGGTAGGAAACCCAGTAGGGCGCAGCGATAACGACCTCGTCGCCGGCGTTCAGCAGCGCCTGCGCCAGGTTGTAAAAGCTCTGCTTACCGCCGCAGGAGACCAGTATCTGCTTGGGCGAGTAGTCGAGGCCATTGTCGCGCTCGAATTTGGCGATGATGGCCTTCTTCAGGCCCGGTGTACCGTCTACGGCGGTATACTTGGTAAAACCGCTGTTGATGGCGTCGATGGCTGCCTGTTTGATGTGCGCGGGCGTGTCGAAGTCCGGCTCGCCGGCCCCGAGACCTATAACGTCCTTACCTTGGGCTTTTAGCTCCTGGGCGTGCGCGGTGACGGCCAGAGTAGGGGAAGGCTTGATGCTTTGAACGCGCTTGGACAGTTGGATCTCCACCGGTATCCTCAATACAAAAAGTCGAAAACAAAACCGCTCTAATATACTTGAACTGCGTCTGTTCCTAAATCCCCCAAACGTCGAATTATGAGTCGAAATTTCCAGTTACAGGCCCCCTATGCTCCGGCCGGAGATCAGCCCGATGCGATCCGCCGTCTGGTCGACGGGCTGCAGGCCGGCGAGGCCGGCCTCACGCTCCTGGGCGTGACCGGGTCCGGCAAAACCTATACCGTCGCCAACGTCATCCAGCAGCTGCAGCGGCCGACCCTGATCATGGCCCACAACAAGACCCTGGCGGCCCAGCTCTACGGCGAGATGAAGGAGTTCTTCCCTCACAACGCGGTGGAGTATTTCGTCTCCTACTA
>DFMR01000061.1 GCA_002376325.1 Proteobacteria bacterium UBA3588 | reverse complement strand
GGAATTGATCGGTTATGGTCGCAACGACAAGGATATTGCTGAGGTGATCGTCGCCGACTGGCTGGTCTACCAGGATTTGGACGATCTGATTGCCGCAGTGCTGCACCGCAAGAACAAGGCGGTACAGCAGTTCGATGCATCGGTGTTCGACGGCAATTATGTTACCGGCGACGTGACGCCGGAATATCTCGCAGCATTGCAGCGCAGGCGCAGCGACACCGCCAAGGAACAGCGCGATTTGGAAGAGAGCGCCATCATCGAGATGCACAACAATGACTGATTGCCGATTGACATGCCGTAGGTAATTGCCTAGGCTTCATTCCATAGCGCCGATTTGAGTTCAGCTTGCGGGCGCTTTAAAAATACGGCTAAAGCGAGGGAAAGAAACCCGCTTTGGCCCCGGCAAACGCGGGTTTTTTTGTGTCCGTTGCGGACACTGCGAGGTAAGGCAACGATGGATCTTCATGAGTGGGACGCATGGGCGTTCGAGACGCAGGCGGTACGGGCAGGGCAGTTGCGCAGCAACGAAGGTGAGCAGAGCGAGCCGATCTTTCCCACCTCCAGTTTTCGCTTCAACAGTGCGGCGCAGGCTGCCGCCCGCTTCAGCGGTAATGAACCGGGCAACATCTATTCCCGCTTCACCAATCCTACGGTACGGACCTTCGAACAGCGGCTGGCGGCGCTGGAGGGCGGCGAGCGCTGCGTCGCTACCAGTTCCGGTATGGCGGCAATCCTCTCCACCTGTATAGGGCTGTTGAAAAGCGGCGATCATATCGTTTCGTCCCGTTCCATCTTCGGCTCCACCGTGGTGTTGTTCGACAATTTCATGGCCAAGTTCGGCGTGAGCACCAGCTATGTGCCGCTGACCGACCTCGACGCTTGGCGGGCGGCCATCCGTCCTGACACGCGTCTGCTGTTCGTGGAGACACCCTCCAATCCCCTTACCGAAGTGGCCGACATCGCGGCGCTGGCGGAACTGGCCCACGCCCACGGTTGTCTGCTGGCGGTGGACAACTGTTTTTGTACGCCGGTGTTGCAACAGCCGCTCAAACTGGGCGCCGACATCGCGATCCACTCGGCTACCAAGTACATCGACGGCCAGGGACGCTGTATCGGCGGTGCCGTGGTCGGTAGGGAGGCGGTGGTGGGTAAGGATGTCTACGGCTTCCTGCGTACCGCCGGGCCGACCATGAGTCCGTTCAATGCCTGGGTATTCCTGAAGGGGTTGGAGACGCTCAAGTTGCGCATGCGCGCCCACAGCGACAATGCGCTGGCCCTGGCGCGATGGCTGGAGCAGCAGCCGCAGGTGGCACGGGTCTACTATCCCGGCCTGGAGTCGCATCCGCAGCATGCGCTGGCGGCGCGGCAGCAAACAGGCTTCGGCGGCATCGTCAGCTTCGAGCTGAAGGGCGGGCGCGAACAGGCATGGCGCCTGGTCGACGCGACACAGGTGATCTCCATCACCGCCAATCTGGGAGATGCCAAGAGCACCATCACCCATCCGGCCACCACCACCCACGGTCGTCTGTCGGCGGAGCAGAAGGCGGAGGCCGGGATCGGCGAGGGGCTGATCCGCATTTCGGTCGGATTGGAGGACGTGGACGATCTCAGGGCGGATCTGGCGCGCGGCCTGGACTGAACGCAAACGCTTTGACCGCCGGCCGTAGCCCGGCCTATGCTTCTTCGACGCAGGACGGCGCAGTTTGAAGGAGGGGATCGGTGCATCATGTTTCCCATGTGGCAGAGGTCGTCACCGGGGTGGCGGGATTGCTGCTGGTGGCAGCGGCAATACTGGCGGCGACAAAACGCTTCCGCGTGCCATTTACCGTGGTGTTGGTGCTGGTCGGCATTGCCCTCGCCCAGATAGCGCAGCGCTTCCCCGGATATTTCGACCCGCTGCGCTCACTTTCCATCTCGCCGGACCTGATCCTCTACGTGTTCCTGCCGACGCTGGTGTTCGAATCGGCGTTCAACCTCGACGCGCGCGCCCTGCGCCGCGACATCGGGGGGGTGCTGTTGCTGGCCGGGCCGGGTCTGTTGCTCTCCACCGCCATCATCGGCTACCTCGTCCATTGGGTAACGCCGATTCCATTGGCTCCTGCGCTGCTGCTGGGGGCTATCCTGAGCGCCACCGATCCGGTGGCGGTGATTGCCGTATTCAAGCAACTGGGGGCGCCGCGACGCCTCACTACGCTGGTGGACGGCGAGAGCCTGTTCAACGATGCGACGGCGATCGTGTTGTCGCGCATTCTGATCGGCGTGATGGCGATGGGTACGATCAAAGACGGCGTGTTGTTCGACGGAGCGCTTCAATTCGTATTGCTGTTCGTCGGCGGTCTGTTGGTCGGTTGGGTGTTGGGGATGATCACCGGCTATCTGCTGGGCAAGGTGGTGGACGACCCCGCCATCGAGATCACCCTGACCACGGTGGTGGCATACCTCTCCTTCCTCATGGCAGAGGACGTGTTCCACGTCAGCGGTGTGATGGCGGTGGTGGCTGCCGGCGTCACTTTGGGCGACTGGGGCCGGATGCGGGTATCGCCGCCGGTGCGTTCCTATCTGGAACACTTCTGGAGCTACATGTCTTTCGTCGCCAATGCGCTGATCTTCCTGTTGGTCGGACTGACCGTGCATCTGCCGGCCGTGTGGGGATCTCTGCGTACCTTGTTGTGGGTCATCGTGGCGATGCTGGCGTCGCGCGCCATCATGATCTACGGTTTGACCCCATTGATTGGACGCATGCGGGGCGGCCAGCCGATCGATGCGGCGTATCGGAAACTGCTCTATTGGGGCGGATTGCGTGGCGCCGTTGCCCTTGCCCTGGTACTCAGTCTTCCATCCTTCGAGTTCACGCATACCTTCGTGGCGCTGGTGACCGGGGCGGTGTTGTTTACGCTGCTGGTGCAGGGATTGTCGATTGAACCGTTGATGCGCCGACTGGGGCTGGCCAGCCCGCCGCTGGCCGATCGTATGGCGCTGCTGGAAAGTCGGCTGGTGGGCAAACAGCGTGCGTTGGCACGTATTCCCGAGCTGCAGCGTGGCGGCCTGTTTTCTAGTGTGATCGCCACCCGGGTGTTGCAACGCTGCGAACGGCAGTTGAGCGCGTTGCAGAGCGAGATTGGGCGGCTGCGCGTGGAACAGATGGATCGCCGGCAGGAGCAAAGCCTGCTCTATCTACGCTGCTTCGCCGAGGAAAAGGCGTTGTTCGTGGATATGTTCAATAAAGGGCATTTGAGCGAACGCGCCTTTCGCGAGCTCGCTCTGAGCCTCACCTTGCAGGCAGAAGCGCTGCGCTATCAGCGCGATTTTCACAGCGTGCGTCTGCACAACCTGCGCACGCGTCGCCTGGAACATGCAGTGCTGCGCTGGCTTGACTTGTTGGGCCTATGCGTCATGGTGGAGCGCTTGCGGCGCACGCGCGTTGCCGTTAACTATGAAGAGGCGTGGGGCCGTTACCAAGCCAACGGCCATGCGTTGGAATTTTTGCAAAGCCTGGTGCGCAGCGAGTCCATCCCGGCAGAAATATTCGCGCAGGTGCACGGCAGCTATAGCCACTGGCATCAGCAATCGCAACGGCAGTTGGATGAGATGACGGCGCTGTATCCGGAGTTCGTGTCGGCGATGCAGGAACGTTTGGGACGGCGCGTAGTGCTGATCGCTGAGCAGGAGGTACTCAAGGAGCAGGCCGAGCAGGGCACGCTGCCGTCGGGAATGGCGGATAAGGCTTTGTACGCGATAAATCATGATTTGAACGATCTGCGCGGTCAGGAACCATCGCGCCTGGTCATCGGTCCGAAGGAACTGTTGCGCAAGGTACCCTTCTTCCGCGAGTTCCCGGTCGATGAATTTGCCGCGGTGGCGAAGTCGATGCGCCCCCACACAGTGAGCGAGAATGAGGTGATCGTGCGCCAGGGCGATGCGGGTGATTCGCTCTTTCTCATCGCGCGCGGCGTGGTGCGTATCTCCAGCGAAACAGACGGCGTGATCCACGATCTAGCTACGCTGATGGCGGGGGATTTTATCGGCGAGATGGCGTTGCTGCATCGGGAGCCGCGTTCTGCAACGGCGCGTGCCGTTACGCCGGCGACTCTCTATGAACTGGGAAGGCAGGACTTGAACAGTGTCATCGCCAAACATCCGACCGTGCGCACCGCTCTACAGGAGATCGATCGGCGGCGGCAGGAACTGTTGGCGGGCGGCGTTGAACACCCCGCATAGTTGGCGTAAGCTCAATTCGAGTACACGGGATGAGTGCAGCGATAACTGCGTGAGCGCTTCTGCTGCGGCGACGAAATAGTTTAGGGGAGATGTCCCGCAGGGAGGGTAGGAGTGGAGCATGGCGAAGACGATCTATGTGGGTAATATGCCGTTCAGTGCCAGCGTTGACGACGTGCAGGAATTGTTTGCACGTTTCGGTGAAGTGACCGCGGTCAAGTTCGTGAACGACCGCGATACCGGACGCTTCCGAGGTTTCTGTTTCGTCGACATGGCGAGCGGCGCAGAAGAGGCAATCGCAGATCTCGACGGCAAGGACTTCGGCGGCCGCGCGTTGCGGGTCAACGAAGCCAAGGAGCGTCCGTCCCGCAGCGGCGGCAGCGGACTGCGGCGTCGCTCCCCTTACGGTTCCTCCTCATAGCGATGGGCGTCGGACGGTTGCCGCTGCCTCCGGGGCGTTGCCGGTCGCCGTTGCGGCGTGAATGACGCCCGCGCGCAATTGCTTCGTGTCTACGCTGCGGCCCTGAGGGCCGTGGACGGCGCGGCGGCTGTACGCAATCGCCTTGCTCATGCGGAGGTCGGGCAGGCGGTGCATCTCGTTGCGATCGGCAAGGCGGCGGTCGCGATGGCCCATGGTGCTTGTGACGCATTGGGTGATCGCCTGACGGCGGCGCTGGTGATCACCAAGCATGGTTACGGCGATCCTGGCTGGCGCGACCGGCGCGTGGCGTTGCTCGAAGCGGGGCATCCGTTGCCCGATGCAGACAGTCTGACGGCCGGGGATCGTCTGCTGCGTTTCATCGAGCAGGCGCCGGCCGATGCCTCATTTATCTTTCTCATCTCCGGCGGTGCGTCCGCACTGGTTGAGGTATTGCCGGCCGGCGTGGGCATGGAACAGTTGCGCGCGCTCAATGAATGGCTGTTGGGCTGCGGCTGGGATATCGCGCGCATCAACCGTATGCGCCGCGCGCTGTCCTGCATCAAGGGTGGCCGGCTGATCCCTCATCTGGGCGATCGTCCAGTACTGAATCTGCTGCTCTCCGATGTGCCGGAAGATGATCCGGCCGTTATCGGTTCCGGGCTGTTGGTGCCCGATCCGCTGCGCTCGGCGTCGCTGCCCGCAGGCGTGCCCGAGTGGCTGCGCCCATTGGCGGCGCTGACGCCGGCGCCGCCGACGGATGGCGCCGGCGTCACGACCGAAATACTGTTGTCCAATCGCGACGCCCGTATCGCCGCGCTGGCCGCCGCTATCGCCAACGGCTGGCAGGTCCACGCCGTTCCCGGCGTGTTGACCGGCGATGCGCTGGAGCGGGGACGGGAGTTGGCCGCCTCGCTTTTGGCCGGACCCCACGGCCTATACATCTTGGGCGGGGAAACCACGGTACGCCTTCCGGCGATGCCGGGCCGCGGCGGCCGTTGTCAGACGTTGGCTTTGGCGGCGGCGCAGACGCTGGCCGGACACGCGGGGATCTATTTTCTCGCCGCGGGCACCGATGGCAGTGATGGTCCGACCGAGGACGCCGGTGCCCTGGTCGACGGCGGGACCATTGAGCGCGGTGCGCTCGGCGGTCTCAATGCCGACGACTGCCTCGCCGCTGCCGATGCCGGCCGTTTCCTCGAGGCCAGCGGCGATCTGATTCAGACCGGCCCTACCGGCAGCAACGTGATGGACGTGATCCTGGCGCTGAAGACGGCATGATGCGTTGCGCGACAGTTAAGGTATCCCCTCGTGCTGCTATACAATGCGCGCCATGAAAGACGAAAACCTGTTCGATTCGGCGCTCGCCTGCCTGCTCTCCTGCGAGGCCGAAGAGAAGGTGGCGCTGACACGGAGCGCCGCCGCCGCCTGGCGCGCGCGGCGGTTGCTGCGCGCAACCGCCGCGCCGGCCGTTACCATCACCGAGCCTGGACGGCCGGCGCGGTTGCGGCTGGTGCGGCCGCGTGAACTGCCGCGCCGGCGACCCGATAGCGTCGAAGGGCGGGCGATCCTGTTTCACGCCCTGACCCACATCGAGTTCAACGCGATTAACCTGGCATGGGATGCGGTGTACCGCTTCCGTGACATGCCGGACGATTATTACGACGATTGGGTGCGGGTGGCGGTGGAGGAGGCGGAGCACTTCGAACTGCTGCACCGTCATCTCGCCGGCCTCGGTGCCGGTTACGGCGACTGGCCCGGCCACAACGGCCTGTGGGAGATGGCGCTGAAGACCGCCCACGATCCGCTGGTGCGCATGGCCTTGGTGCCGCGCTGCCTGGAGGCGCGCGGGCTGGACGTCAATCCGGGGATCCAGGCCAAACTGGAGGCGGCGGGCGACGGCGCGGGCGTCGCCCTGCTGGAGATCATTCTGCGCGACGAGGTCGGGCACGTGGCGATCGGCGATCGCTGGTTCCGCCATCTCTGCGCGCAGCGCGGC
>DFMR01000060.1 GCA_002376325.1 Proteobacteria bacterium UBA3588 | reverse complement strand
GGTTAGAATACCGGCCTGTCACGCCGGGGGTCGCGGGTTCGAGTCCCGTCCACTCCGCCATAAGCAAAAGGGTGCACTGCAACGTGCGCCCTTTTTTTTCGTATTTATCTCTACAATAACGCGTTAGCGTTTGCGCAGGGGACCGTTATGCTACAGCTTATCCGTGACCGCGTTCAGAGCTGGATTGCCTGGGCTATCATGATCATGATTACCATTCCATTCGCGTTATGGGGAATCAATCAGTATTTTCATGGCGGCGCGGATATTTACGCCGTAAAGGTCAACGGCGCTGAAATTTCACAGTCGCAGTTGGAGCAGGCGACAGAGCAGCAACAGCAAACGCTGAGAGAGCGTCTGGGCGATAAGTATGACCCTGCGATGTTTCCGCAGGAGAAGGTCAAACAACGGGCGCTGGAAGGGTTGATCGAGAGCGAGCTGCTGACTCAGACCGCCGCCAATAGCGGCATGCGCATCAGCGACCAGCTGTTGGCGGCTACTATCCGTGGTGTCGATTCCTTCCAACAGCATGGAAAATTCAGCGAACAAAGCTACGAGTTGGCTTTGCGCTCGCGCGGCATGTCTCCCTCAGGATTCGAAGCGCAGTTACGCCGCAATATGTTGACGCAGCAGTTATATGATGGAATTGTCCGCACGGACTTCAGCACAGTGGCTGAGCGCAACGCCGCGCAGGCGCTGTATGACCAGCGTCGTGACGTGGGTTATTTCGTTTTGCCACTGAGTAAATTCGAAAGCAAGGTAAGTGTCAGCGGCGAAGAAGTTAAGTCATTCTATGATGCACATCCGAACGCCTTCATGCAGCCGGAGCGGGTTAAGGTCGCTTATCTCGAATTGTCGGTACCGTTGATCGCCAAAGAGATCAAGGTTAGCGACAAGGAGTTACATGCTCGTTACCTATCGCAACTCGCCAACTATCGAGTACCGGAAGAGCGCCGTGTGCGCCACATCTTAATTCGGGTCGCGCCGACTGCGGATGCAGCAACGGTCAAAGCGGCCCGCGCAAAGGCGGAAAAGCTGGTTAAGGAACTGCGTGCAGGAGCGTCATTCGCCGCTTTTGCCAAGAGATATTCTCAAGATCCAGGTTCCGCCAATCAGGGCGGCGAATTGGGATTCTTTGGTCGCGGTGTGATGGATAAGGCATTTGAGAATGCGGCCTTTACGTTGAAAGTTGACCAGATTAGCAATCCCGTACGCAGTGCCTACGGATTTCATATTATTCAGGTTGAAGCGGTACGCGGTGGTACGCAGAAACCATTTAAGGATGTTCGCGAACAGATTTTGAATGACATAAAGACTGAGCGGGCCGAACAAAAATATTACGATGAGGCGGACAAGCTCGGAAATCTTACCTATGAACATCCTGATACGTTGGATCAAGCTGCACAACAGCTCGGTTTGACGATACAGACCAGTGACTACTTCAGCCGTAGCGGTGGGACTGGGCTCTGGTCGAATCCGAAACTGGTCCGGGCCGCGTTTAGTGACGACGTACTCAAGCAAGGCAATAACAGCGAAACGATTGAGATAGAGAAGGACCATTTGGTGGTATTGCGCGATCTCGATCACCAGCCGGAGGAACGGAAACCGCTGGCCAGCGTAAGGGCCGAGATTAAGGCTCAGCTACTGGCTACCAAAGCGACGAATTTGGGTGATAAGGATGCCGCGGTGATGATGCAACAGTTGGCGCAAGGGGCTGCTCCGACAGTGATCGCGAAGAAGGCTGGTGTGAAATGGATACGTGAAGACGGATTGACTCGCGATGGCACCAAAATCGATCCACTGTTGCTGCGTGTGATTTACTCTATGCCACATCCCGCAGCAGGCAAGCCCACTTGGCGGTACGCCACCGACTCCGCAGGCGACATCGCGATGATCGGTCTGTATGCGATACGCGAGTCGAAGAACGACAATGAGATGACGGATGGCAGCGAGCTTGAACGAGCGGACGGAGATGCGTCGTTTCTGGCGGTTCTGGATGGTATCCGCGCTCATGCAGATATTTCTTATCCGAAGAAAAATAACTAAAGGATATAGCCGATAGCCGCAACCACGTTAGGGTGATGAGAACGCATTGTTGCGGTACAAATCGGCTAGCGCAACGTTCTCCTCGGTATTTTGCTGCGCTGACGGCGTTCTGTCGTCACTACTGGCCGTCACCAATCGACATCGCCTGGTGTGATAACCGACGTCAACGTATAAGGATGTCGCCGGTGATGCCGGAAGCGAGATCGGCGTATAGGAATGCTGCGGCGTTCCCTGCTTCTTCAGTCGTGACGTTACGATACAACGGCGAGTTGAGTGAGCCGTAATCGAGCAATTTATTGAAATCCGGGATGCCTTTGGTAGCCAAGGTTTTGATCGATCCCGCTGAAATGGCATTGACTCGAATTTGTTAGGTGCCGAGCGCGCGGCCATATGGCATACGTTGGCCTCCAAACCGGCGGCCATTATAGTGCGGTACGGCGCGTACGGCACCCAGATAGCTTATGGTGCTGACGCTAGGACGCAGTATGCTGCGTCCGGCCTTGGCGAGTGCAACAAAGCTGTACGAACTGATATCGTGCGCCGTTGGGAATCTTTCACGGCTGACGTCGTCGATATAATTCAGTGAAGGTAAACCCCCGGCTCTGCCGGGGGACTCCCCGGGTTTGACCTATACGGCGGTCGCCCTTGAATCTCCAGACTCTGCCAAGGGAAGGGGATTCATAGATGAAAGCGTATCAGAGTCTGAGTCATACGAGGTGGGACTGTAAGTACCCTGTGGTGTTTATTCCAAAGCGCAGGAAGAAGCGGATATTCGGCGTTCTACGAAAGTACTTGGGCGAGATATTCCGTGAGCTTGCCGGGCACAAGGAGTCGGAAATTGTCGAAGGGCACCTCATGGGTGATCACGTCCACATGTGTATCAGTATCCCCCCGAAGTACGCAGTATCTAACGTCGTGGGCTATCTCAAGGGAAAAAGCGCTATTCAGATTGCTCGGAGATNNTTCAGGCGGCTCACGGTGTAACGGGCGCCTTTGAGGCGCTCACCTCATAAGCCCCCGGCTTTGCCGGGGGTCATTTAACTGCCGTCCAGCTGTCCCGTCTGCGCGTAAGTACACCACGTGCGCAATTAGGTTCAGATGATCCCAGTAATCATCGAGACTAGCGAAAAGCTGTTCGATTTCGGAGTCGCTTCCCACATCGCAAGGCAGGACGATATCGGAGTCCGATTCGGCAGCCATCTTGGCGACGCGCTCCTTCAGTTTCTCGTTTTGGCATGTGAAGGCCAACTGGGCGCCTTCGCGGCGCATGGCATCGGCAACAACCCAGGCGATAGAGCGATTGCTCGCCAAGCCGACGATAAGAGCGCGTTTCCCCTGCAAGCAACTCATGGCGAACTACTGTTGTTATCGGATTGGCGCTCGTACTACTATGGGCCAATCGCAGCAGATTGGAACTGCGTGGATTCAGCGCCTAAGACGTTTTAATGATACAACCGATAGGGATATTAGAATAGCTGCCGCGGCTGGACGCGCGGGATGCGGTCGGCCTCTATGAACAAAGCTCAAATTCTTAAGGCAATCGTGTATCTGAGCCTGCTGTTCAGCTGGTTGGGTCACGCCGCTGCCGCGCCCTCTCAGGCATTGGGGTATACGCCCGCCTATCGTCCTGGGTTCGAGCATTTTCACTACGTTAATCCGGTCGCACCCAAAGGCGGGGCCGTGACCATATCCAGTATCGGCAGTTTTGATACGCTCAATCCCTTTACCCTCAAGGGAATGGCTGACGATAGACTGACGCAGTTGGTGTTCGAATCATTGATGGAACCTAGCATGGACGAACCGTACAGCCAATATGGCCTGTTGGCGGACGACGTCGTGCAGGCGGACGATGGCATGTCGGTTACATTCCATATCAATCCTAAAGCCCGTTTCTCCGACGGTACGCCGGTGACGGCGGACGATGTGGTGTTCTCATTCAACACCCTCAAGAGTAAGCAGGCTCATCCGCAGTACCGCTTCTATTATGCTGACATTCTGCGGGCGCGGGCACTGAATCGCAGCACCGTGCGGTTCTACTTTGCACATCGCAATCCCGAGTTGCCGATGATTGCCGGTCAATTTCCTATCTTTTCACGTCGCTGGGTCGGTAAGACGCCATTCGGACAATTGGCGCTGAAACGGCCGATTGCAAGTGGACCCTACGTCGTCGGCAAGTACGAGCTGGGAAAGTACATTACCTACGTGCGCAACCCGAACTACTGGGCACGTGATCTGAATGTTCGCCGGGGTATGTATAATTTCGACAAGATTATTGTGAAATATTACCGCGACAGCACAGTTGCGTTGGAGGGCTTCAAGGCAGGCGATTTCGATTTCATGGCTGTTTATAACTCCAAACAGTGGGCGCGCGATTACGTCGGGCCAAAGTTCGAACGGGGCTTGATCAAGAAGGCGGAACTCAAGCATCGCAACGACGCAGGAATGCAGGGTTTTGTGTTCAATTTGCGGCATTCCCTGTTTCAGGACCGGCGGGTGCGCAGGGCGATCGATCTGGCTTTCGATTTCAGTTGGGCCAATCGCAAACTATTCTACAATCAGTATCAACGTTGCTACAGCTATTTCAGCAACAGCGACCTGGCTTCCAGCGGAGTGCCGCGCGGTGCCGAATTGAAGCTGCTGGAGCCCTATCGTAAGCTTCTGCCACCACGTCTTTTCACCGTTCCATGGACACCGCCGACGACAAAGCCTCCCTATAGCCTGCGTGAGAACCTCAAGCAGGCCAAAGCGCTGTTGGAGGATGCCGGCTGGCATTACCGCAATGGTGCGTTGCGCAATGCTGCCGGCCAACCGTTTGTTTTCGATATCATGTTGTCCGATAGCGCATTCGAGCGGATCGTCGCGCCCTTTGCCCGTGATCTCGCAATACTCGGCATTAAAGCGAACTACCGTGTCGTGGACCCGGCCATCTACCAACGCCGGGCAGATACCTTCAATTTTGACATGCTGGTTCAGGTGTTGCCGGAATCGCAATCTCCCGGCAATGAACTCAAGGGCATGTTTACCTCGGCTGCGGCGGACCAGGAGGGTTCGCGCAACCTGATGGGACTCAAGAACCCGATGGTAGACACGTTGGTCAATAAGGTAATCTACGCTAGGGATCGAGCTCATCTGATGACGGCCGTTCACGCGCTGGACCGGGTATTGCTTTACGGCGAGTATGTTGTACCCAACTGGTTTATCGCCAAGCATCGCATTGCCTATTGGGACCGTTTCGGTATGCCAAAAACATTGCCTCTCTACTATCAACCGACCGCGTGGATGCTCGCGACTTGGTGGTCGAAGAGCAGCGCAACGGTACGGCGATAATGGCGGCCTATATTCTCAAGCGCTTGTTGCTGATGATTCCGACGTTGTTCGGGGTCATGCTGTTGACCTTTGCCGTGACCCAGTTTGTTCCAGGGGGGCCGGTGGAACAGATGGTCAGTCAGTTGCGTGGTAATACGCTGCATAGCGAGGTGACCTCCGGTACCGAAGGACTGTATCGCGGCGCGTCCGGCCTGGATAAGGAACGCATTGATGAGCTACGGGCGCTCTATGGGTTTGACAAGCCTGCCTATCAGCGTTTTTTTATCATGATGAAGCACTATCTGACATTCGATCTCGGACAGAGTTACTTCCACCATCAATCGGTAATGGAACTGATCATATCGAGATTGCCGGTATCGGTGAGTATCGGTTTGTGGACATTTTTTATTACCTACTTTACCTGCATTCCGCTGGGAATACGTAAGGCGGTACGCGACGGGTCCACATTCGACGTGACTACCAGCACGATTGTTCTGATAGGTTATGCCATTCCGGGTTTCGTTCTTGGCATTACCCTGTTGGTGCTGTTCGGCGGCGGCAGTTTTCTCGATATCTTTCCGTTGCGCGGCCTGGTATCGGACAATTGGGACTCGCTGTCGTGGTACGGCAAGATCATCGACTATCTATGGCACATGGTATTGCCCATTACCGCATCGGTGGTAGGCAGTTTCGCCATAATGACGATGCTCACGAAAAACAGTTTTCTCGATGAAATCCGCAAACAGTATGTGTTGACGGCGCGAGCCAAGGGCGTCGGCGAGACATCCGTGCTCTATCGTCATGTGTTTCGCAACGCCATCATCCCGTTGATAACCAATTTCCCGTCGGCTTTCATCGGCGCATTCTTCACCGGAAGCCTGCTGATTGAAACCATCTTTTCACTTAACGGTCTCGGCTTGCTTTCATATGATTCGGTCATGCGCCGTGACTATCCTGTCGTGCTTGGCTCCCTCTATCTGTTCACGTTGATCAGTCTGCTGGCCCAGCTCATAACCGATATTTGCTACGTGCTGGTCGATCCGCGCATACAATTCGAGTCCATCGATCGATGAGTGCCGCGAGTCCTGTACATCTGAGTGCAAAACAGCGCGCGTGGCGCCGCTTCAGGTCGAATCGCCGCGGTTATGTCAGTCTGTGGACCTTCTGTATTCTATTCGGCCTCAGCCTGTTTGCCGGGGTACTGTCCAACGACAAGCCACTAGTGGTGTATTACCAGGGGCACTACTATTTTCCGGTGTTGAAGACCTATCCCGAGACCGCTTTCGGCGGTGATTTCGATAGCGAAGCAGACTACCTGGATCCCTACATCCGCGACAAGATTACGGCAGGCCGCAATTGGGCAATCTATCCACCGAACCCATACAGCTACAACACCATCAACTATTTTTCCAGTGCCCCCAATCCGGCCCCGCCTTCCTCTGTTGATCTGCTCGGGACAGACGATCGTGGTCGCGACGTGCTGGCGCGTTTGATCTATGGTTTCCGCCTGTCGGTAATCTTTGCTTTGATGCTGACGACGGTGGGCGTTGTCTGCGGGATAATCGCCGGAGCGCTGCAAGGTTATTTTGGCGGTCGGATAGACCTGTATGGACAACGTTTCATGGAAATATGGGGTTCGATGCCGGAACTCTACCTGTTGATTATCTTCGCTTCCATCTTCCAGCCGAGCATCATGCTGCTCGTGGTCCTGCTGTCGCTATTCGGTTGGATGCCTTTGGCCTATTATGTCCGTGCCGAATTCCTGCGCGGCCGCAATATGGACTATGTGCGGGCGGCACAGGCAATGGGAGTATCCAGTCGCACCATCATGTGGCGTCATCTGCTGCCCAATGCAATGACTCCGGTGGTCACCTTTTTGCCGTTTCGCATCAGTGGTGCAATCGTTGCACTTACCAGTTTGGATTTCCTCGGCCTCGGCGTTCCACCTTCGACTCCCAGCCTGGGCGAACTGCTGGCGCAGGGAAAAAATAATATCGAGGCGTGGTGGTTGTCCCTTTCCACCTTTGTGGTGTTGGTGGGGACCTTGATGCTGTTGATATTTATTGGTGAGGCGCTACGCGAGGCGTTTGATACGCGCCGGGGTTGAATGACGATGGAGCTTCTGAAGATCGAACAACTGACGGTAGCGTTCGGCGCGACGGATGGAGCGCAAACCGTGGTTGACGAGGCTGGCTTTTCGGTCGCGGCGGGTGAGAAGGTGGCGTTGGTTGGAGAGTCGGGATCGGGGAAATCGGTTACCGCGCTATCCATTTTGAAGCTCCACGATCCGCTGCTGACCCGCTATAGCGGCGCGATCAATTTCGGCGGTCATAATCTGCTTACCCTGACGGAACCGCAGATGCGTCGGATCCGCGGCCGTGACATCGCCATGGTATTTCAGGAGCCGATGACGGCGCTTAATCCGTTGCATAGTATTGGCCGTCAAATTGCCGAACCGCTGATTCTGCACGAAGGACTGAATGCGGTGACGGCTCGCAAGCGTACGGTTGAACTGCTGATGCGGGTCGGTATTGCCGATGCAGAAAGCCGTCTCGATGCCTATCCGCATATGTTGTCGGGCGGGCAACGGCAGCGTGCGATGATCGCCATGGCGCTGGCGTGCCGGCCGAAGTTATTGATTGCGGACGAGCCGACCACTGCCCTCGATGTGACAATTCAACGACAGATTCTTGAACTGCTCAACACGCTGCAGCAGGAATTCGATATGGCGGTATTGCTGATCAGTCATGATCTGAATTTGGTTCGTCACTTCGCTGATCGCGTATGCGTCATGCGCCGCGGCGCGATCGTGGAACAGGCTTCCACTGAAACGCTGTTTGCGTCGCCGCAGCATCCCTATACACGGCAACTTCTGGCCAGCGAACCCGAGCCATTTCCTGCGGCACAGGAGCGCCATGCGTTGCAAGGACAACCGCAACTGCTGACAGCGCGGGGATTGAGCTGCCGGTTCCCGATAAAGTCCGGGGTGTTTCGCCGCACCGTGGGGACGATTGATGCCGTTGACAACATTGACCTCGGGCTGTGCGCCGGCGAGACGCTCGGTATTGTTGGAGAATCGGGGTCGGGTAAGTCGACGCTGGGCATGTGCCTGCTGCGATTACAGGCTTGCGAAGGCGAGATCAGTTTCGAGCAACGGCGGCTCGACCTGATGGGCAACAAGGCATTGCGGAGATTGCGTCGTGACATACAAGTGGTATTCCAGGACCCGTATTCGTCGTTGTCGCCGCGGATGACCGTGGAACAGATCGTCGGTGAGGGGCTGATGGTGCATTTTCCGCAGTTCAATCGCGAACAACGGCGGGAGCGTGTTATCAAAGTGATGGCAGAGGTGGGTCTGGACGGCGATATGCTGGGGCGTTACCCGCATGAGTTTTCCGGCGGCCAGCGTCAGCGCATTGCCATCGCACGTGCTGTGGTATTGGAACCGAAACTTATTCTGCTGGACGAGCCCACCAGCGCACTGGATGTGTCGGTGCAGAAGCAGATATTAGCGTTGCTGCGTGAGCTACAGCGTCGTCACCGCATGAGTTACCTGTTTATCTCGCATGACTTGAAAGTGGTGCGTGCCATCGCTCATCGCGTGATCGTGATGCACGGAGGCAGGGTGATCGAAGCGGGTGCGACCGAGAATGTATTCGATGAGCCACAGCAGCCATACACGAAGAAGTTGCTGGCGGCAGCGTTGTATCAATAGCCGGATGCTGTTACCGGGGTATTGCAACGAGCGGCGAGTCAGTGACGCGTGAACAACGTGTCTTCAAATATTTCCGGATTGTTTGGTAACGTCAACGTACAGTGTCAGTCGTTGACCCGGCTGCAGATAGCGGCCGTCGTGAAGTTTGTTCCAGCGCTTGAGGTTGTGCACGGTGACGCGGAAGCGTTGGGCAATGCTTGCCAGTGAATCACCATTTCGCACAGTGTAGCCGAGGCGCTGGTGGGTTTTGCCGATCGGGTAGGTGAAGTGAGCCGGATTCACCAACGACAATTCGGTGGCTGCCCGGATCCAGATAACGATGTGCTTGCCCGGCGACAGTGGGTCGCGCGGTGCCATGCCATTCCATTTCGCCAGTTCTTGTACGCCGACTTTGTACTGGCGGGCTATGTCCCACAGGGTATCGCCCGGACGTACTTCATAGACGACCTTATTGCTGCCATGGGCTTGATTTTGGGTGGTCAGGCGGCGCTGTTCGGCGCTCAGTCGGTAACTGCTGAACTTTCTGGTGGCCACCGGAATAGTCAGTGTATGTCCCGCGCGTATGATGTTCCCGTGCAGGCCGTTGACCCGCCTCAGCATATCCACCGTGGTGTGATAGCGTTTGGCCAACGTCAGCAGGCTATCGCCAGGCTTAACCATGTGGCGCTTCCAGTGAATGCGTTCTCCCGGCGGCAACTCAGCGAGTCGGGCTTCAAACTGGTCGACCTTATCGATGGGCAACAACAGGCGGTGCGGACCGTTGGGGTCGGTCGCCCAGCGATTGAACGCAGGGTTATAGCGATAGATGTCTTCGATCGAGACCCCTGCGAGTTCGGCCGCGAGCGCCAGGTCAATCTGCGAACTCAGTTTGACTTCGGCCAAGTAAGGTTGATTCGGAATCGGCGTCAGGGTGACGTCATATTTCTTGGGACTCTGTACCAGGTCGGCGATCGCCAGCAGCTTCGGTACGTAGCCGCGCGTTTCCTTCGGCAGGTCCAATGACCAGAAATCGATCGGTTTTCCACGCCGGCGGTTGTAGGCCACGGCGCGCTGCACCGTCCCTTCGCCGGAGTTGTAGGCGGCCAGCGCCAGCAGCCAGTCGCCGTGGAACTCGTCGTGCAGGTACTCCAGATAATCGAGGGCGGCGCGAGTGGATGCCGCCACGTCGCGGCGACCGTCGTACCACCAGTTCTGTTTTAGGTCGAAACGCCGGCCGGTACCGGGGATGAATTGCCATAGGCCGGCGGCGCGGCCGTGCGAGTAGGCGAACGGTTGATAGGCGCTCTCGACCACCGGCAACAGGGCGATCTCGGTAGGCATGTTGCGTTCCTCGACCGCTTGTACCACCAGATAGAGATACGGGGTAGCGCGTTCGACCACTCGGTCGAGGTATCCCTGGTGCCGGGCATACCAGTCCAAATCGGCCTGTACCCCGGGATGGTGGTGATCGGGTAGCGTCATGCCGGCGCGGACGCGCTCCCACAGGTTGTGGGGCGGTTCGCAGATGGCCGCTGCCAAGTCCGGCAGCTGCCATTGCCCGTGCGCGTTGTCGCTGTCGCCGCCGGCCGTTACGATGGTGCTGTCACTGTTTGAACCCCGTAACGTCAACTGCGGAATGCAGCCCGCCAGCATGATCGGTAACAGCACCAGCGGAAGGATACGGCGCATTGTGCTTCTTATCTCGGCCATGGCCGCCATGGTAGGGCTTGCCCGACCCCGGTTCAAGCCCGCGGCAATCAATCTAACGTGTCTTTCCAGTGTCGGACGGTGGCGAATACTTCAATACCGTTGGCCAAGGGGTGTCCGGCAAAGCGTTCTGCGGCGGCCACTACCGCCGGTACCGCAGTGCGCAGGAAGGGATTGGTACGTTTTTCCATGCCGAGAGTGGCCGGCACCGTCGGTTCGCCGCGGGTGCGGCGCACCTCGACCTCGGCGCGGCGGGCGATAATATCGGGATTGTCCGGTTCCACCACCAAGGCAAACCCGAGGTTGGCCGTCGTATATTCGTGGGCGCAATAGACCTGAGTGTCGTCGGGCAGGGCGCTCAGTTTGGCCAGCGAGTCGTGCATCTGCGCCGGCGTGCCCTCGAACAGGCGCCCGCAGCCGGCGGTGAACAGTGTGTCGCCGCAAAATAGGGCACCCGGTCCGACGTAGCAGATATGGCCGCGCGTGTGCCCGGGGGTATCGAGGACCCGCAGGCGCAGCCCCAGCGGGGGGAGCGCGACCTCGTCCCCCTCGCCCAACGGGTGGGTGAGGGCGGGGATACGCTCATGCGCAGGTCCGTAGACCGGGATGCGGAACCGCTGCGCCAGCTCCGCCACGCCGCCAGTGTGGTCTCCGTGGTGGTGGGTGATGAGCACGGCGGCAGGGATCAGCGCGTCGCGCCGCAGCGCTTCCAGCACCGGATCGGCATCCCCGGGATCGACGATCGCGACATGTCTACTGTCGGTAGTGCCGATCAGCCAGATATAATTGTCGTCAAATGCGGGAACAGGGCGAATTTCTAACATGGTGCAAATGGTGGCAGGCGGGGGCGTGATGGTCAATGCCGTGGATTAGTTTGAAGCGGCTGCGGCATGCCTATCGCTGCGACGACAGTGCGCCGGCGCGCGCTGCTCTGCGCCGCTGGTTCCGTTGTCCTCTCGGTACGAGCGTGGCCCGGCGCGAAGTGCAGTTGCTGGAGCAGGCATTGCACAACCTGTTCGGCTATCACCTTCTGCAGGTGGGGGCGCCCCAGGGGGCTGACCTGTCGGTCGGCTCGCGCATCGCTCATCGGATGGTGATGACCGACGTGGCGGAGGCTCTGCCCGCAGAGGGGAGCGGCGCCGAACATTGCCTCGGGATGCCCGAACAGGTGCCTTTTATCGGCGACAGCCTGGACGTGCTGCTGTTGCCCCATGTTCTGGAATTTGCCGACGACCCCCATCAGGTGCTGCGGGAAGCGGAACGCGCGCTAATCCCGGAAGGCCATGTGCTGGTGCTCGGGTTTAACCCATGGAGTATGTGGGGTCTCTATCGATTATTCATAGGCTGGCGTCGCCGCGCGCCATGGTGCGGACGGTTTCTTGGCGCCTGGCGGGTGAAGGAGTGGCTGTCATTGCTGGGTTTTGATACGGTGCTGGTGCGTTACTATTACTTCCGTCCGCCGTTGCGTCACTCGCGGCTGTTGCAGCGGTTGCGTTTCCTGGAGCGCCTGGGTGAACGTTGGTGGCCGATATTCGGCGGCGGTTACCTGTTGGTGGCACGGAAGCGTGTTGCGACCCTAACCCCGCTCCGCCCACGCTGGCGGCCGCGCCGCGCAGTGGCCGCCGCGCGGCTGGCCGGCCCGACAGTACGAAAGCAATTCCATGACCGAAAGTTGTAATGACACAGTGGAGATATATACCGACGGCGCCTGCCGCGGTAATCCCGGCCCCGGCGGATGGGGGGCACTGCTGCGCTATAAAGACAAGGAAAAGAGCCTGTACGGCGCCGAGGCGCACACCACCAACAACCGGATGGAACTGATGGCGGCGATTATGGCTTTGGAGGAGTTGAAGCGGCCATGCCAGATACGGCTGGTTACCGACTCCCAATATGTGATGAAGGGGATCACTGAATGGTTGGCCAACTGGCGACGACGCGGCTGGAAGACCGCCGACAAGCAGCCGGTGAAGAATGCCGACCTTTGGCAGCGGCTGGACCGGGCGGCGCAGCGCCATCAGGTGGCGTGGGAATGGGTGCGCGGTCACAATGGTCATCCGGAGAACGAATTGGCCGATCAGCTGGCCAATCGCGCCATCGATGAAATGAAGGAACGCGGCTGATGCGCCAGATCGTACTGGATACCGAGACCACTGGTCTGGAACCGGCGGAAGGGCATCGCATCATCGAAATCGGTTGCGTCGAACTGCTGAACCGCCGTCTCAGCGGCAGCACCTATCACCAATACCTGCAGCCGGATCGGTCGATCGACGACGGTGCGGTGGAGGTGCATGGCATTACCAATACGATGCTGGCGGACAAACCGCGCTTTGCCGACGTCGCGGCGGATTTCCTGGAGTTCGTCAAGGGGGCGGAGCTGATCATCCACAACGCCCCGTTCGACGTCGGCTTTATCAATCACGAGCTGAAACTGCTGGGGCCGCAGTGGGGACGGATCGATGAACACTGTGCAATTCTGGATACCTTGGCGATGGCGCGTAAGCTCCATCCAGGCCAGAAAAATAATCTGGACGCGCTATGCAAGCGCTATGGCATAGATAACTCGCGCCGGGAATTGCACGGCGCATTGCTCGACGCCGAGATACTGGCCGACGTCTTTCTGGGCATGACCGGCGGCCAGACCACTCTCTCCCTCGGGGGCAGCGGGACCGCCGGCAATGCCGCCGGCGCAGCGGAGACGATCCGCCGGCTGGCCTCGGGCCGGGCCGTCCTGCCCGTCGTCGCGCCCTCGCAGGAGGAACTGGCGGCACACACCGCGCGGTTGGAGGTCATCGACAAGGCCAGCGGCGGCAACTGCCTGTGGAACAAACTCGATGCCTGAACGGGCAACTCCGTTCAGGTAGCGCAGGTCGCTACAGCAGGGCTTTGTTGACGAGGAAGTGGACCCATATGCTGCCGGCATAACCCAGGGCGATCGCCCAACTCCATTTCAGGTGGGAGAAGAACGTGTAGACGCCGCGTGCCTGACCCATCAAGCCGACACCGGCGGCCGACCCGATGGAGAGCAGCGAACCGCCGACGCCGGCCGTCATGGTCACCAGCAGCCACTGTCCGTGAGACATGCTCGGGTCCATGGTGAGCACGGCAAACATCACCGGGATATTGTCGACGATGGCGGATAGCAGCCCCACCAGCACGTTGGCGCCGGTGGCGCCGAGGCCCTGGTACATCCAGTGGGAGGCGTGGGCCAAATAGCCGATGGTGCCGAGGCCGCCGACGCACAGTACCACGCCGTAGAAAAACATCAGGGTGTCCCATTCCGCACGCTTCATGCTGATGAATATATCGAACGGCTTGTGGCGCGGTTTGAAGTAGGGTGTCAGGTCGCCGCAGTCGAACTGTTCCGGACCCACTACATAGCCGCCTCCCTTCAATTCGTGGCGGCGAATGACGTAGCCATAGATCTTGAGCAGACCGAGCCCGGTCATCATGCCCAGCACCGGCGGCAGATGGAGATAATTGTGCATCGCCACGGCCATCGCGATGGTGCCGATGAACAGCGCGGTGACCACGTAGCCGCCGAATTTGACCTCGACCTGCTCCTCCATCGCCGCCGGTTTGCCTTTCGGCACCGCGAACGACATCAGCAACGCGGGGATCAGCCAATTGACGAGCGATGGGAGGAACAGGTCGAAGAATTCGTGAAACTTTATCACCCCCTTTTGCCATACCATCAAGGTGGTGATATCGCCGAACGGGCTGAAGGCCCCGCCGGCATTGGCGGCCACCACGATATTGATGCAGGCCAGAGCGACAAAGCGATTTTGGCCGATGCCGACAGCGGTCACCACCGCTGCCATCAGCAGCGCGGTGGTGAGATTGTCGGCAATGGGCGAAATAAAGAAGGCGAGCAGACCGGTGATCCAGAAAACGGTCACCAGCGAAAAACCGCGGGATACCAGCCATGCGCGTAACGCATTGAATAGCTGCCGTTCTTCCAGAGTGTTGATGTAGGTCATGGCCGCCAGCAGAAACAGAAACAGCTCGGCGTACTCCTGCAGGTTGTGCCGAACCGCTTCCGCCGCCGTGTGATCGTCGCCGTGAACGGCGTAAGCGACACCTACCAGAGCCCAGATGACGCCTGCCGCAATGACGACCGGCTTGGACTTGCGCAGATGCAGGAATTCTTCGCCGATCACCACGATGTAGGCGACGATAAAGGCGATAATGGCGACGACGCCGAATCCGCTGCCGGTCAAATCGAGCGGTCCGGTGCCGCTTTCCGCGGCCAGCGCCGGCAAGGGGAGCGCAGATAGGGCGAGCCAAAGTCCGAGAGGGGAAAACAATCTGTTCATAATGTCGCCTGCAAAAAAACGTTAACTATAATTTAGTTGGCTACGCCAACTAACCGGTTAGGTTAACACATTGCCGGTATTGACGACGGCAAGAACAACGAAAATTGATGGTGGTCGCTTTGGCGATTCCGGTGCAAGCGAGATAATCTGCCCACAGGCATTACTATCAAGATAAGATCGCCGCTGGCATCACGGTAGCGGCCTGGCGTTGCGGGCTGTTCGATACCGTGAGTGAACCAATGTGGAGGACTCTATGGCGCAGGATTTGAAATCCCGTGGTGAGGCTGTGTCGCGCTGGGTGACGTTCCGCCTCGGCAGCGAAACTTACGGTATTGATGTAATGCAGGTGCGCGAGGTACTGCGGGGCACCGAGATATCCCCAGTTCCGGGTGCGCCGTCATACGTGCTGGGCATCATCAACCTGCGCGGCAACGTCGTCACCATCATCGATACCCGCAGCCGTTTCGGCTTGCCGTCGCAGGAGATGGACGATGCGTCGCGTATTCTGATCCTGGAGGCAGGGGACCACGTGGTCGGTTTCCTGGTGGACAGTGTCTGCGAAGTGGCCGAATTGCGTGCCTCGGAAGTGGAATCGGCTCCCGACACCGGTGCCGGCGACTCGGCACGTTTTATCCTCGGTCTTGCCAATCGTAAGGAAGGGTTGCTGATTCTGGTGGATGCCAGCAAGTTGCTGTCTGACGACGAGTTGAATGAACTGTCGAGTATCTAATGCCGTAGCGGCATGAAGCGTGCGAGGCGGAAATATGGCACTACACCAACACCATTCCGAAGATCGACTGGAGTTGCTGCTGTTTAATCTGGCGGGGACTCAGCGCTTCGGCATCAATGTACTCAAGGTCAAGGAAATTATCTCCTGTCCGCACTTGACCCATGTCCCTCATGCCCATCCTGCGGTGCGTGGCGTGGCGCATCTGCGCGGCGAACCGGTCACGGTCATCGATCTGGCGCAGGCGATCGGGAGCAGCGGTGCCGGTATCGATGAAGAAAACGGCTCAATCGTCATCACCGAATTCAATCGCAGTATGCAGGGTTTTCTGGTGCGTCAGGTGGATCGCATTGTCCATTGTGAGTGGAAGACTGTATTGCCGCCGCCGGTGGGGACCGGTCTTGGCAGCTATATTACCGGCATCACCGATGTGGATAAGACTTTGGTGCAGATCCTCGATGTCGAGAAAGTCTTGGGGGAGGTCGTGGACGCTCCGAGTGCGGCGATCGACGACCTGTTGCAACTGGACGATGAGGAGCGGGCTCGGCTGCAAGGTCGCAGGGTGCTGGTAGTCGACGACTCGCTCGTTGCGCGGCACCAGACCACGCATACGATTGAGCCGCTGGGCGTGACGTGCGTTACCGCGCGTGACGGCAGGGAGGCGTTAATGGCACTGAAGCATTTGGCGGATGAGAATGCCATGGTTGATATGGTCATCTCTGATATCGAAATGCCGGAGATGGACGGCTACACCCTGACGCGGGAGATCCGTAACGATCCCAGCCTCAGCCATCTCTACGTATTGCTTCACACGTCGTTGAATGGCGCGATCAATACGGACAAGGCGCGCCTGGCGGGTGCCGACGACGTGCTCACGAAATTCGTGCCGATTGATCTTGCACATGCAGTCGCCCGAGGCCTGCGCGGCTGATTGCCGCACGCATCGCGGGTCACGCAATGAGCGAGCGTGGATGGCATCTGAATGTGAGGAGCGACGAGGCGTTCTCGCGGGCTCCGACGTCCGTCCGGCGACAACGCCAGCACGGCTCTAGTCAGTCGCACGATGCTGAACAGGCTACCAGCACGCTGCATGGGACGGTGTCGAGCAGTGTGGCGCCCGTCGGGTTGTGCCACCAGCGTGCAACGCCGCCCCGGTGGCGGTGACCGACGACAATCAGATCGGCATTGACTTCGCGCGCCAAATTTACGATTTCCGCAATCGGTTCGCCCTGGCGCAAATGTCCGTCGACCTTGACCCCGCGCTCCATCAATTCCGCGACACCTTGCTGCAATATCGCCTCGACCTCCTCGTAGGCGTCTCGGACCATCGCTTCCGAGCTGAAGGTCTCGCCGATGGAGACACCGAGCGGTAACCGCATGACGGCCAGTAGGTGTGTGGTTGCATTACAAAGACGCGCGAGTTCCGCGCCTTCGCATAAGGCAGTACGACCTTCGTGGCTGCCGTCATAGGCCAGCACGATAGTTTGGTAGGCGAACACGGGGGGCGTAGTCGCTGTCATTACGGGTACCTCCATCTTATTATTCCATCGCAGGAGCGGCGGCGCCGCCGGTAGGGTGGCGCTGGTGTTTCATCACGAACACCAGGGGCAGCATGGCTAGAAAGCTCCAAAGTACCAGAGAGAACGCATCGACGTATGCCGATATCGTCGCCTGTTGGCCCAGCACGTTGCCGAGAAGCGCAGCTGCCTGGGGCGAGCCGACGTGCAAGTGTGCATGATGCAGGTAGTCCCTGACGGCAGGATTATAAGCGGTGATATGCCCGCCGAACTGGTTCCACAGTATCTGGCCCTGGCGGGTCAGGGTCGTCGCTACGATAGAAATGCCGATCGACGAGCCGATCGTGCGCAACAGGCTGAACAGGCCGGCCGCTTCCGCGGAATGGCGCGGCGGCAAGGTGGAAAAGGCAATCGCCGTAAGGGGAACAAATACCATGCCGAGGCCGAACCCCTGAATGATTGGCGGCCATACCACCCAGGCGATACTGATATCCAGTGTGTAATGGGTGGCGAATAGGGAGCCGGCGGAAAATATCAGGATCCCAGCGGCTATCAACCAGCGCGGATCGACGCGGCCAATGACACGACCTACGACCATCATGCTGATCATGCTGGCGATACCTCTTGGCGCGAGAGTGAGGCCGGTCGTAATTGTTGGATAGCCCAGCAGGTTTTCCAACAGCAGAGGCTGCAACATCATGTTGCCATAGAGGCCCAGTCCAAACACCGCCAGCAGCAGACTTGCCGTGACGAAATTTCGGTCGCGATAAATGCTGGGGTGGAACAGCACATGATGCTGATCGGCGGTGACGCTGTGCCACGCATAGCCGATGAAGCCGATGAGACTGATGGCCAACGCCATCTGGATATGCGTGGAGGAGAACCAGTCTTCCTGGTTGCCGCGGTCCAATACCCATTGCAGACCGCCCACCGCCAGCGCCAGCAGCAGCAGCCCCATCCAATCCATCACCCGTTCCCGCCGTTCGCTGTCGGGAACGAAGCGCCAGGTGAGAAACAGCGAAAGAATGCCGACCGGAAGATTGATGAAGAAGGTCCAGCGCCAACTCAGCATCTCGGTAAGGTAGCCGCCCAACGTCGGACCCAGGATCGGCCCTACCATCACGCCGACCCCCCATATTGCCATGGCCCTGCCGCGTTCCTCGGCCGGGTAAGTGCGAACCATGATCGCTTGCGATAAGGGGACCAGTGCGGCGCCAAACACCCCCTGCAACACGCGGAACAGAACCAATTCCACCAAATTGGCGGACAGGCCGCATAACGCCGAGGTGATGGTGAAGCCGATGATACTCAACATCAGGTAGCGCTTCTGGCCCGCGCGATCGGTGAAATAGCCGGTGAGGGGCATGAAGATCCCCGACGAGACCATGTAGCTGGTGAGCACCCAGCTGATCTGGTCGGGCGTGGCACCGAGTTGCCCCTGCATCTGCGGCAGCGCGACGTTTACGATGGTGGTGTCGATCACCTGCATAACGGTGGCGGACATCACCGCCACCGATATGAGTAATCGATGCCGCGAGGCTACTGCGTTCATGGGAAACTAGCGCTTGGTAGATAACGATGTCGTGTCGACAGTGATGGTGGCGCTGGTTCCTACCCGCAGTGGCATTGCGGGATCGGCGTCGGTTATGCGTATCCGCACGGGTACGCGCTGCGTCACCTTTACCCAGTTGCCGGTGGCGTTTTCGGGGGGCAACATCGAAAAGGCGACACCACTCGCACCGCTGATGCTTTGCACCACGCCGTGGAACGAGTGATCGGGATACATATCGATGGAAACGTCGGCTGGTTGGCCGACGCGAATGCGCGAAATCGCCGTCTCCTTGTAATTGGCGTCGACCCAATACACGCGATCGCAAATCAGCACAAAACCGGCTTGGCCCGCCTGCACCATGTCGCCCGCCTCCAGCGACAATTCACCGATGCGGCCGCTGCATTGCGCGTGTATCTCCGTATGGTCGATATCCCATTGCGCCTTATCCACCGTGGCTCGTGCCGCACGCACAGCGGCGTTGTCGGCGCCGGGTACCCCCAACTTGCGCTGCGCCTCAATGAGATTCGCCTTGGCGACGGCCAGATTGGCCTGCGCTGCCTTATAGTTCGCCTCGTCGTCGTCGGCCTGTTGCCGCGACAGCAAATCCGTGCGCTTGAGATGGGCGCTGCGTTCGGCATGCAGTTTGGCATTGGCCAACAGCACTTCATTGCGATGGACTTCGGCTTGCGCCGCCGTAACTGCCGCCTGGTTTTGCTCCACCTGAAGCTCGGCGGTCGCTAGATTGGCCTGTGCCTGTTGCAAAGCGATTTCGTATGGTCGGCGTTCGATGGAGTAGAGCAGGGCGCCCTTCTTGACTTGTTGGTGGTTGGAGATCAACAGCTGGGCTACGGCGCCGCTCACCTGCGGCGCAACGCTCACCGTGTTGGCGCCGACATAAGCGTCGTCGGTACCCGGGTAGCTCACGTCGTGTAGATGATAAAGATAAATCACGATGCCGGCGATAATGATCGCGAGGCTTAAAAGAGATAATTTTTTACGCACGGACGGCTCCTGAAATACGGAATCGGTTCTACAGATGTTCGAGACGCTGCTTGAGCTGTTCCAACGTCTGGCGGCATTGCTGCATCGTTTCGGCATCGATGTCGCCCAACAAATCGTTGCGCAGCCCGCGCGCGACTTCGGCGATGCGGCGTGTGATCGCCTCCGCCTTGGCGGTGAGATGCACCGTCTTGCTGCGGCGATCGGTCGCTGACTCGCGGCGCTCCACCAGGCCATCGGCGCCCAAGCGATCCAGCAGCCCGACGAGCGTCGGGCCTTCGATCCCGACGCGTTGCGCCAGTTCCTTCTGATTGATGCCGTTCCCCGCCTTGGATAGCTGCAGAAGCACGACCCATTTCGCCTGGCTCAGACCCAGCGGGCGCAGCCGCTGATCCAGCTTGGTACGCCAGATGCGGGCGGTTTCCGCCAATAACGCGCCGAAATTCTCGATAGCCTCGGTGGTCATCTCAATGTTAGTTAACTAATAGTTAGCGTGCTAACTATTATGGCGGCGGAACGGAACCGACGCAAGCGCCGTCTCGCGGGATCGTGCCACGCAGGCGCGGAAGCGGCCCGACGGTGCGGCGGAGTACAGGTATTTCGCGGCTTGCGCCGGTGCTCGTCCGGACCAAAGACTCGGCAGTTGTGCGGTCGTTGGAACTGTGATTAAGTGGGCAGCGCTGCAATGATTCTGTAACTATCCGAAACTAATTATCTAAAACCTCGAACCGCCGGAGGAGGTCATGCCCAACGCCGCCAATGTCCTTACGCTGTCGCCCGGCATCATCGGACCGTACCGGGTGCTGGTGGTGGACGATATGGCCACTAACCGATTGATGGTAAAGGCTGTTCTTGAGGCGCAGGGATGTCAGGTGGTGGAGGCGGAGAGCGGCGAGCGGGCCATCAAACAGTTGCTGGAGAGCAATTTCGACGCGGTGATGCTGGATGTCCTGATGCCGGGGATGGACGGTTTCGACGTCTGCGCCCATATCCGTCACCAGCAGGGCCAGGAGTTCCTGCCGGTGATCATGCTGACCAGCCTGGGTAACCCTGACGATGTGGCGCGGGGATTCGAAAGCGGCGCCACCGACTTCGTGACCAAACCCTACAACAACATCGAACTGGTGGCGCGGGTCAAGTCCGCGGTGCAGAAGAAGCGCCTGATCGATCGCCTGGACGATACCGAATCGGTACTGTTTGCGTTGGCGCGCATGGTGGAGGCCAAGGATCAGAATACCCGCGACCACTGCGACCGGTTGTCGCACATGGCGGTGGTGTTCGGCCGCAGCCTGGGTTACGGCTTCGAGGAGCTGGACGCCTTGCGCCGTGGCGGGATCCTGCACGACATCGGCAAACTCGGTATTCCGGACGGCGTGTTGCTCAAGAACGGTCCGTTGAGCGATAGCGAATGGATGCTGATGCGGCAGCATCCCGCCATCGGCGCCGAGTTGTGCCGTCCGTTACGCACCATGAAGAGCACCGTCGATATCATCCATTTCCACCATGAGCGCTGGGACGGCAGCGGTTACCCGGAAGGATTGCGCGAATACGAGATCCCGGAGCTGGCACGGGTGTTCCAAATCGTCGACATCTATGATGCGCTCTCCTCCGAACGTCCCTATAAACCGGCTTTTCCGTTGGAAAAAGTCGTCCAAATCATGGAGCAGGAGTGTGCCAAGGGTTATTGGGACCGGGACCTGGTCGAGCGTTTCCTCGATATCGTTCTCACGACGCCGGAAAAGCTCGAGTTGCCGTTTGATGCCCAACAAGACCCCAGCGCACGCATCTTCGGCAGCGTGATGAAGCGCGATTTGCATGATTGGGATCGGGGTTGACGATGCAGGCCATGCTGCTGTTCTTTCGCTGCGCAGGGATCAATTTTGCGCTGGAGGTGACGGCCGTGGAGCGTGCCTCCTTTCTGGTGGCGGTGCAGCCGTTGCCCGAAGCCAGCGACTACGTGGTCGGCGTTACCGCCCTGGGCGGCGAAACGGTGTTGCTGGCCGATCTGGCGCTGCGCCTGGGGCTGCCGGATGCGCCGCGCTATACGCTGCATACGCCGGTGATCTGGTGCCGCTGCGCGGAGCGAGTGGCGGGCCTGGTGGTGGATGAGATTGACGGCGTCGAGGCGGCGGCGGTGCATAGCGCCGACCTTTCGGCGTTGCTGCATGGGGGGCGGGCACCGTTGCGCGGCGTGGTACGGCGTAGCGGCAGCGTGTGGCTGCTGCTCGACCCCGAACGGCTGCTGGCCTTCGATCTGGCTCAACCGGTAAGCGAACTGCGGCTGGATAAGGCGGCTTTGCGGCAGTGGCTGCTGGCGGGCGAGGAACCTGCGGAGGCGGACGCCGATGCCTGACCAGGCCTATAGCCTGTCGCCGACACAGGTTGATCTGCTGACCCAGCTGGTGCGGCGGCGTATCGGCATCGTGTTGCAGCCCTATCAGTTGGATGACCTGCCGAAGATCGTACAGGGCGCGTGCGTCCGCTTTGGTTACCGCGCCGCCGCCGCCTACCTGCAGCATCTTGACGAAGGGGCGGTGAATTCGCCGGAGTTGGAATACCTGGTCGCCCGCATCACCATCGGCGAGAGCTACTTCTTTCGCGACGATGAGCAGTTGCGTTTCCTGCGCCAGGCTTGGCTGCCGGAGTTGATCGAACGCAAGTTTCGCAGCGGCGATCGTTCGCTGCGGGTCTGGAGCGCGGGTTGTTCCGCCGGCCAGGAAATCTATACGATCACCATCCTGCTGGATGAATTGCTGCCGGAGCCGCAGAGCTGGACAGTCCATCTGCTCGGCACCGATATCAACACCGATGCTTTGAGCGTGGCGATTCGCGGTCAATACACCACCTGGTCGATGCGTACCACCGACGCCGATTTGCGCAGTCGCTATTTCGAACAGCTGGGCGACGCCTTTCGCATTCGGCCGGAGCTGCGCGAACGAGTGAAATTCTCCTATCTCAATCTGGCGGAGGATCACTTTCCGACCATGTTGTCGGGTACGGCCGCCATGGATCTGATCCTGTGCCGCAACGTTTTCATCTATTTCGACCCCGCCGTGATCCCGCAGGTGATGCAGAAGTTTCATGACAGCCTGTTGCCGGGCGGCTACCTGATGCTCGGCGCCTCGGACCTGATGGCCGAGGCGAACTCCGGGTTGGAACTGCACCAGTGGGGCGATACCTTCTGTTTCCGCCGCCGCGCCGCCTTTGCTGCCCCCGTGCCGCCGCCGCGCCCCGCGCCGACAGTGGCCGCCGCCGCGCCGCCGCGAGTGGCTGGCGCGGTGACGGCCGCGCCGCCCAGGCCGGTCGCTGTTGCGCCGCCGCGTCCCGCCCCCGCGCCGCCGCCGGCTCGCTCCTCCCGTTATCCCGAGGTGATCCAGCTGTTGCGTGCCGAGCGCTGGGACGCGGTCGTAGCCAAGGTGGACGCGGTGGCGGCGCGCGACGGCATGGATGCGGAACTGGCGCAGCACAAGGCCAAGGCCCTGGCCAACCTGGGCATGATGGAGGAGGCGGCGCAGGAGAGCGAAACCAGCCTGGCCATGGCGCCCCTCGACAAGCACACCTACCTGATCACCGCGCTTATCATGATGGAGCTGGGCAATCTGGAACGGGCGCAGGAGGCGCTGCGCAAGGCACTGTTCCTCGACCCCAATTTCGTCGAGGCCCATTTTCAGAACGGCCTGCTGCAACTGCGGCTGGGCGAGCGCAAGGGCGGTCTGCGCAGCCTGAAGAACGCCCTGGAATTGGCCGAGCGGCTCGATCCGCAGCATCAGGTGCACAACGCGCCCGGTTTAGTATTCGGCCGCCTAGCCGAGATACTACGCAAGGAATTGCACGTGTACGAGGGGGAATAACAGGCCATGAGCGACGCCGCTGACAATGCCTTTGAGCGCATGCCGCGCGCCATCGACGAGCGTGCGGTGCTGCTGGAGCGATTGCGCCTGCTCGACGCCGACGACGGGGAGGCGCAGGCGGCGCAGGGCGAGCCGGCAGTGCTGTTCCGGCTCGGTGCCGAGGAGCATTATGCGGTGGCCTACCGTCATGCCGTCGAGATCGTACAGCGCACGGCGGTGGCGCCGGTGCCGTGCACTCCGCCCCATATCGCCGGCGTGATGAATCTGCGCGGCGAGCTGGTCAGTGTGCTCGATCTCAAGCAGATGTTGAGTGCCGTGCCCGCCGAGTACGACGCGACGGCGCCGATCCTGGTGGTGGCGCTGGGTGAGGTGACGGTTGGGTTACGCATCGATGAGGTGCTGGGACAGCTCCTCATCGATGCGGCGGGCCTGGAACCGCCGCTGCCCTCCGAGGGGGTGCGCAACCTGGGCTGGGTGGCAGGCGTTCACGGCGGCACCGTTACCGTGCTGGATGTCGCGGCGCTGCTGTCGGGCGGCGATCTGGTGGTGGACGAGCGGGTGGGTTGAGGGCAGCAGTTGGATTTTTTCACGGGGGGCTGGGATTAATGAACGAACAACAAGACAGCGCCGACATTACAGCGGCCGTGGCCGCGATGGGTATCGACATGGAGGCGTGGCGCCAGCGTCAGCGCTTCGTCGGCTTTGGCAGCGAAGATGCGGTGCTGCTGCGGGAGATGGGCGACATCGCCGAGCGTCATGTCGACGCAACGGTCGATCGCTTTTATGAAAATATCGAAGGCTTTCCCGAACTGGTGGCGCTGATCCGCGCTTCCGGTTCCACCATCGAACGGCTCAAGACCACTCAGCGGCATTACCTGCGGACCCTGTTCGGCGGTGATTACGGTGCAGCCTACCTGGAGCAGCGCCTGCGGGTCGGCGTGGTGCACTACCGCATCGGTCTCGACCCGCGTTGGTACCTGGGCAGCTACAGCGTTTACAGCCAGTTGCTGCTGCCGCTGGCGCGCAAACGCTATCCCTGGAATCGCGGCAGGCAGGAACGGGCGGCGCAGGCCATCACCAAACTGCTCTCGCTCGACTCCCAGCTCGCCCTCGACACCTACGTGCGCAGCCTGACACGGAGCGTCGATGCGGCAAGCATGTCCCGGATCGACGTGGACCGGCGGGTGGTCGGCTACCGCCGCTTCATCGCCAACGTCGCCACCGGCGATCTCACCCACCGTATCGAGGTGACCGGCGACGACGAACTGGCCAGCCTGGGCGATCAGCTCAACGACATGGTGAACAAGCTGGCGAGCATGGCGCGCGCGGTGAACGAGGCCAGCAGTTCCACCATGGTGGCGACGGAAGAGTTGCAGCAATCGGTCAGTTCCCAGTCGGCCGGCGCGGCACAGCAGGCCAGCGCAGTGAGCGAGACCGCCACCACCCTGGAAGAGATCCGCGTTACTTCCAATCAGACCCGCGACAAGGCCCACAGCCTGGGTCAGGCGGCGGAGCGTACCCGCGAGGAGGGTGAGCGCGGCGTGCAGACGGTGCAGGGCAGTGCCGCGGCGATGCAGGATATCCGCAACAAGGTGGAATCCATCGCCCGCAACATCCTCGCCCTGTCGGAACAGACCCAGCAGATCGGCGACATCACCGGACTGGTCAGCAACCTGGCGCAGCAACTCAAGATACTGGCGCTCAACGCCTCCATCGAGGCGAGCAAGGTGGGCGAGGCGGGCAAGGGCTTCGCCGTGGTGGCCAGCGAGGTCAGGGATCTGGCCGATCAGTCGCAGGAGGCCACCACCCAGATCCGCACCATCCTGCACGATATCCAGCGCGCCACCGACCGCTCGGTGATGGCCACCGAGGAGGGCATCAAAGGGGTGGACGACGGCATGCGCCTGGTGGATGAGGCCGGGGAGGCGATGCGCGACCTGACCCAGGTGATCCGCGAAACCGCGCTGGCGGGCCAGCAGATCGTGGCGGCGGTGGGCCAGGAGTTCTCCGGCATCGACCAGATCGCCGCGGCCATGAAGGACATCAACGGCGCCACCAAGCAGTTCCTGGCCGCCACCCAGCAGACCAAGCAGACGGCGCTGAATCTGGGCGAGATCGCCGCCGCGCTGCGCGCCAGTGCCGCCGCCTACAAGGTGTAAGCCGCCGATGGAACTGGAACCGGAAATCATCCAGCAGTTGCTGGCCGCCTTTGCGGTGGAGCTGGAGGAACAGCTCCAGGTGGTGACCGTCGAGCTGTTGCAGCTGGAGAAGGGGCTGCCGCCGGAGCGCAAGGTCAGCGCCTACGACACGGTGTTCCGTGCTGCCCACAACATCAAGGGGGCTGCGCGCGGCATCGGCGCCGACGCGGTGGCGGAACTGGCGCATCAACTGGAGTCGCTGTTCAGCCGACTCAAGCGCTCGGGCGACAACCCGCCGCCGGCGCTGGTGGATGTGTCGCTGGCCGCGTTGGACGGGATGCGCAGCATCTATAAGAGCTGGGCGCCGGGCGCGGCATTGGCCACGCCACTGGAGCAGTTGTATCAGGAGCTGATGCAGCGTATGCAGACGGTTGAGCTGGAGCAGACGGCGGAACCGGAGGCGGCGAAAACGCCGCAGACTCCCTCGGAGGCAAAGGTGCCGAAACCGTCTGCCGAGCCGGCGCCACCGGCGATGGTGGAACAGCCGCAGACGGCGGAACCCGTCGCGCCGGGTATCGAAGTGCTGCGGGTCGATCTGGCGCGGATGCGGACGGTATCGGCGCTGTCCGAAGAGCTGGAGGTGACCCGCTCGGAGATGGCGGAACACCTGGCCCGGGTGCGGCAGCTGGAGCGCCATCTGGTGCACCTGACCCAGGTATGGCAGCGGGTCCACCCGCTGTTCGAGATGGCGGCAGGGACCGAGGACGGCGAACTCTACTCGGCGCTGCGCGAGCAGGACGAGCTGCTGGGCACGTTGCGCGGGCTCGGCAGCGACACCTACAAGGGGCTGCGCGGCACGACGCGCCGTTTTCATCAGCTGGCCGGCAGCCTGCAGCACAACGTACGCATGCTGCGTCTGGTCCGCGCCTCCCACCTGCTGCGCCCGCTGGTGCGCTCGGCGCGCGACATGGCGCGCGAGCTGTATAAAGAGATCGATTTTACGGTGAGCGGCGACGAGGTGGAGCTGGACCGCGTGATCCTGGACGCCGTCAAAGACCCGCTTACCCACCTGTTGCGCAACGCCATCGACCACGGCATCGAGACGCCGGCACAGCGCCAGGCCGCGGACAAATCGCCGCGCGGACAGGTGCGGCTGACCGTGAGCAGCGCCGGTTCGCGTATCCATCTGCGGCTGGAGGACGACGGCGCAGGCATCGACTTCGACGCGGTCGCGCGGCTGGCGCTACAGAAGGGCGTATTGAGCGAAGACGAACTGCGCACCATGGAGCGGGCGCAGCGCATGGAGATCATCTTCCGCCCCGGTTTCAGCAGCCGTGAGCAGGTGACGGCAGTGTCGGGACGGGGCGTCGGGCTCGATGTGGTGAAGGCCAACATCCAGATGCTCAAGGGACAGGTGCGGGTGGAGAGCGAGCCGGGCAAGGGCACAACGTTCCTCCTCGACCTGCCGCTGACCCTGGCTACCGATCAGGCGCTGGTGGTGCGCGCCGCCGGCAGCGAATATCTGGTCCCGGAAACGGCGGTGGAACAGGTGTTGGATCTGCCGCGCGATGCGGTCAAGACGGTGGAAGCGAGCCAGGTGGTATTGTATCAGGGACGACCGGTGCCGCTGCGCGACCTCGGTCTGGTGCTGGAGCAGGGAGCGTCGCTGCTGGCCGATCCGCAGCGCCTGTCGGTGCTGATCGTCTCCCACGGCTGGCGCCTGATTGCACTGCTGGTCGATGAGGTGGTGCGCGATCGGGAGATCGTGGTGAAGCGGCTGGGCTGGCCGCTGCGCACGGTGCGCAACGTGGGGGGTGCCGCGCTGACCGGCGCCGGCGCCATCATGATGGTGCTCAACCCAGCCGATCTAGTGGCCTCGGCCCTGGGAACGGCGGCGAACGCGGGTCTCGGCAGCGCGGCTGCCGCGCCGGCGGGGCGCGCAACGCCCCATGTACTGGTGGCCGACGACTCCATCACCACCCGCATGCTGGAGCGCAGCATCCTGGAGAAGAACGGCTACCGAGTCACCGTCGCCACCCATGGCCGGCAGGCCTGGGAGCTGCTGCAGAGCAACCGCATCGATCTGGTGGTGAGCGATGTGCAGATGCCGTTGATGGACGGTTTCGAGCTGACCGCCAAGATCAAACAGAGCGACAGCTTCCGCCATATCCCGGTGATCATCGTCACCTCGCTGGATAACGAGAGCGACAAGCGGCGCGGTATCGAGGCGGGGGCCGACGCCTATGTGGTGAAGTCACAATTCGAGACCGGTGCGCTGTTGGAACTGGTGCAGCGGCTGGTCGGTTAGCGAGGGAGCGATGATACGGATATTGATCACTGAAGACTCCACCGTGGTGGCGCTGCTGCTCAAGGCGATCTTCGAGCAGGAGGCGGATTTCGAGGTGGTGGGCCACGCGCGCAACGGTCGCGAGGCGGTGGAACTGGCGGCGCGGTTGCGGCCCGAGATGATCACCATGGATATCCGCATGCCGGTGATGGACGGTTTCGAGGCGACGCGCGAAATCATGTCGACCCGGCCGGTGCCCATCGTAGTGGTGAGTTCAAGTGTCGACGACGAAGACCTGCGCATCACCTTCCGCGCCGTGGAGGAGGGGGCACTGGCGGTGATCGAAAAGCCGCGCGGCATCAACCATCCTGATTTCGAACAGATACGGCGCGAGCTGGTCACCACCGTGCGCGCCATGGCCGAGGTGAAACTGGTGCGGCGGCGGCGTTGGGTCGCACCACAACCGGCGCGGACCGTATCGGTATCGTCGCCCGTGGCACGGCGCTGCGATCTCATCGCCATCGGATCGTCCACCGGCGGACCGCAGGCGCTGCGCACGATCTTGGCGGCCTTGCCCAAGGATCTATCCGTGCCGCTGGTGCTGGTGCAGCACATCGGCCGAGGATTTGTACAGGGGTTGGTCGACTGGCTCAATGGTTACAGCGGGCCGCTATGCCGGGTGGCGCAACACGGCGACGAACTGTTGTCCGGGCACGCCTATTTCGCTCCGGACGATCATCACCTACAGGTCCAGCGCATTGGCCGGAGCCTGATGGCGGTGCTGAAGGATACGCCGCCGGTGGACAACATCCGCCCCTCGGCCACGCCGCTGTTCCGTTCGGTCGCCGCCTGTTGTGCCGGTAATGCGGTGGGGGTTGTGCTGACCGGTATGGGGGCGGACGGTGCCGAAGGATTGCTGGAGATGCACCGCGCCGGCTGCGTCACCGTGGTGCAGGACGAAGAGAGTTGCGTGGTGAACGGTATGCCGGCTGCCGCCCGTGCCTTGGGTGCCGCAGAGCAGGTGTTGCCGCTGGAGCGTATCGCGCCGCGGTTGTGTCGCTATGCGGAGATGGCCATCGACATGGAGGCCCGCGCGTGAGGGCGGCCTTCTGCGCCGAACTGGCGGAACAGTCGCAGCGGGCGCAGGCGGCGACGATACGACTGCCGACGACGCTTGATATGACAAGGGGAGGAGAACAATGAAAACGATACTGGTGGTGGACGACAGCGCAACCTCTCGGCTGCTGTTCAAGGCTCACATGCCCAAAGAGGGCGATTATCGTATCGTCGAGGCCGCCAACCTGGAGCAGGCGATGGAGCGCGTCGGCGCCGAACATCCCGACCTGGTCTTTCTCGACTACAACATGCCGGGGAAGAACGGCGTGGAGATCGCTCGTACCCTGGCCGATGCCGGCGTGGAGGCCACCTGTTTCCTGCTCACGGCCAATACCCAGCAGAGCGTGCTGGCGGCAGCGCAGGAGGCGGGGATCCGCGGTGTGCTGGAGAAACCGATCACCCGCGCCAAACTGGAACAGGCCCTGACCGAGGCGGGATTGTGAAACTGACCGACCTGCAGCGCGACGCCCTGGGCGAGCTGGCCAATATCAGTGCCAGCCGTGCTGCCAAGCAGCTCTCGTTGCTGCTTAGCGATACCATCGACATCACCGTCCCGCGGGTGGAGATCCTGCCGCTGCCTGAGCTGCGCGAACGATTGACGGCGGACGGCGACGGCACCATCGCCTCGGTCTACCAGGTGTTGAGCGGTGCGTTGCAGGGGCGGGTGCACCTGATCTTCCACAACCGCGACAGCAAGGCGCTGATCCATGCCTTGATCTGCGAGGCCGGACCGATGCTGGCAGAGGCGCTGCGCGAATACGAACACGAGGCGATGACCGAAGTGGGCAACATCATCATCGCCACCTTCGCCACCATGCTGGCCGACCTGGTGGGGGCGGAATTGAAGCTGTCATTGCCTTACTACACCGAAGGCACCGTGGAGGAGCTGCTGTTCCGGCTGCCGGTGGCCGATGAGGTGGAAGAGATGGTGGTGGTCGTGATCGAAACGGTACTGCACGCGGCGCAACGGGACGTCTCCGGCACACTGATGGTGGTGCTCAAGGTGAACTCGGCGGAAGAGCTGTTGGCCCGTATCGATGCCATGCTGCAACAGTTCGGAGGCGACGTGTGAGGTCATGGACGAGGAATTCGACTTTCGCCTGATCTGCGAACATCTGCCCATGGGCCTATTCGTGCTGGATGCAGAGCGGCGCATCCGCTACTGGAACGAATGGCTGGCGGAAAAGAGCGGCATCAGCGCACAGCAGGCGGCGCAGCAACGGCTGGAAGATCTGTTTCCCGGCTGGAGCAACGAACGCTTTCAGTCGGCGGTGGGGCAGGCCATCGATTACCGCATCCCTCATGTGCTGTCGCAGGCCCTCAATCGCCTGCTGTTGCCGATCAAGGTCCCGTTATCCGAACACTACGGCGTCACCTTGATGCAGCAGAAGGTCAGTGTGCTGCCGTTGTCCGGCAGCGCCGGCAGCCATTGTGCCTTGGTGATCATTCAGGACGTCACCGAGACGGTAGTGCGCGCGGCCGCGGCCAACGACGTGATGCGACGGTTTCGCGAAGTGAGTCTGCGCGACCCGCTCACCAACCTGTTCAACCGCCGTTTCATGTGGGAGTGGCTGGCGCAAAAGCTCAAGGATGCGACTCGCGACAACACCTCCCTGGCCTGCCTGATGATCGATCTCGATCGCTTCAAGCGTCTCAATGACAGCCTCGGCCATCAGCGCGGCGACGAGATCCTGCAGGCGTTCGCCGTGGCGGTGATGGCACAGCTGCGCGAGTCGGACATCCTGGTGCGCTACGGCGGCGAGGAGTTCGCGGCTTTTCTGCCGCGCTGCAATCTGCAACATGCGATCGTCATCGCGCAGCGCATCCGCCAGGATGTACGCGCCATGGCTATCGCCGATCTGGAGCCGGGCACCGTCACCTGCAGTGTCGGCGTCGCCCTGTACGATCCGCAACAATCGCCCAAGGATGCCGAAGCGCTGCTGCGCGAGGCGGATCAACGTCTTTACGCTGCCAAGCGCGGCGGTCGCGATCGCGTCTGTCCCGACGATGACGGCGCGGTGACGGACGATGGCGGAAATTTTCACCGAGGGTAAGGTATGCATTTGCTCGATAAGTTGAGCCTGAAGCAAAAGCTGTTGTTGATGCTGTTTTTTCCGGTATTCGGTGTAACGGTGTTGTCGCTGGCCGCCACCGCGGATCGCTACGTGGCCTACGGCGGGCTCGTTAGGGTAGAACGGCTGGCGCAATTGGCGGATGCGATCAGCGCCACGGTAGATCAATTGCAGCAGGAGCGCGATCTCGCCGTCCGTTATCTGGGGTCCGGAGGCGACCGCTATGGCGCGGCGTTGCGGCAGCAGGAGGTGCGCAGCGACGCGCATATCGCCGAGCTGCGCCACTGGTCGTTCGATCGCAACGACGCCCACCTCGCTGCGGCACTGCAACGGGCCTTGCCGCCGCTGGCGACGCTGGCCAAGTGGCGCGGCACGGTCGCCGCGCGCGGTATCGGCGCCGATAGCGTCGTCGCCGAATATTCGGCACAGAATGCGGCATTGCTGGAGATCATCGAGTCGCTGCCGCGTGCAGTCGACGAGGGCGACCTGGCCGCCCTGTTCGGCGCCTACTCGGATCTGCTGTGGGCGGAGGAACAGCTTCATATCGAACGCACCCTGCTGGGCGCGGCGTTCAACGCCCAGCGCCTGCCCCCTGCGCAACGGCACATGCTGGAAACGGCAAATACCGCGCGACACCTCTATTTGCGGCGCCTGGAGCGGCAGATTCCACCGCAGCTGCGGGCGCGGCTCGCGGCGGTTCGGGGCGATGCCTCCGCCAGCCGGGTCGACGCATTGCGCAGCCGGGCCTTGCAGGCGCGCAACGGTCTATCGGGCGTCACACCGGCCGAGTGGTTCAAGGTCGCGTCGGCGCATCTCGATGCGCTCAATGGCGTCGCCGCCGAATTGGCCGGACGGCTGACCAACGATAGCGCACGGCGCAGCGATTATGCCGCGGCCGGCCTGATCGCCACGGTGGTGCTGACCTTGCTCGGCCTTGCCGTCACCTTCTTCCTGACCCTGCGCGTCAGCGGCGCCATCACCCACCGGGTGCGCGGATTGCTGGAGGCGCTGCATGATCTCTCGGACGGCCGCCTGGCGCGCCGGGTAACGGTGGAGGGCGGGGACGAGTTCGCCCACATCGGCACCGCCTTCAACCGCATGGCGCAGCAGCTGCAGGCGTCCGTCGAGCGCGAGCGCAACCGCTTCGACGCGCAGCAGCGCCAGGCTCACGCCTTCCGCAAGGTGGTGGATGTGATCGGCGAGAAGCTGCGCCTCATCGCCTTCGGCGATCTTACCCAGCGGGTGGAGGCCGGGGACGATGACGAGGCGCTGGGTGAGCTGGCCTATCACGTCAACATGATGGCCAGCGGCCTGCGCGAATTGACCCGCGAAATCGTCCAGGCGACCGGCGACATCGCCAGCAGCGTCGCGCAACTGCATACTGCCGCCTCGTCGCAGGCCGCCGCCGCGGCGGAACAGGCCGCCGCCTCCAGCCAGACCATGGCCACGCTGGAGGAGATCCGCGTCATCTCCGGCCAGACCCGCGACAAGGCCCAGGCCCTGGGCGAGACCGCCGATCGCGCCCTGCACGAAGGCGA
>DFMR01000140.1 GCA_002376325.1 Proteobacteria bacterium UBA3588 | reverse complement strand
TAGAGCGGGATCTGCCCCTGCGCCGCCAACTGCTCCGCCTGCTGCGCCAGCTCGCCGACATCGACGCCGTTTTCATCCATCCAGAGGCGATTACCCAGCAAGACACGCTGCTGATTCATCCAGGCCAGTACGCCGCGTCCGCTCGCCGCCTCGAAGCCGGACATCTCCAGCCGCCCCAACCCCTTTTCATCGGCGGCGGCGACCACCGCGGACGCCAGCGGATGTTCCGCTGCCGCTTCGACGGTGGCGGCGATCTCCAGCAATTGGTTGCCGTCGAGCCAGCCGCGCGGCACCACCGTCGTCACTCGGGGCCGGCCTGCGGTCACGGTACCGGTATGGTCCAGCACCACCGTGGTCAAGCGGCCGGCCTGCTGCAACGCCTCGCCGTTGCGGATCAACACGCCGTACTCCGCCGCCTTGCCGACGCCGACCATTACCGAAATGGGCGTCGCCAGCCCCAGGGCGCAGGGGGAGGCGATGATCAGCACCGTCATAGCGGCAACGACGGCAGAGGAGACCACCGGCGTGGGACCGAGGTTGAACCAGAGGAGAAAGGTGATGACGGCGATAATCAGGACACCGGGGACGAACACCGAAGCGACCCTGTCGGCCAGCCGGCCGAGCGCCGGCTTGCCCGCCTGGGCGGAGCGCACCATTTCAATGATGCGCGCCAGCACCGTCTCCTTACCGATGCGCCTCGCTTGGTAGAGGAAGGAGCCCGAGGTATTGAGGGTGCCGCCCACCACTTCGTCGCCCACCTGTTTCGCCACCGCCAGCGGCTCGCCGCTGATCATCGATTCATCCACCCTGGAGTGACCGTCGACGATGATGCCGTCCACCGGCAGGCGCTCTCCCGGACGCACCCGCAAGATATCCCCCAGCCCGACCTCGGCGACGGGAGTGCCGACCTCCCGGCCCTCGCGCACCACCCGCGCCGTCTGCGGCTGCAGGCCGACGAGGCGCTTGATCGCCTCCGAGCTCTTGGCGCGTGCCCGCATCTCCAGAGCCGAACCGAGATTGATCAGTGCGATGATCACCGCCGCCGCATCGAAATAGGCATGCTGCGCCAGGGTCGGAACCGTATGGGGCGCGACGACGATCGCCATGGAGTAGCACCAGGCGGCGCCGGTCCCCAGCGCGACCAATGCGTCCATGTTGGCGTTGTGGTGCCTGAACTGCCGCCATGCGCCGACGAAGAACCGGCGTCCCGAATATGACAGCACCGCCAAGGTGGCAATACCGGCGGCCAGCCAGAACACCTGGCCGTTGTTGGTGGTCAGCGGCGGCAACCCATCGAGCCAGCCGCCGAGCAGCAGCGGCGCACCGACCAGCGCCGCCAGCGCAGACCTCTTCAACAAGGCGCGATATTCCGTCTCCCCGGCCTCGCGCTCCGCCTGCTCGTCGCCCATCCCACTGAGCTCGGCCGCCTGATAACCGGCGTCGGTCACCGCATGGATCAATATGTCCGCCTCCACCTCGCCCTGTACCCGGGCGGTGCGTTGGGCGAAATTGACGCTGGCCTCGGCGACGCCCGGCACCTTGCGCAACGCGTCCTGCACCGCCGCCACGCAGCCGGCGCAACTCATGCCGCCGATGGAAAGCCGATGGTTCGTCTTCTCCGCCACAAATCGCTCCCTTGCTACGTCTTGGCCGTCCCGCAAGGCTAGCACAATGCCTTACTGCACCAGTCAGTTGGACAGTCGCAGGATACTGATGATTCCCGGTAGATATTGTTGACCCAGATCAATAAGATACCAGGCTGGACCTGCGATACTTTTTTTCTGAGTTTTTAAACGACACGGTGGCTACAGCCTATGCGCCTGCAACTGCTTCCCCTCTCCGCACTGTTGCGTCTGCTGCCCAATGCGGTGCACAGCGAACTTCTGTCACGCCTCTTCAACCATCTGCTGAAGGGACAGTACGTCACCGATCAACTGTATGATCTCGACGGCAAGCGCCTCGCCATCGCCATCACCGACACCCGTACCGAGATCATCTTCGCCATTCGCGGTAACCGGCTGGTGCGCGCCGGCGGCAAACAGTGGGATGTGCGTATCAGTGGACGGCTGGAGGAGTTCTGGCTGCTCGCCAGCCGCAGCGAGGACCCGGACACCCTGTTCTTCGCCCGCCGCTTGAATATCGAAGGGGAGACGGAGACGGGCCTTTACGTCAAGAATCTACTGGACGGCATGGATTTCGATTGGCGCATCCATGTCGCCGCAGTCGCCGGACCGCGTCTGGCGCCGCTGATCGAGCGGGCCGTCGAACGCCTGAGTCTGGATCGGCGAATACAGGCAGCACTGCATCACTGACAGGCATTCAACACAAAGGCGCAAAGAACGCGAAGTGGGCGAACCTTAACGCCCGCGTTCTTTGCGTTTAATTCCTTTGTCTCTCATCCGCCCGACTGTGCCCGCGCCTCACGCAGCTGCACATCACCCTGCCAAGCCAGCCCCGCATCGCCGTACCAGTATCCGTTGCACGATTCACCCTGGGTGATCTTGAGCAGCGTCTCGTTTCCTTGCTGCGGCGAGAGCGTCCCGCCGACCACGCCGCGGAACGCGGCCACCACCTCGGCCATATGCCGCGACTGGGGCGACAGGCGCAACACCTCGACCCCCAGTTCGTGCAACTCCGGCACCGCATTGATCAGGTTGCAGGTGGCGGCGGACAGAGTCTGAATGCCGTTCATCGCCAGGAACGGCCGATCATCCTGGGAGTTGAGCACCAGCCCGTCGGCAAAATCGCCGCAACGCAGCTGGCAATCGTCTTTCGGCAGGTTGTAGTGACGCGCCGTGAAACAACGGGCGGAAAAGGCCAGCGGCATCCGGCCGAAAACAAACACCTCGGTAGCCATCTGCGCCGGCTTGCACGCCTGGATCGCCGCCAGGGTATCGCGCGACAATTCCACCGGCATCACCCAGCGCCGCGCGCCCAGTTCCGCCAGTACCGCCAGGGTGTCGCCGTTGTACACATTGAGATGCGGACCGGCGACGAATTCGCCTTTGCCGGAACGCAACCGTACCGCACCCCACTCGTTGGCCTCCACCGCATAGCCGCCGTTATCGGCGATGCGGCGCATGGTCAGCAGCTCCGACTCGGCCTCGGTCAGCGCCAGAGTGGAGAGCACCACTTCCTTGCCGGCAGCGGCCAGATCGTCGGCGATGGCCAGCCAATCCTCCAGCCGCACACCGCGCCGTTTGGAGCAGACCACCTCGCCCAGATAGACGATGTCCACCGGCCAGTCGCGCGCCGCGCGGTAAAACGCCAACACGTCGTCGCGCGACCAGAAATAGAGCAACGGACCCAATGCCAGTTTCATAATAAGACTCCAAAAACATTAACCACGGAGGACACGGAACGCACGGAGAAAACCCAGAGGCGTTGCGTATTCATGATATCCCTCTGTGTTCTCCGTACCCTCCGTGGTGCCAAATCGTTTATTGCCAGGCGCGATTGAGAGCGCCCAGGGTGTGGGTGCGTCCTTCGGCCACCTTATCCAGTGCCGCCACCCAGTCGCTGCGCGGTGTGAAGGTGTCGGGATTGCCCTCGGCGGCGTCCAGCGCCTGGCGCAGCACCTTGGTCACCTGCGCCACGTAGGCCGGACTGCGCTGGCGCCCCTCCACCTTGATGGCGGAAACACCGACTTTGACCAATTCAGGCAGGATGTCGAGCACCGACAGCGAAGTGGGCTCCTCGATGGCGTAGTTGATCTCACCGTTGACCAGATAGCGCCCTTTGCACAACACCGGATAACCGGCGTTCTCCCCCGGCTTGTACATGTCGATCAGCACGCCGCCCAGGCGCACCTCACGGCCGTGCGGCGTCTCGCGCCACTCCACCGCCTTGGCCGGGGAACAGGCGCCGCAGGTGTTGGGGGATTCACCGGTGGCATAGGAGGAGAGATAGCAGCGCCCTTCCACCATCACGCATAGCGAGCCGAATGCGAACACCTCGATCTCGGCATCGGTGTTCTCCTTGACCCGCTCCACCTGGGACAGCGACAGCACCCGCGGCAACACCACCCGCTGCACGTTGAACTGCTCGCGGTAGAAATTGATCGCCTCATAGCTGGTGGCGGAACCCTGCACCGACAGATGGAGGCGCAACTCCGGATGGGTCGTGGCCGCATAACGCATCAAGCCGACGTCAGCCAGAATCAGCGCATCGACGCCCAGTTCTGCCGCTTTGTCGACCGCGGCGGTCCACACCTGCCAGCCCTGCGGCTGTGGATAGGTATTCAGCGCCAGCAACACCTTACGCCCGCGCTCACGCGCGTAGCGGATACCGTCTCGCGCCGCGCGCTCGTCGAAATTCAGTCCGGGAAAATTGCGCGCGTTGGTACCGTCGCGAAATCCCATGTAGACCGCGTCGGCGCCGTTGTCCACCGCCGCCCGCAATGCCGGCAATGAACCCGCCGGGCAGACCAATTCGATTTTCCTGTTCATCACCACCTCACAACGGCTCTAACCACGGAGAACGAAGCAGTATAAGAATATGCCCGTGGTTTACCTATTTTCCGCACTTCATTCGTGACTCATGACACCGGCGGGGGCCGGCCGCGTCACACCTTGACGCGTACCGCGGCGCGCCAGTTCACGTTCGATGCCATTCAGCACGCGCCACTTCCAGTTGCACCAGTGCGGCGCCAACAGGATATCGAGCGACGCAGTGCCGGTAACACGATGGTAGATCACTTCAGGCGGCGTCATCTCGATCAGATCCGCCGCCGTCATGACGTACTGCGCCATGGACCACGGCAGGTATTCGCCGGCGCGCCACTCATTGGCCAGGCGCGTCCCCTTCACCACATGCAGCGGATGCAGTTTCAGGCCGTCAACGCCTTCCTCCAGCACCCGCGTCAGCGTGGTGCGCGCATGGAACGGCTCCTCGCCCGGCAGCCCAAGGATGAGATGAGTACACACCGGCAGGCCGCGGTCGTGCGCAGCCCGCAGTGCGATGCGATATTCGGCAAAGTCGTGGCCACGATTGACCCGCCGCAGGGATTCATCGAATGCGGACTGCAACCCCAATTCCAGCCAGACCTCCCGTCCCTGATCCCGGTAGGCCGCCAGCAGGTCGAGCACCGCCGGCGGAACGCAATCCGGACGCGTGCCGATGGCAAGCCCGATGACGCCCTCTTGCTCCAGTGCCGTATCGTAACGCCGCTTGAGCAGCGCCACATCGTCATAGGTGTTGGTGTAGGCCTGAAAGTAGGCGAGAAATTTCTTCGCACCGGTGCGCTTGGCGATGACGCGGCGACCGGCCTCTATCTGCTGGCCGATCGTGTCGGGCTGGCGGGCATTTGGCGAAAACGAATTGTTGTTGCAGAAGGTACAGCCGCCGATGCCCTTGCTGCCGTCGCGGTTGGGACAGGTGAAGCCGGCGTTGATCGCCAGCTTATGCACCCGTTCGCCGTATTTGGCGCACAGCGCCTGACCAAGGGTGTGAACATAGTCGGACAGGGCCATCAGCCGACTGCATCCAGTTCCCGCTGGCGAAACTGCACCCCCAGCGTGTCGGCGATGCGCCGACACGCTGCAATATCGACACCCTCCAGACCGCTGATCGCCGTCAGCGTCACGTCGATGCCGTGCGCCTTGGCCTGGCGCGCGAATTCCAGCGCCGCCTGGTAGGCGCCCAAGCGCTTGGGCCGGCAATGCCGTTCATAGGTCATCTCGTCCTGGGCGTTAAGGGAGATCGACACCGCATCCACCACCACCGTCAGTTCCGGCGTGACGTCGCGGCCGTAGACCAGGTTGGCCAGACCGTCGGTGTTGACGCGGATGCGCCGGGCGCCCTGCGCCTTCAGCGCCTGCGCCACCGTCAGCAGCGTGTCGAGACGCAGCGTGGGTTCACCCAAACCACAAAAAACGATCTCCTTATACGCCGCGGGGTTTCCCGCCGCCGCAAGCACCTGTTCCGCATCCGGCTCGCGCGTAAGCAACAAATCGTAGTGCTGCACCTCCCAGCTCCCTTGAAATTTGGGGCAAAAGGCACAACGCAGAGTGCAATGGTAGGTTATGTTGAGGTAGAGACTACCGTGCAGCGCGTAGGCGAGGGTTTCCTCGGCCCGCTCCCGCCGGCGTGATAACTCAGGCATGCTGCGTATCCGTAACAGTTCAGGGCTGGAAGTGTAAGCGACTTATCTGCGCATTTCACTTGACGCAGATCAATATCGCACCTTGATGTATCATGTAGTCTGTTCGACTTTTGATTTTACAGGTGATTAATGATTAATACCCCATTCCCGCTGTTGAAACTCCGCGAACGCGAGTTTCTGCCCGTTATCCAGGGAGGAATGGGTGTGGGCGTCTCCGCCCATAGCTTGGCGGGGGCTGTCGCCAAAGAAGGCGCCATCGGCACCATCGCCAGCATCGATCTGCGGGTCCACCACCCGGACCTGATGGAGCGGACGCGCCGCACCAAGGATCGCAAGATCATCGACGATGCCAACCTTGAGGCACTGGACCGGGAGATCAAGGCCGCGCGCGAGATCGCGCCCAATGGCTGCATCGCCGTCAACGTCATGAAGGCCGTGGATCGTCACGCCGAACTGGTGCGCCAATCCTGCGAAAGCGGGGCCAATGCCATCATCATGGGGGCCGGGTTGCCATTCGATCTGCCGGACCTGGTCGGCGACTATCGGAAGGATGTCGCCCTCATCCCGATACTGTCGGAGGAGCGCGGCGTACGCGCCGTGCTGAAGCGCTGGCTGCGCAAAGGCGTATTGCCCGACGCCATCGTGATTGAACACCCGCGCTACGCCGGTGGTCACCTGGGAGCGCCGAGGCCCGAAGACATCAACAACCCACGCTTCGATTTCAAGCGGGTATTGGCTGAAATATTTAATGTATTCAGAGAGTTGGATATAAAAAACATTCCTCTGATCCCTGCCGGCGGCATCAATTCCTTCAAGAAGCTCAAAGAGATGTTCGATATGGGGGCCAGCGGCGCCCAAATCGGCACTCCGTTTGCGGTAACGGCGGAGGGCGACGCCCACCCCAACTTCAAGAAGATCCTGATCGAAGCCAAGCCGGAAGACATCGTTACCTTCATGAGCACCGCCGGCCTGCCGGCGCGCGCGGTGCTGACGCCGTGGCTGAAGAAGTATCTGGAACGCGAGGAGCGGGTGCGCTCGCGCGCCACCCCGGAGAAGGCAACCTGCGCCGTCTGGTTCGAATGCCTCACCCACTGCGGCCTGAAAGACGGTGACTCCAGCTCCGGCCAGTTCTGCATCGACACCCAGCTGGAAGCGGCGGTGCATGGTAATGTGGACAAAGGCCTCTTCTTCCGCGGTTCCGAATCGCTGCCGTTCGGCCAGCAAATCCGCTCGGTCCACGACCTGCTGATCTACCTGCTGACGGGCCAGGACCCGGCGGCGGCACTACCAGCCAGCAGCTGACTATTCGCTTACCACTCGCTATACCGCGCGGCGCGAACCGGACTGTGGGCTCATGCCTGCCGGCCGGCATCCGCCGCGCTTCAATAAATCCCTCCAGCGGCATTCCGCCGACGCCCCTACACAGCGATCCCAATCGATAAAGTTACGTCAAGAAATTGCGAATTATCAATGACAGCGGTGGGCTCGAATTTTATCGTTACCACACCGTCTGACGTCGCCCCATAGCAGTTACGGCAGATGGCTGGATTCCGAGCTTGTCCTCAAGGAGGCACCTATGGTCGAGACTTTGGTAGCTACTGTTGTATTTGGTGCATTGTTTTATTTTGTCTTTCTTGGCCGCATGTTCGACAACGGCAAGATCGATAAGTAACGTTTCTTCATCCCCTCCTTTGTGCATAGCGATGCCCAGAGATGACGTGCGGAGTGCACAAACCATTTATGGGTCTTAAGCAATAAGGGGAAGAGTACCTCACTCTTCCCCTCCTTTTTTCTCCAAGTAGATCGGCCTGACGTCGTCAGTACGCTCTACTCCTTCGGCCACACCAATAACCAGATAGCGGCACCGCACAATCCCAGCAGCCACGATGAGATCGGGGCTCCAGCCCGCATCGTCGGAGCATAGCCATCCAAACCCAGCAGTACCGCGGCACTGATAATCAGCGCTGCGCCGACCACGGCGCCAAAGGTTCGCCGGTTGGCAGCGCGAATATTCTGAGCCAGCCGCTGCAACTCCTCCGGATTGCTCTGTACCACCAGAGTACCGTTGCGGGCACGCTGGAGTACATCGTGCATCAGTTGCGGCACCTGCGGCAGCGTTTCGCCCCATGCCGGGATATTGCCCTTGATGCGATTGAAAAACGAACGCACACCCACCTGCTCGCTCATCCAGCGCTCTAGAAACGGTTTAGCGGTTTTCCACAGATCGAGTTCGGGATAGAGCTGGCGCCCCAGCCCTTCGATATTGAGAAGCGTCTTCTGCAACAGCACCAATTGCGGCTGCACTTCCATATTGAAACGCTGCGCGGTCTGGAACAGGCGCAGCAACAAATGGCCGAACGAGATTTCCGACAGCGGCCGTTCGAAGATCGGTTCACAGACGGTGCGGATCGCCGCCTCGAACTCGTCTACGCGGGTGTCGCGCGGTACCCAGCCCGACTCCACATGCAGCACCGCGACGCGGTTGTAGTCACGTTTGAAGAAGGCGAGGAAATTTTCCGCAAGGTAACGCTGATCTTCGGCGCTTAGGGAGCCGACGATGCCGAAATCAACGGCGATATAGCGACCGCTGGGCTCGACAAAGATGTTTCCCGGATGCATGTCGGCATGGAAGAAATTGTGGCGGAACACCTGGGTGAAGAATATCTCCACGCCGCGCTCGGCCAATGCCTTGAGATCGATCCCTTGCGCACGGATCGTCTCGACGTTGCTTATCGGAATGCCGTGGATACGTTCCATAGCTATCACGTTGCGCCGCACCAGCGGCCAGTGTATCTCTGGAATATATATCAGCGACGAATCGGAAAAGTTGCGCCGGATCTGCGAAGCATTGGCCGCCTCACGCATCAGGTCCAATTCGTCCAGAATGGTCTTCTCGAATTCAGCCACTACGTCACGCGGTCGCAGCCGCCGGCCATCGGACCAGAACTGCTCGATCTTCTCGGCGATGATGTACATCAATCCGATATCGCGTCGAATCACCGGTGCGATGTCGGGACGCACCACCTTTACCACCACCTCGTTGCCATCCAGCAGCCGTGCAGCATGGACTTGGGCGATGGAGGCCGATGCAATCGGTGTCTCGTCAAACTCGGCAAACACTGCATCGATAGGCTGCCGGTAGGCCTTCTCCACAATAGTGCGCGCCACCCGCCCGGGAAACGCGGGAACTTGATCCTGCAACTTGGCCAGTTCCAGGGAAATATCGTCGGGCAGCAGGTCGCGGCGCGTCGACAGTATCTGCCCGAATTTGACGAAGATGGGACCGAGATCTTCGAGAGTGCGGCGGATACGTTCGCCGCGCGAGGCCGGTCGGCGCAACCAACGCCACCACATGAAGGCTCGCAGAAAGGAGATAGGACGAAACAGGTGCGTGGCGAGGATCAGCTCATCCAACCCGTTGCGCACGAATACCCAGCTGATGAAGAGCAGACGCAACGCCTGGCCCGGACGAATCACGATAGTAACCCCTGCAATCGCATTGTTCTTATAACCGCTTCACTTGTGGCCGTCGTTATGATGGCGCGACAACCGGTCGATGCGGGCGGTCAAACGATCGAGGTCACTGCGCAGCGTATCCACCGCCGCGAGGAATTCATCGAGTTCGCCCTTCGACGGCAGGTCGCGCCGCTCTTCCTGTACATAATCCACCATGTCCCGCTGCAGATTCTCGGCTGCGCGTCGTCCCCAGCGCATCGCTCCGCGCGCCAGATTTCCCAGTTGGTGCGCGACCACGTCGCCGGTAAGATGCGACAGATGCTCCTCCCAGTCGATATCGAGGCCGCCGAGGATACGTTGCATCCGCTGGCCCAACTCGACGTCGCCGTGAATCTTCACGTCGCCGGAAAACAGTCCTTCACCGGGTGCGCCGGCGCGCAGTCGCAACAACGCCAGCGGCGAGCCGCTCAACGTCGTATCCGCTTCGCCGTCGTAGCGGCCCATCAAGCGGAATCCTTCGCGTCCAGGCAGCAGAAACAGGTTAATGCCGGTACCCTCCAGCTCGACCGCCACCACCTTGCCCGACAAGGCAGTCAGACGCGTAACGGTTTCCGGATCGAGCGCCAGTGCCGCATTGACTGCAGCCTCCAGCGCAGCCAGTGCCGCCTGCGGCAACATCGTCGTTCCGTTCATTGCGACTCTCCCATCAGTGGCCGCGCGACACCGACATCATGCGACAGGAGCGGGCGTGCAGATGTTTCACCCGCGACACTGCGTCCCGTCAAGCTTTGAACCCGCGATGCAGGGCGACGATTCCGCCGGTGAGATTGAAATACTCCACCCGATCGAAACCGACGGTCTCCATCATACCTTTCAAGGTTTCCTGATTCGGATGCATGCGGATTGATTCGGCCAAGTAGCGATAACTCTCCGCATCACCGGTCACCAGCCGGCCCATCAGCGGCAGCATGGTGAATGAATAGAGATCGTACACCGGCGACAATCCCGGCACGGTCGGCTTGGAGAACTCCAGCACCAGCAGGCGCCCGCCCGGCTTGAGCACACGGTACATCGACGCCAGCGCCTTATCCTTGTCAGTGACGTTGCGCAGCCCGAAGGCGATGGTAATGAGGTCGAAATGATTGTCGGGAAAAGGCAGACACTCGGCATTGACCTGGGCGTACTCGATGTTGCCGACAATGCCTGCATCGATCAGCCGTTGCCGCCCCATTTCCAACATTGAGGCGTTGATGTCGGCGAGCACCACCTGCCCCTCCGCGCCGACGATGCGCGAAAATTTCATCGCCAGGTCGCCGGTACCTCCTGCAAGGTCCAGCACCCGTTGACCACGACGCACGCCGCTCATCTCCACCGTATAGCGTTTCCACAGGCGGTGGACACCCAACGACATCAGGTCGTTCATCATGTCGTACTTGGACGCGACCGAGTGGAACACCTCTGCCACCAGGCTCGCCTTTTCCTCTACCGCAACCTGCTTGTACCCGAAATGGGTGGTGTCGTGCTCGCTCATGCCTGCCCCTCTGCCTAACCGGCCGGTTGATGCGCCGGTTGCTTACGTTTATGGCCGGCCGCTTCCAGCCGCGCCACATATTTCTGCCAATACTTATCCTTATTGATACCAAGGTCGTATAGGGTATCCCAGGCATAAATCCCGGTGTTATGACCGTCGTCAAAATGGAGCTGCACGGCATAGCTGCCGACCTGTTCAATCTGTTCGATGTTGACGTCTTCTTTACCCAATTGCAGGGTCTCCTCGCCGGGAGCGTGACCACGCACCTCGGCGGACGGCGAGTAGACCCGCAGGTACTCGGTCGGCAGCTCAAAGCGGCGACCATCGGAGTAGGCGACCTCCAACAGGTGCTGTGCCTTGTGCAGGGTGATCTCGGTCGGCATCGGTTTTTCGTTCATGCTGTTAACTCCGGTTGCAAGTGACAAGTTGCAAGTTGCAACTTGCGGGAAAAGAATGAAGTTGTGGCACCGGCACAACCATTCAATGAGTTCCGGCCCATGTTTTACTTGCCACTCGTCACTTGCAACCTGTTACTGGCTAAAGAATATAGCGGCTCAAGTCCTCGTCGCGCGCCAGCTCGGCCAGTTGGGCGTCCACATAGGCAGCGTCGACGACAATCGTGGTCCCGCTCTGATCGGCCGCCTCGAAAGAGATGTTCTCCAGCAGACGTTCCAACACGGTATGCAGGCGCCGGGCGCCGATATTTTCCGTGGTCTCGTTCACCTGCCAGGCGATCTCGGCCATGCGCGCAATACCGTCCGTGGTGAACGTCAAGTCGACGCCCTCGGTGGAGAGCAGCGCCTTGTACTGCTCCGTCAGCGAGGCATCAGGTTCGGTCAGGATGCGTACAAAGTCCTCCACCGCAAGCGCGTCAAGCTCGACCCGGATCGGGAAGCGCCCCTGTAGTTCCGGAATCAGATCGGACGGTTTGGCCAGATGGAAGGCGCCGGAGGCGATGAAGAGAATGTGGTCGGTCTTGATCACCCCATACTTGGTGGAGACTGTGCTGCCTTCCACCAACGGCAGCAAATCGCGCTGCACCCCTTCGCGCGATACGTCGGCGGTGCCCGCCCCTTCGCTGCCGCGACGGCAGATCTTGTCCATTTCGTCGAGGAACACGATGCCGTTCTGCTCGACGGCACGGACCGCGCGGCTCTTCAGCTCCTCTTCGTTGATCATCTTGCCCGCCTCTTCCTCGGTAAGGAGCTTGAGCGCCTCCTTGACCACCATCTTGCGGCGCTTGGTACGGTCACCGGAGAGATTCTTGAACAACCCCTGCAGTTGGCTGGTCATCTCCTCCATACCCGGCGGCGCCATGATCTCCACCCCCACCGGGGCCGCGCTCACCTCAAGTTCGATCTCCTTGTCGTCCAGATCGCCCTCGCGCAGCTTCTTGCGAAATTTCTGCCGGGTGCCGGAATCGCTCTGCTCTTCCTCCCAGCCCCGCGCCGGGGGCAGCAGGATATCTAGGATGCGATCCTCCGCCGCCTCGCCGGCACGATAGCGCACCTTCTGCACCTCCTGCTCGCGGATCAGCTTGATGGCGATGTCCACTAGGTCGCGGACGATCGACTCGACATCGCGGCCGACGTAGCCCACCTCGGTGAACTTGGTGGCCTCCACCTTGATGAACGGCGCATTGGCCAGCTTCGCCAGACGGCGGGCGATCTCAGTCTTGCCGACACCGGTCGGTCCGATCATCAGAATGTTCTTGGGCGTGATCTCGTTGCGCAGCGGCTCGCCCACCTGGGCCCTGCGCCAGCGGTTGCGCAACGCTACCGCCACCGACCGCTTGGCGGCGGCCTGGCCAATGATGTGCTTGTCCAGTTCCTGGACGATCTCGCGGGGCGTCATCTCAGACATCGCGTAACAAACCTCTATAAGTCAAAACTTCGCGTCTTTGCGTTGCAGCCTTTTTCAATCAACCTGCGTCCCCAGCTCTTCGATGGTCAGATTGCCATTGGTGTAGATGCAGATGCCGGCAGCGATGGCCAACGCCTTTTCGACGATGCTGCGCGCATCCAGCTCGGTGTTCTGATACAGGGCCAGCGCAGCCGACTGGGCGAAGGGTCCGCCGGAACCGATGGCGATCAGGTCGTGCTCCGGTTCGATCACGTCACCGTTGCCGGTGATCATCAGCGTGGCGCTCTTGTCGGCCACGATCAGCAGCGCCTCCAATCGGCGCAGCACGCGGTCGGTGCGCCAGTCCTTGGCCATCTCCACTGCGGCGCGCGTCAGGTTGCCCTGATGCTTCTCCAGCTTGCCTTCAAAGCGCTCGAACAGGGTAAAGGCGTCGGCGGTACCGCCGGCGAAACCGGCGATCACCTTGCCGGAGTAGAGCCGGCGCACCTTGCGCGCGTTGCCCTTCATCACGGTATTGCCGAGGGTCACCTGGCCATCGCCGCCGACCACCACCTTGTCGTTGCGGCGTACCGCCAGGATCGTGGTACCTCTGAATTGCTCCAAACCCATATCTCCTTAAAATCGGGTAGGTAATGTTACACCATCGCGCCGCCACTGGGCGGCTGCGGTCTGCCGACGCCGGATCGCGACCGGCGCGATTGCAGGTGAGCGCCCGCCAAGGCGCGCGGCGCCACTCTAACGGATCACCCGGACCGCCTCAACGCAGCCACAGGCGGCGCAGCGGTTTGACGGCGCACAGCAGCAACAACAGGCCGCTGCACCACGCCAACCCGCTGGGCACCAGCGTTTGTGCCGCCCCAAGCTGACGTTGCACGTCGATGGCGAAGTGGTGCGCCAGCGCGTCGGTGGCCAACCCAAAGGCGACGGCGGTCAGCGCGACACCCGCCAGATAGAGCGCCAGGACCATACCCCCCATCTCGCGCCGCACCACCGCCATGGTGGCAATGTTGGTGGCGGGGCCGGTCAGCAGAAAGACCAGCGCGGCACCGGGCGATACCCCGGCGAGCAACAGTCCGGCCGCCAGAGGCGTGGAGGCGGTGGCGCAGATATACATCGGTACACCCAGCAGCAGCATCGCCAGCATGGCGGGCAGACCGCCGCCCCACTGCGTCATCGCCAGCGGCGGCACCCAGGTAGCGACGGCGGCCGCCAGCAACAGTCCGATTGCCAACCACAAGGTGATGTCGTCGAGGATATCGGTCAGGGCGTACCGCAGACCGCGTACCGTACGCGACCAAGTGGTGGGGACCACCGGCACAGCCGCGACGGCGCACTCGCCGCTGCAACCGCAACCGGCCGGCGCTGCGATGACCTGGAATAGCGGCCGCTGCGGTTCAGCCGGCAGCAATACCGTCAGCAGACCGGTAACCATCGCACTGCCGACAGCGGCAAACGGGCGGAGCACCGCAAGGAAGGGACCGAGCAAGGCGTAGCTCACGGCGAGGGAGTCGAGGCCCGTCTCCGGCGTCGCAATGAGGAACGACAGGGTGGCACCGCGCGACGCGCCGGCGCGGCGCAGACCGAGGGCGGCCGGCAGAACGCCGCAGGAGCAAAGCGGCAGCGGTGCGCCGACCAGGGCCGCCTTGACCACCGGCCACGGACCGCGTCCGCCCAGCCAACGACCGACTCGCCCCTCCGGGACCCAGGCCTTAATCACGCCCGCCGCGGCGAGCCCAAGCAACAACCATGGCGCCGCTTCCAGATAGAGGCGCAACAGATTGGAGAACAGCGCCCCAATCACTCCTTGCCGTGGCTCTTCTTGTCCTTCCCCGCCTGTTCCATCAACGTACGGTTACGCTGCTCCAGCTGCGCGATAAGCCCATCGAGCCCCTCCCGCTGGATCTGTTCGGCAAACGAGGAACGGTAGTTCATGACCAGGCTTATCCCTTCCACGTTGACGTCATACACCTTCCACGGGCCGTCGCGGTCGTTCACGGCGAACGCCACCTGCACCGTCTTGCCGCCCTGGAGGTGCACTTCCGAACGCACCACCGCCGTATCGCCGGTGACCGGCCGGGTCGGCAGGAACGTGATCAGGTTATCGGAGTGAGCCAGCAGCTGGTCGAGCTGCGACGGGTTGTCGAGCAGCGCGGCGGTATAGAAGCGCACCAGCATGGTCCGGAACGCGGCGATGAAACGCTTGCGCTGTTCCGGCGTAGCCTGCCGCCAATACTTACCCAGCACCCAGCCGGACATGCGCGGAAAATCGACGTGCGGGCCCAACACCTGATCCACCAGCTGGAACAGGCGCTGCGGATGGGCATTCACTTCGGCACGATCGCGCTTCAGCGTTGCAATCATGGTGTGGCTGAGATCGCTCATCACCTGCTCGGGCGGGATCTGTGAGCCGGCAGCGGCGGCCGAAGCCCCCAACAGCACCAGCCATGCGCCCAGCAGCCAAGCGGCGGAATGGAAGCGGCGTGATATCCCTTTTAAATCCATGGTTTTCTCCCGGTAGAATCACTACGGATATGGGGGCGATTGTCGCCGATCCGTTATATGGGGGCAAACACCCCAATATAACGACGACCGAATGGTAAAATAGGTTCCCGATCCCGAGCCCGACAAACGATGAAATCGCCCCAACTCCTTGCCCCCGCCGGCAGCCTGCGTCACCTCGATTACGCATTCAGCTACGGCGCCGATGCCGTCTACGCCGGCCTGCCGCGTTACTCGCTGCGGGTGCGCAACAACGATTTCGATCTGGCCACCCTCAAACAGGGGATCGATGCCGCCCACGGCAGGGGTAAATTGTTTTACCTGGCGAGCAACATCATGCCGCACAACGCCAAAGTGAAGACCTTCGTCGCCGACATGGAGCCGGTCATGGCCCTCGCCCCCGATGCCCTGATCATGGCCGACCCCGGCCTGATGTTGCTGGTGCGCGAACGCTGGCCGGAGGCGATCATCCATCTGTCGGTGCAGGCCAACACGGTCAATTACGCCAGCGTGCGCTTTTGGCAGTCCATCGGCGTAAAGCGCATCATCCTGTCGCGTGAACTCTCCCTCGA
>DFMR01000051.1 GCA_002376325.1 Proteobacteria bacterium UBA3588 | reverse complement strand
GTGGTCGGAGGTTCAAATCCTCTCGCCCCGACCAAATTTCCCAATCCTCTTCAACGAGTTAACCCCCTTCCGGGTTCCCTGCCGCGAGGCCGTGGGACAATGTCGGGACACTGCCTTTCAATAGCGTCGACTTCCTTTCGGCGTCGGCTGCGACCGCAACCCGATACTATGCGGCAGTACGTGTGAATTTCAGTGTAAACATTATGGGAATTATCTCGCTGTTCGTGAGAAGGTGCGCGGTGCCGCCTGCCGCAGCGTGAAGTTCGCCGTTCCGCACTCTTTGACGTCATGCCTCGACGGAACTTGCCGTATGCCTGCCACTCCTAAACAACAGGGAATGGAAAACGCCGGGTCGTACACCGGTGTCGTTGCCGGATGAGGCGTCAGTCCCGTGACCAAACCGCTACGCGAAAACGGATCCATGACATGACCAAATCAGCGGCCGATGCCGCGCGCTCCCCCCATCAACGTTTCGATCGCGCCTTCTTTCGTGACGTTTGGCGTCTCGCCGGACCCTATTTTCTCGAGTCGGAGGAGCGCTGGGGCGCCAGGGGGCTGCTTGCCCTGGTGCTGCTCAGCACCAGCGGCATGGTCTATATCAATTTGCGTATCACCAACTGGTACAACGCCTTCTACGATGCATTGCAGCACTACGACAGCGCTCATTATTGGGGGTTGCTCGGCCAGTTTGCGTTATTGGCGCTCGGCGCCATCGCCCTTGGCGTATACCAGACCTATATGTCGCAACTGCTCGACCTGCGTTGGCGCCGCTGGCTGACCGGCAGTTTTCTTACCCGCTATCTTGCAGCACGCACCTACTATCATTTGGAAATCTTTCGGCGCGGGCAGGACAATCCGGATCAGCGTATTGCCGATGATTTGTCCTCCTTTGCCCAATCCGCCAGCAGTCTGTTTACCGGACTGCTCAGTTCGGCAGCCAATTTGATCGCCTTCCTCGGACTATTGTGGGTGCTGTCAGCCAAGGTGGTGGTGCCATGGAAGGGGGTGGAACTGCACATTCCCGGGCTGCTGGTTTGGGCGGCACTACTCTATGCGATTGTCTGGACCTGGGTGGCGGGGCGGGTGGCCAATCCGCTGATCAAACTCAATTACGATCAGCAACGACTCCAGGCGGACTTCCGTTTCGCCCTCATGCGTTTGCGCGAAAACAGCGAAGCGATAGCGTTGTACGGCGGCGAAGCGAAGGAGCGTGATACCTTCGATCATCGATTCGATCGCGTCTACGACAATTATGCGCGGTTGATCGTGCGGCAGAAACGTTTTAATTGGTTCAGCGCGTATTTCAATCAGTTTGCCATCATCCTGCCGTTTCTGGTCACCGCTTCAGCCTATTTTGCCAAGGCCGTTCAACTTGGATTCCTGATGCAAGTGAGTTCGGCCTTCGGTAATGTGCAGAACGCCTTCGCCTACCTTGCGCAAAGTTACGACAGCTTGGCGCAGTGGCACGCCGTTGTGGATCGTCTACGTGGTTTTGTCGGCCTGATCGAAGAGGTCGAGGCCATGCAGAGCGATGGCAAGCGGATCGTCCATGAAAACGGTGACATGTTGCGGGTACAAGACCTGACTCTGCGCGTGCCTAGCGGAACCCCGGTGGTCGCGCATCTGGAGTTGACGGTGCTGCCGGGCGAGCGTCTCCTGGTGACTGGCCCATCGGGTGTCGGCAAAAGCACGCTGCTGCGGGCGTTGGCAGGTCTATGGCCGTTCGGCGAAGGATATGTCGCTCTACCCCGGGGTAAGGGCAGCCTGTTCCTGCCTCAGCGTCCCTATTTGCCGCTCGGCAGTCTGCGCGAGGCGCTGTTGTATCCGATGGCTGATGCTGCGACGCCAACCGAACGGCTGGAACAGCTTTTGACGCGGGTCGGTTTGCCTGCGCTCTTGACGCAACTCGATGTGGTTGCGCCATGGGCGCAAGTGCTATCGCTTGGCGAGCAGCAACGGTTGGCGTTTGCGCGCGCGCTGTTGCAGCGGCCGGAGTATCTATTTCTGGACGAGGCTAGCTCAGCGCTCGATGAGCCCGCCGAGCGCGCACTGTATACGCTGCTTATGAAGGAGCTTGCGCAAACCGCCTTGGTGAGCGTCGGGCATCGGAGCACGCTGCATGGATTTCACAACCGTCGCCTGGAACTGCTGACGGACGGCGATTGGTTGTCGGACGGCGAACGGTTATCGGGACAAACGCGGCGACAATGGGCGGCGGCGCCGACTTGATCGGCAGCCCGATATTTCGGACATGACGGCAATGCTGCGCATCCGAAGAAAATGTGAGATAGCAAAGCACTGAACAGCAGTATTGCAGGATCACGATGTATGTCGATGTATGCTGCACCGCTTGGCTGAGTGGGACGGCACTGCGAACCTCATGGTTGGAATAAGTAGGGGCGCCATTTCCGCTATCGGCACCGGCGGCGATTACGCCGGGCGTCAGCGGCGCTCCTGGCGCTGAATCGCATCACGTTTGATTTCCCCTTCCCAAGGCTATCGTTCCGGCCCCCAAGCGCTGGCCGTAGTGTCTGTTTTCATCATCATCGTTATAAGGGAAATACCTGGAATATGCGGTATATCATCGTCGTCGACTCATTGGTATCGGGTTATTTGCCCTGATTTTTGATATTTGGCAGAGGACTCGGGCGAAGAGCGGCTATTGACGTATCTTTCATGGGATTCTTGCCATCGTTGGATTATTCTGATGTCACTGCGGACGTCGATGACCTGCCGTTGCGTTGTATCGATGAATATATTAACAACATAAAATATGAATCAATCAGTCACATTTGATCGCGAGTTGCGGGGGCATGCTCTGTTCGCAGGGCTGAATGATGAGCAGCTGGCGAAAGTGAAGACGGGCCTCCGACTGCAGCAGGCGGCGCCCGGCGAGCATTTTTTCTCCCATGGCCAACCGGCTGAGGAGTTTTATCTACTGCGCTCGGGACAGGTCAAACTGTACCGTTTGTCGCCCACCGGAAACGAGAAAATCATCGAGATCATTCGTCCGGGGCAAGCGTTTGCCGAAGCACTGATGTTTATGGAAGTGCCGCTCTACCCGGTCAGCGCACAGGCACTGACTGCGGCTGAAGTCTATGCGATAAACAACAAACCATTTCTGGACGCCCTGCGCGGTTCGGTCGATACCTGCTTTCGGCTGATGGGGGATATCAGCGTACGGTTGCATCAGTTGCTCAATGAAATTGATGCATTGACGCTGCAGAACGCGACGTTACGACTGATCAATTATCTGCTCGATCAGGTGCCGCCGGATGCGGAAAACTCTACCGAAATCGAATTGCCTGCACCGAAAAACATCATTGCCTCGCGTTTGTCCATCCAGCCGGAAACGCTGTCGCGTATTTTGCACGGGTTGGGTGATCAGGGACTGATCTCAGTGAAAGGCATCAACGTCCATCTGCACGACATTGAAGGGCTGCGTGCCTGCTACGAATAACCGCAGTTCGGCGCTATTGGCCGGGCATGCCGCAAACTCGTTCGACCGGTCAATGCCCCCGAATTCCTCCGCAGAAAGGGTTTTCCACCCATCGTCAACCGCTACACGCCACGGATAGAAGGTGATCCGCTCCACGGTGTTGTCCGAATCGGTCGCCCATGCCGCCGGTGCCACGAACGGAACCGGTTTCCTGTATCATAACCGCATGGCAGACCGCTGCGACAAGTGAGCGGTCATCTGATTGCGCCCGCCCTCCGGCAGGCACGCTGATGCAACAATGACCAAATCGATGCAGGGGACGACGTTGGGAAAGCCGTGCGCGACAAATGCGTTTGCTGGACGTTTCCTCCACTGCGTCGAACGTATCGATAAGCGCCCATTTTATTGAAAGTGTCGTCGCCCGCCCCCATCGAATTGCCCTATCCTGGTGATGCGTTGCCGCTGTTTCAGAGGCTGGCGTCATATCCCTGGTCGTGTTGGCTCGACAGTCAAGGGCGCGGCCGCTTCGATATACTCGTCGCCGATCCGAGCATCACTTTGGTTACGCGCGGTGCCATTACCCAGGTGTGTCGCGACGGCAGCTGCCGGGACCATACGGCGGACCCGCTGGAACTGCTGCGCGAGTCGCTGGGGCCGTGGCGCGGACCCGAGCACCTCGAATTGCCGTTTAGCGGTGGCGCCCTCGGCTACTTTTCCTATGACCTGGCGCGGCGCTGGTTCTCGCTTCCTGCACATGCCACCGATGACATGCAACTTCCTGAGATGGCCGTCGGTATCTACGACTGGGCCTTGATCGTCGATCACGCTACACGCCGTTGCTGGTTGGCAGGGCAGGACCAGGCGGCGTTGACGCGTGCGCAGCCGCTGTTCTCGACGCGGGAGGGGCATAGCAGCGCCCGATGCGACGATTACCGGGTGAGATCCGCGGCGGCAAGCGACCTCAGTGTTGCCGACTACGACGCGGCTTTTCAGCGCATTATTCACTATCTGTGCGCAGGGGATTGTTATCAGGTCAATCTGACACAACGGTTCTGCGCCGAGGTGCAGGGCGACCCGTTCTCTCTCTATTGCGACCTGCGACGAGCGAATCCCGCCCCGTTCGGCGCCTATCTCAACCTGCCGTTTGCCCAGGTGCTGAGCGCCTCGCCGGAGCGTTTTCTCCGGGTCCTCGGGCGACAGGTGGAGACCCAGCCGATCAAAGGCACGCGGCCACGCGTCGCCGATCCGGCAGAGGATCGCGCCCAGGCTGAAGCGCTGCGTCGCAGTGGCAAGGACCGGGCGGAGAACCTGATGATCGTCGACTTGCTGCGTAACGACCTGGGCAAATGCTGTATCCCGGGCAGCGTACAGGTACCGACCTTGTTTGCGGTGAAAACCTTTGCCACGGTCCACCATCTGGTATCGACGGTGGTCGGTACCCTGGCGCCGGGCAGGGACGCCATTGCACTGTTACGCGACTGTCTACCCGGCGGGTCCATTACCGGGGCTCCCAAGCGTCGCGCCATGGAAATTATCGAAGAACTGGAAAAGCACCGTCGTGGCGTCTACTGCGGAGCAGTCGGGTATATCGGTTTCGACGGGGCAATGGATACGAATATTGCCATTCGAACCCTGGTACAACAGCGAAATCGGATCTGTTTCGGCGCCGGAGGCGGCGTTGTCATCGATTCGACCGCCGGCGCGGAGTATCAGGAGAGTCTGGATAAGGCGGCGGCGCTGCTGCGCGTGCTGCGACAGCATGCCCATCCTGATCCATAAAGTCGCCGACGTAATTCGTTAATGATGCTCGTCCGGTCGCCGGTCAACAAGCTCTTGCGATCCTTGACTAGCGCCAGGAGCTGCTATCGAGGGTATAGCTGTCGAGCATCTGGACGTAATTGGTACGCGCAAAAACGGCAGGATTTCCGGAATGAAGTTGGCTGAGCACCCCTTTCAGCTGTTCGACGGATTCGTACGGCGAGTCGTCGAGCCACTGCTGGAGCCCGTCAAGGATTTTGCTGATCTGTTTCGGCCCGTGCATCAGCAGCGCGCTGCACAGATGCACCACGTCGGCGCCGGCGAGCAGTAACTTGATCGCGTCGTCGGCGGTATGAATGCCGCCGGTGACGGCGAGCGACAGATTGACCCGGCCGAACAGTATCGCTATCCAGCGCATGGCCAAGAGCGATTCGGCGGAAGTGGAGAGGTGTAGCTGCGATGTTACCCGCAGGCTGTCGATGTCGATATCGGGCTGATAGAAGCGGTTGAACAACGAAACGCCGTTGGCGCCGGCCTGTTCCAGCCGTTTCACCATATTGGCGACCGAGCTGAATTGGGGCGACAGTTTCATTGCGATGGGAATCGTGACGTGCTGCCGCAGCTCGGCAAGGGTGTCGATATAGCGTTGCTCGACTTCGGCGCCGCTGTGCTCGATGTCGCAGGCAATGTAGTACACGTTCAATTCGAGGGCATCGGCGCCTGCATCCTGCAATGCTTTGCCATGCGTGACCCAGCCGCTGGGCGTGACGCCGTTGAGGCTGGCGACTACCGGGATTTCCAACACACCCTTCAAGCGTTGCAGCTGTTCCAGGTAGCGTTCGTTCTTCGACGGCATGTCGCCCAGTGACGGCAGGAAAGTGGTGGCCTCGGCGTGGCCGATGGCCTGATTCTGCAGATAGCTATCCATGAAATCGCGGTCATGCATCAGCTCTTCTTCGAACAGCGAATACATCACCAGCGCAGCGGCGCCGGCATCCTCCAGCCGCTTGGCCATATCAAGGCTGCGTGACAACGGGGAAGCGGAGGGGACCAGAGGATTTTTCAGTTCCAGGCCGAGATAGGCGGTTCGCAAGTCCATTGATTACTCCTTGGCTTTCTCGGGCTTATTCTCTGAGGGTTCGGCGTAACTGAGATCGGCCAGCTGGCGGTAATGATGGAAGCTGGAACGCGCGTGGCGCTGGGCTTGCGCGAGAAAACGCTCTGCGGCTTCAGGATGGCTGCGCCACAACATGTTGAATCGTGTCTCCTGGCTGACGAACTCCCGATAGGCGATCGACGGTTCCTTGGAGTCGAGTTGCAGTGGATTTTCGTGTTCTGCTGCGCGGCGTGGGTCGAAGCGAAACAAGGGCCAATGACCGCTGCGTACGGCGCGGTCCTGCATCTCGTGATTGTGCAGCATATCGGTGCCCCATGCGGTGCATGGACTGTAGGCAATGATCAACGACACACCGGGGTACGACTCCGCTTCCATAAAGGCCTTGAGCGTCTGCACGTCCTTGGCACCGTAGGCCACATGAGCCACGTAGACGTTGTTGTAGGCCATGGCGATCATCGCCAGGTCTTTCTTTGCGGTCGGTTTTCCGCCGGCGGAGAACTTGGCGACGGCGCCGCGCGGGGTCGCCTTGGATGTCTGGCCGCCGGTATTGGAATAGACCTCGGTGTCCAGCACCAGAATGTTGACGTTGCGACCGGATGCAAGCACATGATCGAGTCCGCCGAAACCAATATCGTAGGCCCAACCGTCACCGCCGACGATCCAGACGCTGCGGCGTACCAATACGTCGGCCAGCGCCGCCAACTGTTGTGCCTCGGGACGATCAATCTGTCGCAGCCGTTCATGCAGGGCAGCGACGTGTTCGCGTTGCTGATGCAGGCCGGCTTCATCCGATTGATCGGTGTTGATTAGCTCTTGCACCAGCTCTTCGCCAATCTGCGGCGCCAGCGACTTGAGCAGCTCATGGGCGTATTCCTGTTGTTTGTCCACGGCAATGCGCATGCCCAAGCCGAATTCGGCGTTGTCTTCGAAGAGCGAGTTGTTCCACGCCGGTCCGCGGCCTTGTGCGTCCTGGGCCCACGGCGTGGTCGGCAGGTTGCCGCCGTAGATGGAGGAACAGCCTGTGGCGTTCGCCACCACCATGCGATCGCCGAACAGCTGGCTGGCCAGGCGCAGATAGGGGGTTTCGCCGCAGCCGGCGCAGGCGCTGGAAAATTCGAATAGCGGCTGCAGCAGCATCGCGTTCTTCATAACCGAGGTATGCACCTCGCGGCGATCGAATTCCGGCAGAGTGAGGAAAAAATCCCAGTTTTGTCGCTCCTGCTCGCGCAGCGGCGGCTGGGGACTCATGTTGAGGGCGCGGCGACCAGGGTTTGCCTTGTCCTTCACCGGGCAGATGTCGACGCACAGGCCGCAGCCGGTGCAATCCTCCGGCGCCACCTGATAGACGATGTGAGCGCCTGCGGGAAACTCCTTGCCTTTGACGGCGACATGGCGAAACGTCGGCGGGATCGGACCGGCCGTTTCGGGGTTGAACACCTTGCTGCGGATCGTGCCGTGCGGACAGACGAACGGGCACTTGCCGCAGTGGATGCACAGCTGTTCGTCCCACACCGGGATCTCCAGCGCTATATTGCGTTTCTCCCAGCGCGTGGTAGCGGTAGGCCAGGTGCCGTCCGCCGGCAACAGGCTGACCGGCAGCGCGTCGCCGCTGCCTGCCATCATGCGTGCGGTGACGTTTTGCACGAACTGCGGTGCATTGGCGGCGACGACCGGCGGCCGTTCGAACGCGCTGGTCGCCTGTTGCGGGGTTTTCACCTCATGCAGATTGGCGAGCGCGGCGTCGATGGCGCGGAAATTGAGATCGACGATTTTCGGTCCCTTTTTGCCGTAGGTTTTTTCAGCCGCGCGCTTGATGGCCTCGATGGCCTGTTCGCGCGGCAACAGACCGGAAATGGCGAAGTGGCAGGTCTGCATGATGGTATTGATGCGCCGGCCCATACCCGCATTCTGGGCCACCTGATAGGCGTCGATCACGAAGAAGCGAACCTGCTTGTCGATGACCTGCTGCTGCATGCGATGCGGCAGCGTCTCCCACGCACGCTCTGGCGCCGCTGCCGTATTGAGCAGGAAAACTGCACCCGGGGCAGCCTTGTCGAGGATGTCATAGCGTTCAAGGAAGATGGTCTGATGGCAGCCGACGAACTGAGCCTCGTCGTCGCCGATGAGATAGCTGGAGCGGATCGGAGTGGGGCCGAAGCGCAGGTGCGAGACGGTAACCGCACCGGCTTTTTTCGAGTCGTAAACGAAATAGCCCTGTGCGTAGAGGTCGGTATCCTCGCCGATGATCTTGATGGTGTTCTTGTTTGCGCTGACGGTACCGTCGGAACCCAGGCCGTAAAACAGGGCGCAATTGACGCCTTGCGCAGCGTCGACGCGGAAGTGTGCGTCCCACTCCAGGCTGGTGTGGGTGACGTCGTCATGAATACCGATGGTGAAGGAGTTCTTGAATTGCTCCGCGTCCAACTCATCGAATACCGCCTTGACCATCCCCGGCGTGAACTCTTTGGACGACAGACCATAGCGTCCGCCGATGATGCGCGGCAGCACGTCGAACCTAGACTGGCTCGAACTGTACGATTGCACGATGGCGGTGACCACGTCCTTGTACAAGGGCTCGCCGTCGGCACCGGGTTCCTTGGTACGATCGAGCACGGCGATACGGCGTGCGGTGGCGGGCAGCGCGGCAAGTAGAGCCGTCGCATCGAAGGGGCGAAACAGCCGCACCTTGACCAAACCGACCTTTTCGCCGCGGGCGATGAGATGTTCGACCGTCTCGTGCGCGGCGTCGGCGCCCGAGCCCATCATGATGATGAGGCGTTCGGCATCGGCGGCGCCAACGTAATCGAACAGGTGGTAATGGCGGCCGGTAAGTTCCGCAAACCGGTTCATTGCCGCCTGCACCACGACCGGCATTTGCTGGTAGTAGGGGTTGACGCTTTCGCGCGCCTGAAAGTAGACGTCGGGGTTTTGCGAGGTACCGCGCACCACCGGATGTTCGGGGTTGAGTGCACGCAGCCGGTGCGCCTGCACCAGTTGATCGCTAATCATCGAGCGCACTACCTTGCGCTCGGGGAGCAAGACCTTTGAGATTTCGTGCGAGGTGCGGAAGCCATCGAAGAAATGCAGTATCGGTATCCGTCCTTCCAGTGTCGCCGCCTGGGCGATCAGGGCCATATCGGCGACCTCCTGTACCGAGCCGGCGCACAACAGGGAAAAGCCGGTGGCCCGCGCCGCCATGACGTCGGCGTGGTCGCAGAAGATGGACAGCGCCTGAGCGGCAAGGGAGCGGGCCGCGACGTGCAGCACCATGGGGGTCAGCTCGCCCGCGATCTTGTACATGTTGGGGAGCATCAGCAACAGCCCCTGCGAGGCGGTAAACGAGGTGGTGAGAGCTCCGCTCTGCAGTGCGCCGTGGATGGCGCCGGCGGCGCCGCCCTCGCTCTGCATCTCGACGATGGTTGGCACGGTGCCCCACAGGTTTTTGCGTCCCTGTGCCGACCATTCGTCGGCATGTTCGCCCATGGGAGAGGCGGGCGTGATGGGGTAGATGGCGATAACTTCGTTGGTCAGGTGCGCGATCGTGGCGGCTGCTTCGTTGCCGTCCAAGGTAACCATCCGCTGCATTGTTTACTCCCCATGTACGGCGTTGTTGTTATGACTGGCGATCCGATGACAAGGTCAAGCATAGACGACATAACAGGAGATGCCCAACGGGTGGCGGAGTTCAATTTATTCCCATCAGCACCTTGATGTGGGCCGCCGCGCTGCGACCGAGAGGGTTCATGACGTAGCCACCCTCAAGCACCGAGACGATGCGGTTTTCCGCATAAAGTTCCGCCGCCTCCACAATGCGTTCCGTGACCCAGGCATAGTCGACGTCGAGCAGATTGAGCGCACTCATGTCGTCCTCGAAATGGGCGTCGAAGCCGGCCGAGACGAAGATCATCTGCGGTTTGAACCGTTCCAGCGCCGGTATCCAGTCGCGCTCGACCGCGGCGTGAAAAGTGTCGCTATAGGCGCCGGCCGCCAATTTGCTGTAGACCAGATTGGGACGCTGTGCCAGCGGCGTGTTGGGATAGAACGGATACTGGAACGTGGAGCAGTACAGTACCCGCGGCTCGTCCTTGAAGATGTCTTCGGTGCCGTTGCCGTGGTGTGCATCGAAATCGAGAATGGCTACCCGCTCCAGACCATGCACGGCGAGCGCATGGGCGGCACCGACCGCCACGTTATTGAAAAAGCAGAAGCCCATTGCGCGCCGCCGTTCCGCATGGTGGCCGGGCGGGCGTATGGCGCAAAAGGCGGTTTCCGCCTCGCCGCCCATGATCAGGTCGACCGCCAGGACCGCCGCGCCGGCGGCGCGCTGCGCGGCGGGCAGGGTCTGCGCGGCAAGCCATGTGTCCGGATCGAGCATCACCGGTTTGGCGCCCGGTTCCGGTGCCCGCGCTGCCAAGCCGTCGACGTAGTCGGCGGCATGCACGCGCAGCAACTGCTCGCGGGTCACGGCCGGAGCATCGTAATGGCGCAGCAACGACATCAGGTGGGCCGCCACCAGGCGGTCCTCTATTGCGTGCAGCCGCTGTGGGCTTTCCGGGTGAAAATCACCCATGTTGTGCAACAGGCAGTCGGTGTGCGAGATGTAAGCAGTTTTCATGGAGTGGACAGATTTGCGACATGGATCGATAGTCCGTCGACGTTACCACCGTCACCGGCGGCTGACCAGCCGTCGACCTCCGTTCGGTGCCGGCCGTGGAAGATAGGAGCGGCGGTTGCAGTCGGCACGCAGTCAATCAGTTGAGTAGTTCACTGCGGTTATTTTCTGCAATTTTTGTGTTTTAATATCGGCATCAATACGGACCGAAGACGGCGGTGGCATGCCGCCTCTTTCGCTCATAGCAGGGCGAACAACGCAGGGAAGGCGCAGTAGCGAGACGGGAGCACGGGCGCCAGACAGGGGCGGGTGCGGCGATGCAGCCGCTGCCCGCACGGATGGCCGTTGGCGCGCGGCCAGGGGACGCACTGGGGACTGCTATGGCGCAACACTATCTCAAACGACTGTTCGAACCGAAATCCGTTGCTGTTTTTGGTGCCAGCGATCGCCATGATGCGGTCGGGATGCTGGTGTTCAAAAACATGATCGAGGGCGGTTTCAAGGGCGACGTCTATCCCATTAACCCTAAACGCCCTGAGGTGCAGGGTCACAAGGCCTATGCCTCGTTGGAGGCGCTGGGCAAGCCCATCGACCTAGCGGTGATCACCACCCCGGCAACGACGGTGGCCAGCATTATCGAGGATTGCGGCCAGCATGGCGTCAAGGCGGCGGTGATTCTCTCGGCCGGTTTTCGCGAGGTCGGGCCGCAGGGGTTGAAGCTGGAAAAGGCGGTGCTGGAGAACGCGCGCCGCTACGGTATCCGCTTCATCGGCCCCAACTGCCTGGGCATCATGCGTCCGGACATCGGGCTCAACGTCACCTTCAACAAGGGGGGCGCGCGCGCCGGCAATGTCGCTCTGGTCTCACAGTCCGGTGCCATCTGTACCGCCATCCTCGACTGGGCCGAACCCAACGGTATCGGTTTCTCTGCGGTGGTCTCCACCGGCATCTCCGCCGACCTCGACTTCGGCGACGTGCTCGATTACCTGGTCAATGACCCCACGACCGACAGCATCCTGCTCTACATCGAAGGCATTCATAACGCGCGTAGCTTCATGAGCGCGATCCGTGCGGTGGCGCGGGTCAAGCCGGTGATCGCCCTCAAGGTGGGACGCCACAGCAGCGGCTCCAAGGCGGCCTTGTCGCATACCGGCGCACTGGCCGGCGCCGACGACGTATTCGACGCGGCGTTGCGCCGCGCCGGCGCCGTGCGCGGCATGCGTATCGGCCATCTGTTTTCCAATGCCAGTACCCTCGATGCCGGGTTCCGTGCCGAGGGCGAGCGACTCTGCATCCTGACCAACGGCGGCGGCCCCGGGGTGATGGCCAGCGACCGTGCCGCCGATATGGGCATACCGCTCGCCGAACTGTCGGAGAGCACCGTCGCCCGCCTCAACGAGGTGCTGCCGCCTACCTGGTCCCACGCCAATCCGGTGGATGTGATCGGTGACGCCACGCCGGAGCGTTATGCCGCCGCGGTGGACGCGTGCCTGTCCGATCATGGAGTCGACGGTCTGCTGGTGATCCTGACGCCGCAGGCGATGACCGCGCCGAAGGAGGTGGCGGAAAGCATCGGCAAGCTCGCCCATCAGCACAACAAGCCGGTGCTCTGCTCCTGGATGGGCCAGACCCAGGTGGCGCAGGGCCGTGCGGCGCTGGTGGAGGCCGGGTTGCCCACCTTCCATACGCCGGAGGCGGCGGTGGAGGCCTTCTACTCGTTGACCGCCTACTACCGTAACCAGCAGCTGCTGTTGCAGGCGCCGGGCCCCATCTATCAGCGGGTGCCGCCCGACATCGAAGGGGCGCGGCTGATCATTGAGGGCTCGCTGGCGGAGGGGCGCAAGGTGCTGTCCGAGAGCGAGTCGAAGGCGGTACTGGGCGCCTTCCATATCCCGACGGCACGGGCGGTGGTGGTGCGCTCGCCCAACGAGGCGCTGGTGCAGGCCGAGTCCATGGGACTGCCGGTGGCGCTCAAGGTCAATTCGCCGGACATCACCCACAAGTCCGACGCCGGCGGCGTACGGCTGGGCATCAACACCGCTCAGGGTGTGCGCAGCGCCTATAACGACATCGTGCAGTCGGTGCGTCGCAACCGGCCCGAGGCGCGCCTCGACGGCGTCACCATCGAACCGATGCTGCAACGTCCCAACGGCCGCGAGCTGCTGGTCGGCATCTCCACCGATCCGGTATTCGGTCCGGTGATTACCTTTGGCGCCGGCGGCATCACCGTGGAGGTGATGGGGGACCGAGCGGTGATGTTGCCGCCGCTCAACCGGTTCCTGGCCAAGGATCTGATTCAGCGCACCAGGGTGGCGAAGATGCTCGGTGCTTTTCGCCACATGCCTCCCTCCGATATTCAGGCGTTGGAAAACGTGCTGCTGCGGGTGTCGGAGATCGCCTGCGAACTGCCCTGGGTGAGGGAGTTGGATATCAATCCGCTCATTCTCGACGAGAGGGGTGCCATCGCCGTCGATGCGCGCGTGGTGGTTGATTACCACTCCTCGACCCGCGCCCGCTACAGCCACATGGCGATCTATCCCTATCCGACCCATCTGGTCAGCCGCTGGCAGCTGCCCGACGGCACCGATTTGGTGATTCGTCCGATCCGTCCGGAGGATGCGGAGATCGAACAGGAATTCGTGCGCAATCTGTCGGAGCAGGCCAAGTACTTCCGTTTCATGCAGACCATCGACGAGCTGACGCCGGGGATGCTGGCGCGCTTCACGCAAATCGACTACGACCGCGAGATGGCCTTTATCGCCGTCATCGAGAAGGATGGGATGGACGAGGAAATAGGGGTGTCGCGCTACGTGACCAACCCGGACATGACCACCTGCGAATTCGCCCTGGTCGTGTCCGATGCGTGGCAGCGCAAGGGTATTGCCCACCGCTTGATGGATGCCCTGATCGAAACGGCGCGCATGCGCGCCCTGCGCATCATGGAAGGCGAGGTGTTGGCGGCCAACCACAACATGCTTTCGTTCGTGCGATCATTGGGGTTTGCCGTCAGCACCAGCGTCGAAGACCCTGCGATCAAGTATGTTTGCAAGGAGCTGTGAGCCGGGGCAGCGCGACGGTACCGGCATCTACCCCGTTGCGTTCCCGCAATCCCGCCTGCGCGCGTCCCGATGAACATCGTCTTCTTCTTTCTCGTCGCTGCCGCTTTTGGTTCCGCCGCCTGGCACCAGTTGGGCTGGGCGGGAGCGGGCACCTCGCCGATGGATGCGCTGTCCAAGGCGATGGTCGATTCGGCCGGCGGCTCGATCACCCTGGCGCTCGGCCTGGTGGGGGTCATGACCCTGTTTCTGGGGCTGATGAAGGTGGCCGAAGCGGGCGGCATGCTGACCATCCTTGCGCGCCTGATTCGCCCCCTGATGACGCAGCTGTTTCCCGATGTGCCGCCGGACCATCCGGCGATGGGGGCGATGATCCTCAACCTCTCGGCCAACGCGCTCGGCCTCGGCAACGCCGCTACGCCGTTCGGGATCCGCGCCATGCAGGAGCTGGAACGGCTCAATCCGCGCCCCGGTACGGCGACCGATCCGATGGTGCTGTTCCTGGCCATCAATACCTCCAGCGTCACCTTGCTCCCCACCGGCGTGATTGCGTTGCGCGCCGCGGCCGGCTCCGCCGACCCGGCGGGTATCCTGCCGACGACCCTGTTCGCGACGCTCTGCTCCACCGCCGCAGCGATCGTGGCGACGTTCATCTATCGGCGATTTTTCCCGCTGCCGGGGTCCGCCGACGGCCCCGCAGCCGTGGCGGCACCCGCGATTGCGGCGCCGCTGCAGGATACCGGCGCGGCTTACCCGTTATGGGTGTCGCTGTTGAGCATGGGGACACTCATCGCGTTGGTGCCGCTGAGCGTGGTCTACGGCAAGCATGTCGCGCCCTGGATCCTGCCGGGACTGATGCTGGGGTTTCTGCTCTTTGGGCTGGTTCGGCGGGTGCGCATCTACGAAGTGTTCGTCGACGGCGCTAAGGAGGGAGTTCAGGTAGCGGTGCGGATCATCCCCTACCTGGTGGCGATCCTGGTTTCGGTGGCGATGCTGCGTGCCAGCGGTGCGCTTGATGCGTTTATTTCCTGGCTGGCGCCGTGGACCGGCGCCATCGGCCTGCCTGCCCAGGCGCTGCCGATGGCGCTGTTGCGCCCGCTGTCGGGCTCCGGAGCCTACGGGGTGCTGGCATCGATCATCAACGATCCGAAGATCGGACCGGACAGTTACACCGGCTATCTGGTGAGTACGTTGCAGGGTTCGACCGAAACCACTTTTTATGTGCTTGCGGTCTATTTCGGCGCGGTCCAGGTCAGGCGGGTGCGGCATGCGGTGTTGGCGGCACTGACCGCGGATATCGTGGGTATCGCCGCGGCGATCATCGCCTGCCGTTTCCTGTTTCGCTAGTTGTCCGACGGAGCTGAGGTGCCCCGCTGCGCCGCCGGGAGAGCGGTCCAGATCTTTCTTGCCGATCCCCCCGCCATGGGCAGACCCTGCACATCGACAGTGCGCCGCTCCCTTCTTGCCCGCTGCGGGTCGACAGGTCGGTACCGGTGCGCAGGCCGTGGTGCGTGTCGACTATACTTTGATCAGCTGACAGGAATGGTAGGGCATCGGGGTGTTCCCGGCCCGAGTAGACGAATGGAGGCGGCCCATGACCAACGTAGACATCAACAAATTTATCGGCGGCGAGGTATCGGCTGCGGATGACCCGGAAGGCCATCTGTTCGACCTACCGCCCTGGAACGAACGCGAGGCGGAACGGCTGGCGGCGCTGGAAGGGATCGCGCTCACCGACGACCATTGGGACGTGGTGCGTTTCCTGCGCGAGCGTTATCGCCGGGTTGGACCGGCCAAGAGCGGCCGTGTTCTGGTCGAGGAGCTGGACCGGGCGTTTCACGACCGCGGCGGAAGCAAGCATCTCTACCGGCTGTTCCCCAACGGACCGGTGGCCCAGGGATCGCGCATCGCCGGCCTGCCGTTGCCGGCCTATACCACCGATCCGTCCTTCGGCAGCGTGGAATAGCGATTGCGCCGCATGCGGGGACGGCAACGTTACCGCGCTCCGTGTGACGGAGCGCGGCGGATCATATGAGAGCCGTCACCTCGGCCTCATCCAGCGCCATCACTTCCTGTTCCAGCAGCTCGATCGCCGCCAGCAGGGTCTTCGACATCCCGATCAGCCGGTCCAGCAGTTCCGCGATCTGCTCCTTGCGATCGCTTTTTTTCGAGGCGCCGATCAGCTTTTCGAAGAAACTGCGATCCTCAGTTTCGAACAGCTTCTTGAAGATTTGCAGATAGATGGCATGCAGCGCCTCGTGGGGCACCTCGATGGCCTGGAACGAGGTGAGGGTCGAAAGCTTCTGGCCGGGGCCGTAATACCAACGGCCAAAGGCGCAGTCGGTGTGGATCACCGGCACCTGACCTTCATCGAGCGGCAGACCCGCAACCAAGGCCTGGGCATAG
>DFMR01000045.1 GCA_002376325.1 Proteobacteria bacterium UBA3588 | reverse complement strand
CTTCTTCGGCTGGGACCGCCTCTCCAAGCGTCAGCATCTGCTGGTCACCTTCCTCACCGCCATCGGTTCCAACCTGTCGGCACTGTGGATCCTGATCGCCAACGGCTGGATGCAGAATCCGGTCGGCGCCGAGTTCAGTTTCCAGACCATGCGCATGGAGATGACCTCGTTCACCGATCTGCTGTTCAACCCGGTGGCACAGGTGAAATTCGTGCACACCGTTTCGGCCGGTTACGTCACCGGTTCCATGTTCGTTCTCGGTATCTCCGCCTATTACCTGCTCAAGGGACGCGACGTGGAATTCGCGCGTCGCTCTTTCGCCATTGCCGCCGCCTTCGGCTTGGCCGCCTCATTATCGGTAATCACGCTGGGCGACGAGTCCGGTTACGTAATGGGCGACGTGCAAAAAACCAAACTCGCCGCCATCGAAGCGGAATGGCAGACACAACCGGCACCCGCGGCCTTTACCCTGTTCGGTTTCCCCGATCAGAAAAGACAGGTGACCCATGACGCGGTCGATATCCCCTACGTACTCGGCCTCATCGCCACTCGCTCCACCGACCAGCAGATCACCGGAATCAAGGAATTGAAGGCACAGCACGAGTCGCGCATCCGCAACGGCATGATCGCCTATGGCCTGTTGGAAAAGCTGCGTAGCGGCCAAACCGACGCCGCCACCAAGGCGGCGTTCAACAGGGTCAAAAAGGACCTCGGCTACGGTCTGCTGTTGAAGAAGTATACCTCCAACGTCACCGATGCGACCGAGCAGCAAATCACGGAAGCGGTCAATGACAGTATCCCGAAGGTGGCGCCGCTGTTCTTTACCTTCCGCTTCATGGTCGCGCTCGGTTTCTGGCTGCTGTTGCTGTTTGCGCTGGCGTTCTGGTACTGCGCCAAACGAACCGCGGGGAAGAAGCAATGGTTGTTGAAAGCGGCATTGTTCAGCATCCCCTTGCCATGGATCAGCAGCGAGCTGGGCTGGTTCGTCGCCGAATACGGCCGCCAGCCCTGGTCCATCGGTGAAGTACTGCCGACGCAACTCTCCACCTCCACCCTGAGCAACGGCGACCTCTACTTTTCACTCGCCGGCTTCATCGGCTTCTACACGCTGCTGCTGGTGGTGGAGTTGTACCTGATGTTCAAGTACGCACGCCTCGGCCCCTCCAGCCTCGGCACCGGCCGCTACCACGAGGAAGGCGGAACCGCCGCGCTGGCGCAGGAGGGATAAAGATTGAACCACGGGGGGCACGGAGTCTTTGAGTCGTGTTTTCCGTGCCCACCGCAAGCGATACAACAAACGGAACCGGTAAAGCACATCGATGGTTAATCCCCGTGCCCCCGTGTTCCCCGTGGTTAAAAAAGGGGTTTATAAATGGTCCTCGATTACGAAACATTGAAACTGATTTGGTGGGTGCTGGTCGGCGTGCTGCTGATCGGATTTGCCGTCACCGACGGCTTCGACATGGGCGTCGGCGCGCTGCTGCCGTTCCTCGGAAAGAATGACGAAGAACGACGCGTGATCATCAACACCGTCGGGCCGCACTGGGACGGCAACCAAGTGTGGTTCATTACCGCCGGCGGCGCCATCTTCGCGGCTTGGCCGGCGGTGTATGCGGCCGCCTTCTCCGGCTTCTACATTGCCATGTTGCTGGTGCTGTTTGCGCTGTTCTTCCGGCCGGTCGGGTTCGACTACCGCAGCAAGGTGGCCGATCCGCGTTGGCGCAGCACCTGGGATTGGGGCCTGTTCGTCGGCGGCGCGGTGCCGGCCTTGCTGTTCGGGGTCGCCTTCGGCAACGTGATTCTCGGCGTACCGTTCCAGTTTGACGAGTTCCTGCGTTCCACCTACACCGGATCGTTCTTCGGCCTGCTGCGTCCGTTTGCACTGCTTTCCGGCGTAGTCAGCCTGTCGATGCTGGTGATGCACGGCGCCGTGTGGCTGCAATTACGCGCCGCCGATCCGGTCGAGTCGCGTGCCCGCCGTGCGGTGCAGATTGCCGGCAGCGTGCTCATCGTCGCCTTCGCTCTGGCGGGCGCCTGGATCGCAACCGGTATCAATGGTTATCACATCGTCTCCATGCCGTCGCCCGATGCGCTGCCGAATCCTCTGGCCAAAACGGTCGAAATTCTGCCCGGCGGCTGGATGACGAACTACCACAGCTATCCGTGGATGGTCGCGGCACCTGCCGTCGCCTTTATCGGCGCAGCACTGACGATTCTGTTGGCAACCGCACGCCGCCCCGGATTCGCCTTCGTCACCAGCGCATTGACCATGGCCGGCGTGATCCTGACGGCGGGCTTTTCCATGTTCCCGTTCATCATGCCGTCGAACACCATGCCCAACAGTTCGCTGACGCTGTGGGACGCGCCATCGAGCCTGGGGACGCTGAAGGTGATGTTCTGGGCCGCGGTGATCTTCGTGCCGATCATCCTTGCCTACACCACCTGGACCTATCGCGCCATGTGGGGCAAGTTGACGGTCGAGCATATTCGCAGTCACGACCACGAAGCGTATTGAGAGCGAACTGCCGCAAATGACCGATCACGGGGTATACGGGACGTGTCCGAAACGAAATTTCCGGTCCACCGCCTGCGGCATCGACGGGATTACATGGCCATCCGCTTACCCCGGATTCTACGTGTCCCCGTGGTCGTTGTTTCTGATTGTTCGGTAATTCTCGGCTGTAACTGATTTTGGAGGAATGGAATATGTGGTACTTCACTTGGATACTCGGCGTATTGCTCGCTTGCGCCTTTGGCGTGATCAACGTCATGTGGCTGGAATCGGAAATGGGTTCCGAACAGGAAAAAGACACATCACGCTCATGAACCGGCAACCATCGGCCGCGCAGCGGCAACGGCACGAATTCCGCATCGCGTATCCGACACACGGCGCGTTGCGGCTGTTGTCGTTCGCTCTTGCGATCACCCTGACAGTACTGGTACTGGCCTACCCCAAGGACATCGCCAGTTCCGTCAGCGATGTGAGACACGGTGTACTGGCTCTGCTGATGTGGGGCATAGCGGCGGGATTCGTCCACGGTGTCGGCTTCGTACCTCGTCTGCCGCTGTGGCGCATCGTGTTTCACCCCGTTACCGGCTGGCTGACGATGGCTGCGGGAATAGCCTGGTTGCTGGCACATCAATAGCCGTGCCATCGCGCAGCCGCGGCAAAAATTGCAGCACAGGAGTACATGCTGAGGTTGTCCGACATCGCAAGACTGAGGGATTGATCCCCGGCGTATCGTTTTCTCTCCCCGGTGGGCTAACCACCATCCCCACTTCGGCCCAGGGACGGGCCGTTTTTTTTCGTGCTTGAGTAGTGGACAGGCAAAGCGCGGGAAACCGCCGGCTTCAACCAAACGACATTAACCGCAAAGTACGCAGAGGATTAGCTGCCAAGGTATCGACGGCGCGCAGGTTACGTTGCGCGATGCTGCGCGTGTTCCGGAAAAGAACCGACGGCGCCATGCAGCGCCTGATTCATGAACGCCTGCGGCGTCTTCAGTACGTTCGGCGGTTTCAATATATGCCGTGTCGATCGTCCAATCACGGCTGATGCGAATGATCGTGGTGATGCGCCATATTAGCGGGGTCAACCGCAGCAAGTCTGCCGGCCACCACGGCATCGATCGCCTCCAGTGGGTCCTGTATCTCGGTGACGGCGACGGCGATGCCGCGCTGTGCGAGGCGACGTGCGAAACCGGCGCCGCAGCCGCCGGTAATCAGTAGTTCGACACTATCGATCGGGTGCGGACCGTCGCCGTGGAATTCGTGAAACGACATCTCTTTCGGCAGGTCGATTCGCTCAATTTCGCGCGGCGTACCGCCTTCGGTTTCAAAAACGATGAAGCGACGACTTTTGCCGGCATGGCCGGTAACGGTACGGAAGTTTTGACTGGTAACTGCAATTTTCATCGGGCATTCTCCGCTATAACGATACCGAAAAATGGTATGACGTGCCGCAGTGCACCAGCAATGACGAATCTCAATCTTCGGCGATTTCGTGCAGCAACGACAAAGGAACCGTAAACCTGCCGTCCGTTTCCGCAAGCAGCCCTTCACGTTTGAATTCAGCTACCAGACGGCTCGCCGTTTCGGTGGTGACACCGAGCATCGCGGCGATGTCCTTGCGGCCGAATAGATCGCAAACCCCAACGCCGTCGGCATCCACGATGCGGAGCAGCAGCCGCGCCAGCCGCTGCCGCGCCGGGCCGGTGGCCAACTCCGTAAGCCACGCATCCGCCTCACTAAGGGCGTGCTGCCAGCGCAGCATCAACTCCTGATACAGCTGCGGGTCATCGTTTCCCAACTGCCGTATCACTTTCACGGGAATGCGGCACACCCGCGAACGCTGCTGCGCGATCGCATCGTGCTGGTACGGTTGCCCCAACAAAGACTCCAATCCGGTGTTGTCGCAACTTCGCACCAACCGCACGATGCGCTCGTTGCCGTCGGGGAGATACTGCACCAGTTTCACCAGACCGCTGCGGACAGTGAACACCGCCTCGCCCGGTTCTCCGATGCGGTACAGACGTGAATTCGCTTCCACTACGCATTCGCTGACGCTACGTCGCACACGCTTCAGCTGTTCGTCGTCCACCTTCCCAAACAATACCGCTTCACGCACGGTACAAGATTCGCATTGCGCCTCCGCGTGCCAGTCACCCGTTCCCCTTTCTGCCATAGCATCAACCTCAAATCGTCGGCTCGTCACTGCCGTGAAAAGCCCACCTCACTTGAAAGCCTCCCGCCCTATGCGATGGGAGGTACTGTCGTTATTGTTATTGCAACACTGTTGTCCTCAACGGGGTTGCAGCCACTCGTCGAGCTGCTGCAGCCGTTGCGGCGTTCCGACATCGAACCAGCGGCCGGCGTAGTATTCTCCGCTGAGCGCTCCCTGCGCCATTGCCCGTCTCAGCAATGGCGCCAACGGAAATTTTCCCGGCGTGCAACCGTTGAACAGCTGCGGCCGATAGACGCCTATCCCGCTGAAGGTCAGCATCGGCTTGCCTTGTTCACACACCCGATCGCCGTCGAGGGCGAAATCACCGCACGGGTGCTGCGGCGGGTTGCCCACCAGCACGATGTGAGCCAGCTCCGCCGGCCGCGCCAGTAAACGCCCGAAGGGGTAATCGGTCCAGATATCGCCGTTCACCACCAGGAACGGCGCATCGCCCAGCAGCGGCAGCGCATTGAATATCCCTCCCCCCGTCTCCAGCGCTTCGCTTTCGGCGGAATACCGTATGCGCGCACCGTAGCCTCGTCCGTCGCCGAGTGCCTGTTCGATCTGCGCCCCCAGGTGGGCATGATTAATCACAATGTCGGCAAAACCGGCGCCAACCAAGGCGGACAGATGATATTCAATCAGGGCCAGCCCGCCCGCCCGCAACAGAGGCTTCGGGGTATGGTCGGTAAGCGGTCGCATACGTTCGCCGCGACCGGCGGCGAGGATAAGAGCGTTCATCGCTGAAACGTAACCGTTAGTCGGAATAGGTAACTCAACGCAACCGTCCGAGTGTATCAGGAATGAACGGAGCGCGAGGGTGTGGTCTAAAGTTACTATAGGGATTGTGT
>DFMR01000166.1 GCA_002376325.1 Proteobacteria bacterium UBA3588 | reverse complement strand
CACTCTTCGGAGGTTATGCCGTGGCCGCGTCATTCCTGGCGGTAAACGGCGTACTGCTGATTGGCGGCGACCTCCTCAAGAATCGGACCGCCAGCCACACACTGACGACGCTGACCTGGCGACGTGCGGTGGGCATCGGCTTGGCGCAGGCATTGGCTCTGATCCCTGGCTTCTCCCGCTCGGGGGCGACGTTGGTGGTGGGGCTGGGAGTGGGTTTGGATTATGAGGCCGCTGCGCGTTTTTCCTTCCTGCTTGCTACTCCCATCATCGGTGCGGCGGGATTGTTGGAGGTACCGAAACTGCTGCATTCCCATCTGTCCCACAGCCTGCTGGACGTCATCCTGGCGGCGGGGATTCTCGCGGGCGTCTTCGCCTGGCTCTCATTATGGTTCCTGATGCGTTATTTCCATGCGCACGAGGTCAAGGCCCTTAGGCCTTTCGGTTGGTATTGCATCGGATTTGCGTTACTTGCACTGCTGATGCGGGGGTAAGCGGATCCTCCAGCTTCCTATGGTCGATCAGAAGCGCTGACGGCTAGACAATGGTCGACAATCAATTGTTCCAGTGCGCCTATCTCCTGGCACTGGTTAATGGAGTCTGCCGGTAGGCAGAGTCGGGCATCGCCACCGTTTTCATACAAGACAGCCGGCAAGGGAATCTCCAAGGTAGGATAACGGGTGCGAAATTGATCTCGATGCAGAAACTCGCATTCCGCGTCGAGGCCGGCAATAAACGCCTTCCAGGCGCCACGCATGGCAACGGGGGAGTGGGTGAGGGCGCAGAGGGTACAGGGATAACTGTGCGGTGAGAACAGTTTGTGCGCGATGTCCGTCAGCGTATTGAAAAGGCCGCTGTCGGCGTTGTACACGAAGATCAGTTTGCGGCGCATGCGGTATTCCCTGTCGCGGCGAGGTGGGCTAGATCCTCTGGCGTATCGATATCGCGCCGGACCGACAGTTCGTGCCAGCGTACGCCGGCTTCGCGCAGGCGCCGCCGCGTCTGCGGCAGTACGGCGGAAGTTCCCCAGGGCATGTCGTGGAACAGCGCGGCAAGGGGACGCCGCAGGCCGATGAGGTAGTAGCCGCCGTCTTCGGCCGGGCCGAGGGCGACGGCACAGTCCCCGGCAAGGGCGTTGTGCGCCTCTTGCATATCCTGCGCCGTCAGATCCGGACAATCGGTGCCGACGAGAATCACAGGTCCGCCGTCGGCGAGCCCCGTGTCCAGCGCGCGACGCATACGCCCGCCCAGATCGGTTCCTTGCTGACAGCGGAGGTGGACACCGAACTCCTCGCGGCAGGCAACGAAATAGGGGTGCGTCGGATCGGGAAGGCACCACAGCTCAGTGGCCATTTCGGTTGCCGTGGCGGTAGTCAGGGTGCGTCGGATAAATTGCTCTTGCAGCGCTGCCGCACCTTTCGCGCCCAGCGCGGGGATCAGGCGCGTCTTGGCCAGCCCCGGGAGCGGCGCCTTGGCAAAGACCTGGATGCGGCCCGTTTCCGCCATGGCTATCGGTACTGTCGTGCCAGACGGGCGGGATCGGCCCCGAGCATGTAGAGGAAGCGCAATCGCCACATGAGCATGACGGTGCGCACGACGCCCCGCTGCTCCCAGCGGCGGCTGGAGGTGACGAGTCGGCTGCGCAGGCAGCGCGGGCGCCCGAGCCGGCGCAGCCGCCTGCTCAAGGCGATGTCCTCCATCAGCGGCTGTCGCGGGTAGCCGCCGACGGCGGTGAAGGTCCCGCGGCGTACGAAGATCCCTTGGTCGCCGGTGGCGATGCCGCTGAGACAGGAGCGCAGATTCATCATGGCCTCAATAAACCGGAACAGGAGATGACGGCCGCTGAGCCGCACCGAAAAGCGGCCCCACAGGGATGTCGGGTCGGCCAGTGCCGCCAGCACGTGGAGATCGCCGTTGTCCGGTGCCAGCGTATCGGCGTGGAGAAACCACACGATGTCGCCCATTGCCGCCGCCGCCCCGGCGTTCATCTGCGCGGCACGCCCACGTTCGCTGTGCAGTATGCGATCAGCCAGCGGTTCGGCACGGGCGACGGTATCGTCGCCGCTGCCGCCGTCGACCACGATCACCTCGTGGCCGCGGCCGCGCATGGCTTGCAGCCGTTGCAGGGTGCGCGTAATCGCCGCCGCTTCGTTGAGCGCCGGGATGACAATCGATATGTGTCGTCTCACGTCAGGGCACCGCCGCAACTCGAACCCTGGCCCGCGGTGCAGCCGAAGCAGTGATCGGCCACGGCAATCGGGTTGTCGGACAGGTCGATGTGGGCAAGCTCGCTGATGTGTCGATGCCGTCCGGCCGCCTGTAGTGGCAGATCGAGCATCTGGTTGAAATCGCAGTCGTACAGCCGCCCTTGCCAGTCGACGCTGACCAGCGACCGGCACATGACCTGCGCCAGGTTCTGCGGCTGGAACGCCTCTTTGAGCAGGCTCAGATACGCCTCGAAGCGCCCTTCGGACAACAGGGTGCTGCCGAACCGCTTGATCGGCAGGTTGGTCAGGGTCAGCAGGTGGTTGAAGAACACGTCGTATTGCGTCGCCAAGGTGCGGCGGTAGTCCTGCTCAAGCTGTCGCTGCGGCGGCGGCAGGAAAGGCCCGGTAGGGTTGTAGACGAGATTGAGCAGCAGGCCGGTTCCCTCGCGGCCATATCCCAGCGCGTTGAGCCGGCGCAGGCCGCGGAGGCTGCCGGCAAATACCCCTTTGCCGCGCTGGCCGTCGACATTTTCTTCGAGATAGCAAGGCAGGGAGGCAACGACCTCGACCTCCTGCTCGGCCAGGAATCCGGCGAGCGCCTCCTGCCCAGGTTCCTCCAGCACCGTGAGATTGCAGCGGTCGATGACGTGAATGTCCAGGCCCCGCGCGGCTCGGACCAGGCGGCGGAAATGGGGGTTGAGTTCCGGGGCACCGCCGGTCAGGTCGAGCGTCGCCGGCCGCTGGCGCTCGAGAACGGCGATCACCTGCTCAACGGTCTGCGCCGACATCTCCTCGGTCCGATTCGGTCCCGCGCCCACATGGCAGTGGAGGCAGGATTGATTGCAACGGTAACCGAGATTGACCTGGATGGTTTGCAAGGCATCACCTCGCTTTAGGGGCGGGAATGTGTCGCCAAGCAGGTGTGGGAGGGTTGCCAGCATAAGGGCATCACCATGAATTACATTGGATTTCAGTGTGCATACTTTACCAAATTACTCTGCATGATCATTCGGGTTTGGCGATAGACAAGTTATACTTCGTTCAAGTAGTTTATTGAATATATAGCGTTGCGAGGCTCAAGTCAGCATGTCCACCAATTTCAAGCAGGACCTTTTTGCCGAATTTGCCCGCGTCGGCAAGGCGCTCAGTAACGGCAATCGACTGGAACTCATCGAGTTCCTTGCCCAAGGCGAGCGTAGCGTCGAGGCCCTGGCGAAGGTATCCGGCATGACGGTCGCCAATACGTCGCAACATCTGCAACAGCTACGCCAGGCCGGTCTGGTCGCGGCACGCAAGGACGGACAGCACGTCCATTACCGTCTTTCCGGCGACGATGTCGTGCAATTGTTCGAATGCGTGCGGCGCGTGGCCGAGGCACATCTCGCCGAAGTCACGCGGCTGGTCAATACCTACCTCACTGTAAAAGACAGCCTTGAGCCCATACCGGCACAGGAACTCCTCAACCGTGCACGGGATGGATTGGTCACGGTGATTGATGTGCGCCCTGCGGAGGAGTACGCGGCGGGTCATGTGCCGGGTGCGCTTAACGTACCGCTGTCTCAACTAGAGAAACACTTGGCCGATTTTCCGCATGACACGGAAGTGGTCGCATACTGTCGTGGTCCGTATTGTGTGCTCGCTTACGATGCAGTCGCCCGTTTGAGACAGGGGGGCTTCGACGCACGGCGACTCGAAGACGGTTTTCCCGAATGGAAGCAGGCAGGCCTGCCAATTGAAACTGCTCCGGCGCAAAAAGCGAACGAGTAAAGAATTTAGCTTAAATATCGTGCCCGGCATGTGAACACCACCAACAGCACCGCGCCGGTGCGGGCGGACCCGCAACGTCAAATAGTGCATTTACAGTGCGTTGCATCCGGTGCCTATTCAGTGTTGGTGTCTTGCACCAAGCTGGCCAGTGCGTTGCTGCGCGTCAAACCTTGTCCATCCCCGCGCATTCAATTTTGCGCCGTGTGGTGGTTGGCTGTATGTCGCATGGATCATAATTAAACGCACAAAGTAGCCCGTTCAATCTTTCGGTCAGCACGATGTTGAATTGCGCCGAATATTGAACCAGCATTTACGTCATTCGTTGACTTGTGCAATCGCGCATAAAGTAGCACTGCGGCGCAACTTACCTCGCGGGAATCGGATCGATTGCGAGTGCAAATATAGGCTAGAAACGGATCACTTTTGAACGCAATTCACACCGAAGCTTTCCGGAAAGTCCGGGGCATGATCTGAAACATACGCTTGGGCGATGCCTGAGGGTCGCCGGGGTGAGTTTCGAAGATCGGCAAGACCTACACTCCGGCACAAGAGCAGTCGCGTAACCGCGCACTAATCTGCGGCGGAACTGACCAACCTGATCGAAGCGGCCGAAAAGGTGTGCGGGGAAAACCCCGGCAAAAGTCCGGTACCCGTGCTACTTCGGAGTGCCTGACAAGGGCGGCGTATTTCGTAACTGCTGGAAGCTACTAGAGAAATATGGTGGCTACGCTCAGAATCGAACTGAGGACCCCAGCATTATGAGTGCTGTGCTCTAACCAGCTGAGCTACGTAGCCAATGGGGTTGGGGCAGAGCCCCAGAAAAGAACGGCAATTGTCCGGATCGGGGCGCCGGTTGTCAAGGCGCCGCGGCGCTATCAGCAGGGCAAGAGCATTTTAAATCCCGGCAATAATTTGTGAACGCAAGGTATCATCGAGGGCGGCGATTTTGCGCTTGCGCTTCATGCTGGCATTGGAGGTGGTGTTCTGTTTCAGGAGGTTAAGCGTCAATCGCCGCAGCACACTCATGACTTCCGCCCCATTGCCCCGGCGGATGCGGGACTCGTCTTCCCGGAACGTCACATCCAGTACCCAGTGAAGCCGATTCTCGATGCCCCAATGATGGCGCACCGCCCCGGCCACCGTCTCCACGTCCAGCGGACAGGAAGTGATGTAATAGCGCCGCTCGGTGCATGAACGCTCTCCCTCATCGCGTGTGGAGGTGACTTCCACTACGCTCTTTAGTCCAACCCAGCCTGCCGCCGCGGGGAGGCCCGGCTTTCCCAACAGGATTTGGCGGTATTGCCGTGACTCTATCCGTCCGTGCCCGGCCTCAATCCGCTCCTCACTGAGCTGTTCGCTAAACCCTCTGGGAAGCGGATGGGTGAACAGCGCCTCAACCTCTTCGGCCAGGGTCGGCTGATTGCCCTTGAGCGCCAACACATAATCCGCCCCTTTGGCCGCGATGACCTCGGCAATCTCCCGCTGGGTCCCCATCGCATCAATGGTCACGATGCTGCCCTTGAGCGCCAGCAACTCCAGCAGGGCCGGAATGGCCGTGATTTCATTACTTTTTCTGTCCACCTTCTGCTGTCCCAGCACCAGCCCATTGCGGCAGGCCCAGGCACTGACCATGTGGATAGCGCTTTTCCTGTCGCCTCTCTGAAACGAACGTCGGACTGTCTTGCCGTCTATCGCCACAATCTCGCCATCGCTCAGCTCACTGGCCTCCTGGACCCAGCTGATAAAGCTTGCTTGCAACGCCTCCGGCTCCAGGCGGCTCAATACCCGGGCGATGGTGTCATGCTTCGGGATTCCATTGGCAAACGGGAAATACCTCCGCAGCCAATCCAGCCGGGCATGACCGAAATCCTCGATTTCCTCCCAGCCTTCCGCGCCGCACAGCACCCCGCCTATCGACAAAAACAGGATGTCCATCAGCGCATGACGCTTGCAACGCTCTATCCGCGGGTCCCGTACACTCACAAAATGGCTCATGAAATCGGCCGTCATCAGATTTCTCCATCACTCTTGATGCTCGATCTGATCGCCGAATGATCCGTTGGTTCCCCTTTTCAATTACTTATAATGATCTTGCCCTGGTCCTCATCGCCGTTCAATTCTGCAACAGGGTGTCGAGCCGTTCCAGGTCGTTGACCACGCGCCAGTGACCGCCGCCCGCCTCGACCCGCTTCTTCCAGTAGGCCAGGCGGCCCATATATTTGAGTGGGTCCACGTTATCGCTGTGCAGCTTGGTGACATTGAGCGCCACCACGTCGAAGCCTTTCAGCTTCAGCGGTATCCGCT
>DFMR01000102.1 GCA_002376325.1 Proteobacteria bacterium UBA3588 | reverse complement strand
ACCGATGAAATACGTAATTGAGGAATGCCGCCGTGAACACACCTGCGCTTAGACACCTGACCTCGCGCCAAGCCCACCAGATGTTGCAGGACGAGCCGCGCGGCGTCCTCATCGACGTGCGCTCCAACATGGAGTTCCTGTTCGTCGGCCATCCGGTCGGCGCCATCCACATCCCCTGGATCGACGAGCCTGACTGGGTGGTCAATCCCGACTTTGCGCGCCAGGTGCGCGAACTGATGCTGGGCGGAATCATCTGCGACACCGACGCGGGCTGCGCCCCGGTGATCCTCATCTGCCGCAGCGGCAAGCGCTCGGTGGACGCCGGCAATGCCCTGATCGAGGGCGGCTTCCGCGACGTCTACAACGTGCTGGACGGTTTCGAGGGCGAGCTGGACGACCACCACCACCGCAGCGCCCTGGGCGGCTGGCGCTTCGAGGGACTGCCGTGGGAGCAGTGCTGAGAAACTGAACTAAGAGTCAAACACGCGGTGCACCGGGAGTCCACGGCTAACGCTGTACCTCCGGTTTTTGCGACACATCAGTCCGGTGTTTCCCTGGCCCCCCAGCGGTCACGCATTTCCGTCTTCAGAAATCGATGACGTGGGCGTGCAGACCGCGTTCGCCGGCGATCGCCACCAGGTCGTGCGGGCACATCTCCTCCGGGTTGTAGGCTACGAACATCAGGTGACGCCTTTCGGTCTGGAGGTGCGGATGGATGCCTTCGGGACGGTTGCCGAGCCAGCGCAACAGCTCGTCGCGTTCGGTGGCGCTGAGGGATTCGTCGATGTGAAGCAAGGTCTCGGTGGTCATGGCACTACCCTCCTCAAAAAGATCGTGCTGACCCAGGTAAGGCTAATGCGCCGCTGGGGACTGTCAAGCAACCTTCAGCGCGTAGGCCTTTTCCACCTGCAAGGCAATGGCGCTGAGCCGGCCGACGATGAAGCGCTGCAGCAACAGCAGGTTGCGCACCGCATCGGTACCGCGGTCGAAGAGCGAATTGGCATCGTCGCCGGGCAGCGAGGACAACAGCGCCCAGTGCATCGCATTGCGGTAGCCCTGCCGGGTGCGGAACGGGAATTGCGCCTGGCGCAACGATACGTCGAGTCCCTGCAACAGGCGACTGATGTCGTCGCACTTTTCAATGATCAGGTCGCGCAGGCGTCGCCGCGCCTGCCGCGAATCGTCGCTGAGCAGCGACTCCAGCAGCAACGTCGCCAGCCGCAGGCTATGCAGCTGCGGATAGACGCCTTCGATCTTCTCCGAAAGCTGCAACAGCTTGGTCGCTTCGCCGCGTAGCGCCTCGGCGCCCGGCAGTTGCAGCGTCACGTCGTCGCGGCCGAGCAGCGCCAGCGCCGCCGCCAGCCGGCCGACGTAGGGGGTGACCGCCTTGTCGGCATCACTCATCGCTGCGTCGTAGCGCTTCTCGTAGTCGCGGCAGGTCTGGTGTACCTGCTCCGTGTGGCGGCCCAGCAGCGGTACGCCGCGCAGGCGATAACTGCGTGCGGCGCGGTGCAGCAGTTCGCGGTTGCTGACGGTGATCAGGTCGTCGTCGGCCTGGCGCAACGTCGTGAGCGCCGCCTTGGCCTTCGCCTTCTCCTTGTCGATCAGGGTCAGTGCCAGCTGCCAGTGGCGCACGGCGGCGTCGCCTTCGGCGCCCAGCTCCTTCAGCCGCCGAGCCAGCTTGATCGGCACCAAATCGGCGTAGAGGGCGCCGAAGTAGCAGGCGATGTAGTTGTTGGCGTTGTACTCCTGGCTGCCCTTGACCGGGGTGCGGATCAGCTTGTTGGTGGTGACCGGAAGTCCCAGGTGGCGGTGGTAGTAGCGCATCGTCATGCTGTGCATCAGCTTGTCGAAGCGCTGGAATACCACGGCGCCGGCGGAACGGCAGCGGTAGCGCCCCTCTTCCTGTGTCAGATCGAGGTGCAGCAGGCGCTGGCGATCGCTGGGCAACAGGGCACCGCGGGCGGCGATGTGACGCTCCTGTTCGTCGCGCAACTGGTCGTGGATCGCCGCGGGATAGGCCGAGGCCTGCGCCACCACCGCCATGGCGATGTTGTCCGGCACTTCGCCGCGGTCGTGCCACATACGCCGCAACGCGGGAATGGTGCGCCGCGCTGCATGGTTCAGCGCCCGGCTTTGCTCCAGCATGCGGCGAAAGTCGCTATTGCCGGCGAGGCGGCGGGCAGCGGCATCGGCGTCGGCGACACGGCGTTGCAACGCGCGCCCGGCCAGCAGCCGGCCGAACCGCAGGTTGAACGCCAGCGGTAGCCGCGCCCAGCGGCACAGCCGCAGCAGACTGTCCACCAGGTAGCGATTCTTTTGCGCCCGGCGCTGCCAGCGCAGCAGACGCCGGTCGACGAAGTCGGTGCCGTCGCCGGCACGTAGCAGCCAGGCGGCGTAGCGTTGGAGAAAGCGGGAGGTGCGTGCGCCGCGGTGCGGCCCCCAGCCGTAAGCGGTCTGGGCCAGGGCGGCGGCGAGCTGGCGCACGTTGAGGCTGGCGGCGAGCGGCAGGCCGAGGATCAGCGTGGTGCGTCCCTCAATCGCTGCGGTGACGTCGTCCTGAAAACGCATGTCGAGGGTGGCGTCGTTGCTCAACAGGATCTCCCGCGGCGGCGCCGTGCCCACGATTTCGCACACGTCGGCGACGAACTCGAACAGGTCCGGCTCCTGCTGCGGCGACAACGGCACCGTGGGATATTGAACCCGACGCAGGGCCAGCAGCGGCTTGGCCAGCAGCGCGGTGAGAAACAGCCCGAACACCAGGGTCAGGGCATAGATCGCCGCGGCGATCAGCGGATTGCCCAGCGAGGCGAACAGCCAGGCGGCCAAGGCATAGGGATTGAGCAGCACCAGCAGCAGTGTCGCCAGCGTCGCCAGGTAGAGCAGGAACATGGCAAGGTTGCACAGCGCGGCAAGACCGAGCAGCGGTTTATAGAGAAAGCGGCTGCGCACGGGACGGAGGGGGGGCAGCGGCCGCGCCTCGGGTTCCGGCGCGGCGGTGCCCGCTGGGGCGTCACGCTCGGTTTCACCCAGCGTCTCCACGATGGCCGCCAGCCCGATGCGCGTGAATAGCGCCGCGTAGCGTTGCGCCTGCTCCAGGGTGACGGTGCGCTTGAGCACCTGCTTCTCACCGGAGAAGAAGGCGGCGACCTTGGCGGGACTCAATTGCAGCTGGGAAGCCAGACTCTGCTTGACCTCGTCGGCCTCGAAGCCGTCGAGCAGACGTCCGGCGAAGACGACACGATAATGCGGCGAGTTATCCATGCAGGAGAGCCAATATCCCGATACGAAAGCCGAGGGGGCGGAGAGCCCCGATTTAACGATGGAACGGGGAGTTATAACGGAGACGGCGTCACAAATCGCCGATAATTGTCAATTCTTGACAACGTTCGTCACCGGTGGCCGGGCCGGTGAGCCTTGACATTCGGTGTTTTCTGTCATATATAAACGAACGTTCACTTATTTGTGGCGCGGGCGCCGGCCCCTCCGGCGGTGAAGCGGTTGCACCTGGAAAGGAGATGAACGATGCAGAACTACCAACATGAGCTGGACGCGCGCGGCCTCAACTGCCCGCTGCCGATCCTGCGGGCCAAGAAGACCATCGCCGGCATGCAGAGCGGCGAGCTGGTGAAGATCGTCGCCACCGATCCCGGTTCGGTGAAGGACTTCGAGGCCTTCTGCAAGCAGACCGGCAATGAGCTGGTGGAAAGCGGCAGCGACGGCGGGGCGTTCGCGTTCCTGATCCGGAAGCACTAAGTTAAAGATAAAGGCTTTGACCACGGGGAACACGGGGAATACTTGGGTAATGGATGAAACCACCGACGCGCATGCTGGACTCATATAACCCCGTGTTTCCCGCGCCCCCCGTGGTTAATTTGCTCCTGATCGGGCGGCTGATATGACCAAACGCATGAAAGCTGCCGAGCGCCGCGCCTCGATCATGGCGGTGGCCAAGGTGCTGTTCGCCGACAAGGGCTATCACGGGGTGTCGGTGGACGAATTGGCGCGCCGCGTCGGGGTCAGCCCGGCGGTGCTCTACCAGCACTTCGGCTCCAAGGAGGAACTTTACGAAGCGGTGGTCGACGGCCTCTCGGCTTCGCGCGAAACCTACATCGAAGCGGCGCTCGACGGTCCCGACGACTTTCCCAGTGTGCTGCGCCGCATCACTCGGGTATCGGTGGAGCACATCGCCGCCGACCCCGACCTGTTTCGCATGGAGCTTCAGGCGTCGCTGGAGAGCGCGGAGACCGCGCGCCGCTTTTTCCACAGCCGCTGGCAGTCCATCGCGGACTACATCGAATACAGCCTGCGCGAGCTGGCGCTGGAAAAGGGCGTCCGCGTCATTAATGAACGGGTCGCAGCGCTGATGTTCATCGGCCTGATGCGCGAGGCGGTCTACGACAAGTGCATCCTCGACGCCGAACGTTACGAGGCGTTCACCCTCGACGAACTCACGCGCCAACTCATCGACCTGTTCCTGCACGCCATCGATTACCGGCCAGCCAAGACGGGTTAACCGCGGGGCACACGAGGATACGGGGAAACCTCTATAAACCGACGGAAGACAAATTTCATGCAACTTTAGTAACCTCGCGCTCTCCGGGCGCCCGTGGACAAAATCTTTCGTTTTCCAGCCGTGTTAAAATGCCCGCTGTTCACCTCGAAATAGCAGGGTATCCATGTCGCACACCTACACCGGCGCCCGCAGCGCACAGCTGGTCCAAGTCCTCAAAGAGCGCATCCTGATCCTGGACGGCGCCACCGGCACGATGATCCAGGGCTACAAGCTGGGCGAGGCGGACTATCGCGGCGAGCGTTTCAAGGATTGGCCGTCCGATCTGAAGGGCAACAACGACCTGCTGGTGCTGACCCAGCCGCAGATCATGCGCGAGATCCACCATGCCTATTTCGAGGCCGGGGCCGACATCGTCGAAACCAATACCTTCGGCGCAAACACCATCTCCCAGGCCGACTACGGCATGGAGGCGCTGGCCTACGAGATGAACGTGGCCGGCGCGCGCCTGGCGCGCGAGGTCGCCGACGAGTTTGAGCGCAACGACGGCCGCACCCGTTACGTCGCCGGCGTGCTCGGCCCCACCAACCGCACCGCCAACATCTCGCCCGACGTCAACAATCCGGGCTACCGCGCCGTGACCTTCGACCAGCTGGTCGAGGCCTATTTCGAGGCGACCCAGGGTCTGGTCGAGGGCGGCGTCGACATCATCCTGATCGAAACCATCTTCGACACCCTCAACGCCAAGGCGGCGATCTTTGCCGTCGAGACCTACTTCGAGCAGCACGGCGTGCGCCTGCCGGTAATGATCTCCGGCACCATCACCGATGCCTCCGGCCGTACCCTTACCGGCCAGGTGACCGAGGCCTTCTACAACTCGCTGCGCCACGCCAANNGAGATCGGCGAATGGGCCCGCTCCGGCTTCCTCAACATCATCGGCGGCTGTTGCGGCACCCAGCCGCCGCACATCGAGGCGATCGCCGCGGCGATGCAGGAGGTGGCGCCGCGCGCGCTGCCGGCCATCGAGCCGGCCTGCCGCCTCTCCGGCGACGAGCCGTTCAACATCGGCCCCGGCTCGCTGTTCGTCAATGTCGGCGAGCGTGCCAACGTCGCCGGTTCGGCCAAGTTCAAGCGGCTGGTGCTGGAGGGCAACTACGCCGAGGCGCTGGACGTCTGCCGCGAGCAGGTGGAGAACGGTGCCCAGGTGATCGACATCAACATGGACGATGCCATGCTCGACGGCCGGCAGGCGATGGTCACCTTCCTCAACCTGGTTGCCTCCGAGCCGGACATCGCCAAGGTGCCGGTGATGATCGACTCCTCCAAGTGGGAGATCATCGAAGCCGGTCTCAAGTGCGTGCAGGGCAAGGGCATCGTCAACTCCATCTCGTTGAAAGAGGGCGAAGCCGCCTTCGTCGACCACGCACGTATGTTGCGCAAGTACGGCGCGGCGGTGGTGGTGATGGCCTTCGACGACAAGGGCCAGGCCGATACCTACCAGCGCAAGACCTCCATCTGCAAGCGCTCCTACGACATCCTGGTGAACGATGTGGGCTACCCGGCCGAAGACATCATCTTCGATCCCAACATCTTTGCCATCGCCACCGGCATCGACGAGCACAACAACTACGCAGTCGACTTCATCGAGGCCACGCGCTGGATCAAGCAGCACCTGCCCCACACAATGATCTCCGGCGGCGTGTCGAACGTCTCGTTCTCGTTCCGCGGCAACAACCCGGTGCGCGAGGCGATCCATTCCGTATTCCTCTATCACGCCATCCACGCCGGCATGACCATGGGCATCGTCAATGCCGGCCAGCTCGCCGTCTACGACGACCTGCCGCAGGAGCTGCGTACGGCCGTCGAAGAGGTAGTGCTCAACCGCGACCCCGGCGCCACCGACCGCCTGCTGGAGATCGCACCCAAATACAACGTCGGCACCGTCGCGGTGGAGAAGCAGACCGAGGAGTGGCGCGCCTGGCCCGTGACTAAACGCCTGGAGCATGCGCTGGTCAAAGGCATCGACGCCTACGTCGAACAGGACACCGAAGAGGCGCGCCAGCAGTTCGCCCGCCCGATCGAGGTGATCGAAGGCCCGTTGATGGACGGCATGAACGTGGTCGGCGACTTGTTCGGCGACGGCAAGATGTTCCTGCCGCA
>DFMR01000119.1 GCA_002376325.1 Proteobacteria bacterium UBA3588 | reverse complement strand
GTGTTCCCCGTGTTCCCCGTGGTTAAGCTTTCTTTGCATGTAATCTGTTCATCGCCCTGGCCATTTCGCCCTGCATCAGCAACGGCAGCGTTGCCACCGCTTCGGCGATGGCGTCGTCGATGAGCGTGCGTTCGCTCTGCGGCGGCTTGCCCAGTACGAAGCCGGTGACGTCGCCGCTGTGCGCAGGACGGCCGATGCCGATGCGCAGGCGCAGAAAGCCGGCTCCGCCCATCAGGCTGCCGATGTCGCGCAGGCCGTTATGGCCGGCATGACCACCGCCCTGCTTCAAACGCAACTGTCCCGGCGGCACATCCAGTTCATCGTGCGCAACCAGGATATTTTCCAGGGGGATCTTGTAGAAACGCGCCAGCGCCGCGACCGCCTGGCCGCTGCGATTCATGAAGGTCTGCGGCTTGAGCAGCCACACCTCGTGGCCGTCGAGACGCACCTTGCACGCCTCGCCGTGAAATTTTGAATCGCGCTTGAAACCGCCGCCCGCGCCGCGGGCGACGGCATCCGCAAACCAGAAACCGGCATTGTGCCGCGTCTGCTCATATTCGACCCCGGGATTGCCGAGGCCGACGATGAGTTGAATAGGCGCGGACAACGCCGTCTTACCGTGCTACTGCACAAACAGCGACGATTAGGCGCCTTCGCCTTCCGCCGGTGCCGCGGCGCCTTCCTCGGCCACGGTGGCACGGGTGGCGTGCACACCGCCGACCGGCAGGTCGTGGCCGTGCATCAGCTCGACCAGTTCGACGCCGGCCGCCAGCTTCAGCTCGGACATGTGGATGGAGTGGTTCAGCTCGGTCGTGGACAGATCGACCTCGATGAACTCCGGCAGATCCTTGGGCAGGCAGTTCACTTCCACTTCGTTCATGTTGTGGGTGACGATGCCGCCGCCGACCTTCACGCCCGGAGCCATATCGCCGCCGACGAAGTGCAGCGGTACATGCATGCGGATCTTCTCGCTGGCGCTGACGCGCTGGAAGTCGAGATGCATGATGATGGGTTTGACCGGATGACGCTGCAGATCCTTCAATACCGCCGACTCATCCTTGCCGTCGATCTTGACGGTGAGGATGTGGGAATAGAAGGCCTCGTTCTCCAGATGGTGGAACAGGGCGTTGTGATCCATGGTCAGGGAGACTGCCTCCTGATGGCCGCCGTACAGTACGGCAGGCACCTTGCCTTCGCGACGCAGGCGGCGGCTCGCACCCTTCCCCATGTCGTTGCGCAGGCTGGCTTCGATAACAAAATTGGTATTCATCTCATTACTCCAGTTTGCTGACAAATGGGCCGCTCATCCGAGCGGCCCGGCCACCTCCCCCGCGACCAGGGGAGGCAAAGAAGATACGAGGTGCGAGGGACAAGGGACGAACACACTGCCTTTCGCACCTTGCACCTCGTATCTCGCACCTGGGACTGGCGCGCCCCGCGGGCGCGTCAGTCCATATACAGCGAGCTGACCGACTCCTCGTTGTTGATGCGGCGCATGGTCTCGGCCAGCATCTCGGCGATGGAGAGCACGCGGATGCGGCCGCAGGCCTTGGCCTCGGGCCACAGCGGGATGGTGTCGGTCACCACCAGCTCGTCCAGCTCGGAATTCTCGATGTTCTGCACCGCCGGCCCCGACAGCACGGCGTGGGTCGAATAGGCCTTCACCTTGGCCGCGCCGTGATCCTTCAGCGCCTTGGCGGCCTTGCACAGGGTACCGGCGGTATCGACCAGGTCGTCGACCAGAATACAGGTGCGCCCCTCCACCTCGCCGATGATGTGCATCACCTGCGAGACGTTGGCGCGCGGCCGGCGCTTGTCGATGATCGCCAGATCGGCATCGTCCAATCGCTTCGCCAACGCCCGGGCGCGCACCACGCCGCCCACATCCGGCGACACCACCACGACGTCTTCCTTGTGGTTGTTCTTGCTGCGCCACACGTCGCCCAGCAGGATCGGCGAGGCATAGACGTTATCCACCGGCATGTCGAAAAACCCCTGGATCTGATCCGCATGCAGGTCCACGGTCAGCATCCGATCCACCCCGGCGATGGTCAGCATGTTGGCGATCACCTTGGCGGTGATCGGCACGCGCGCGGAGCGCGGCCGGCGATCCTGGCGCGCGTAGCCGAAGTAGGGCACCACCGCGGTGATGCGTCCCGAGGAGGAGCGGCGCATGGCGTCCACCATCACCATCAGCTCCATCAGGTGATCGTTGGTCGGCGCACAGGTCGGCTGAACGATAAACACGTTCTTGCCGCGCACGTTTTCCAGGATCTCCACCATGATCTCGCCGTCGCTGAAGCGGCCGACCACGGCCTTGCCCAGCGGCATACTAAGATAGGAGGCGATGTCTTGGGCGAGTTGCGGATTGGCGTTACCCGCAAACACCATCATTTCCGAGGCCATGGGCGCTGTGCTCTCTAACTGCGGCGAATTATTTGGCTGGGGCATCAGGATTCTGTGGGGCTGTCGCCCCTCGCCCTGCGGAGCAGCGTCGCCCTGCGGCGCTGCCCTGTTTCGCCCGAGGGCGAAACGGCCGAACCTGTAACAGGTCTCATCCTGCCGCCCTTTAATACCCTTTAATTAAGTCCAGCGTACCGCCTGCAGCGGCTAAACATTTGGCTGGGGCGCCAGGACTCGAACCTGGGTATGACGGGATCAAAACCCGTTGCCTTACCACTTGGCGACGCCCCAAAAACGAAAAATGTTGAATTTTGAGTTCTCACCGTGACCCGTTGAGAAAATCACAATTCAACATTCTGGCTTCTGCGTTTGCTGTAACCGTTCCAGCAGCGGCGAACGGTTGCGGCCACGCGCCACGAAACCGTTCCATCCCGCGGGCAGTTGCCGCGCGACGTCGCGCGCCTGCGCCTCGCTGCCAAAGGCGGCAAACACGCAGCTGCCGGTACCGGTCATGCGTACCGGGGCGAATTGCGCCAACCAGTCCAACGCCGCAGCCACTGCTGGGAAGCGCCGCCGTACCACCGGTTCGCAGACGTTGACGCAGGCCATCCCGGGCCTGCGCCCTTCAGGTAGCCTGCGGCTTCCACGTTTTGCTCCCGGCAAAACGTTCTCCCCCATACCCGCAAGAAAGTCGCGTATTGTGATGGGAGGACAATCCCGTGTCAATTCTTGTGCCCCGAACACCGCGGCGGTGGCGACGCTGACGGCAGGCACCAGCACCACGTACCACGGCTCCGGCAATTCCACCGGCTGCAATCGCTCGCCCACCCCTTCGGCCCAGGCGGCGTGGCCGCGCACGAACACCGGGACGTCTGCGCCGAGGGTCAATCCCAGCGCCGCCAGCCGTTCGGCGTCGAATCCCACCCCCCATAGCGCGTTGAGGGCCACCAGCGTGGTGGCCGCATCGGAGCTGCCGCCGCCCAGGCCGCCGCCCAGGGGCAGCCGTTTTACCACGTCGATCTCCGCGCCGCGGCCGCAGCCGCTCTCCCGTTGCAGCAGGCGCGCCGCCCGCACCACCAGATCCTGCTCCTCGGCCACCCCCGGCAATTCGCTGCGACGCCGCACCAGCGCGTCGTCGCGCAGCGAGAAATAGAGGTCGTCGCCGTAGTCGAGAAACTGAAACACCGTCTGCAACAGATGAAAGCCATCGGGACGGCGGCCGGTGATGTGCAGAAACAGGTTGAGTTTGGCGGGGGCGGGCCAGGGCTGCTCAGCGATGGGGGGCGCGGGATGGGACACGGGACAAGGGATGCGGTCGGCTCAAAGCTTCCAGCTATCGATCACCAGCCGCACCTGGCCGCGGCTGCCCTTGACGAAGACGCGACCGGGCAGCGCGGTGCTCCCCTGTGCGGCGTAGTCGCGGAATTCGATATCCCAGCCAGCCTGCCGCAGCCTGCCGAGGAAACCCTGAGGGTTGAGCACGGACTCGGCCGGGCCGGGCGCCGGCATCCCCAGCACCCAGTAGCGCAACGCGTCCACCGGCAGCCGCCAGCCCATCTCCCGGTAGAGCAGCGCTTCGGGATCGCTGTCGGTCAGGGTCTGACCCTTGCTGGTGCGCAGCGTCACGTGTTGGCCGTCGCCCTTCAGCCGCACGCCGCCCTGGCCCAGGGGGCCGCTGATCAGGATGTCGTAGGCCGGGCCGCGCTGCTGCCATTCGATGTTGGCGTGCCACCCTTCGTGACCGCGCTGGACGGCGATGCGGCCGTCGATACTCCAGTGGTCCAGCCGCTTCAGCGTGTCGAGATGTTCGCGCCACGCCTGCTGCGGATGGGCCGTCGGCGGGATCACCGGAGCGGAGGCACAACCGGCCAGCAGCGCACCGAGTAGCAGATACCAGGCAAACCTCATCGTTCGAAACGCTGTATCACTTTCTTCAGCGGCAGGCTGGCGGGCTCTTTCTTGAGTGCATCGCGCCACACCTTGCGCGCCGCGTCTTTCTTGTCCTCTTTCCACAACACCTCGCCCAGATGCGCGGCGATTTCGTCGTCGAACTGCTTGCTCAGCGCCTCGCGCAGGTATTTTTCGGCCTCGGGCAGGCGTCCGAGGTGATACAACGCCCAGCCCATGCTGTCGATGATGGCCGGGTCGTCGGGGCGCTGCTTGTAGGCCCGCTTGACGTAGTCGTAGGCCTCCTTGTAGCGCTTGGTGCGATCGGCCAGCGTATAGCCGAGGGCGTTGAGCGCCTGGACGTTGTCAGGGTCCTGTTTGAGGATGGCGTGCAGATCGCGCTCCAGCAGGTCGATGCGATTCATGTTCTCCGCAGTCATGGCGCGCGCGTACAGCAGTTCGACATTGTCGGGAAACTCCTGCAACGCCGCATCGTAGACAGCCATCGCCTCCTTGTAGCGCTCGGCGTCGCGCAGGATCTCGCCCTCCGCCAAGCGCAGGCGCAACTCCTGGTCGGCGCTCTGCGGCTCGACTTGGTGCAGGTACTCCAGCGCCTGTTCCGCACCCTGGCGGTGGCTGATGATCACCGACGAGCGGATCGCGGCGTCGATATAGTTGTCGCTGTCTGCGTCGACCTGACGGTACCACTTCAGCGCCACTTCCGGCTGGTTGCGCGACTCGGCGATCTGCCCCAGGGCGAATGCGGCGGCGCCGCTGTGCTGGCCGAGTTTAAGCAGACGTTTGAGATACTGCTCCGCTGTATCCACCTCCTGTGCCTGTAATGCCAGCAGTGCCTCGGCGTAGATCACGTCGCCGTTGTCCGGCAACTGCTGACCCAGGATATGAAACTGCTTGCGCGCCTCCGGCAACCGCCCCTCATCCACCAGAATGCGGGCAAAGCCAAGACGCAGGCTGGCATCGCGCGGCGCGTTGTCCACCGCCTGACGGTAGGTGGCGATAGCCTCGTCGTTACGATTCATCCGCCGCAGCACGCTGGCCTTCAGCACCAGGACGCGCGGCAAACCGGGCTGCTTCGCCAACAGGCCGTCCAGCTGCTTCAGCGCCAGGTCGTACTGACCCACCAAATAGGCCAGATTGGCATAGGCAAACACGGCGTTGGCGTCATGGCGACGCGGCTTCACCAGCGCCTCCATCAAGTGCAGCGCACGCTGTTTATCGGGTTCGCGCGCCAGGATGTTGGCCACCAGCATGAAGCCGTGGGCGCTGCCGTCGGGGCTCAGCGCCAACAGGCGTTGCAGCTGCTTCAGCGCCTCCTCGTCATGTCCCTCATGGATCAGCAATGCCGCCAGTGACTGCACCGCATCCAGGTCGGTGGGCTCCTCGCGCACCCATAGCCGCGCGGCCTTGAGGGCGGTGCGGTAATCCTGGGCATAGACCGAGATTTGAGCGGCGCGGCGCGCCAGGCGCGGGTCGTGGGTGGCGGCGGCAACCTGTAGATAGGCGCGCGCCGAAGCCTCCAGGTCGCCGCGCTGGGCCGCCACTTCACCCACCAGCAATTGATACAGCAGGCGCGGGTTGAGTTCGACCGGAGGCAGTTTCTCGGTGTCGCCCGGCGGCGGGGAAGCCGCCTCGTTGGTGGCCTGCTGCGCCTCCGCAGGACCGGCCGGTGCCGCCTGTTTGGGCGCGACCGACGCACAGCCTGCCATCGACAGACACCCCGCCACCAACCAAATGAACGTACGCTTCATCAACCGCCACTCCACGCTTCGGCTAGCCGAGACTATACCTGAGTTTCCGCCGTTTTACCCCAGCGCCCGGCACCATATACTTGCGATCAATGGCGTCTGTCGCGCAGAATTGCAAATCTCGCACCATGCCCCATACCCAACACATGACACTGCTCGCTCTCGGCCTCAACCACCGCACCGCTCCCGTGGATATTCGGGAACGGGTGGCGTTCGCGCCTGAGACGGTGCCCGAGGCGCTACAGCAGCTGACCCACTGCGGCGTGGTGAAAGAGGCGGCGATCCTCTCCACCTGCAACCGCACCGAGGTCTATTGCGGCCTGGACAGCGGCGACCTGGCAACCGTGGTGGAGTGGTTCCGCAATTTCCACCACCTCAGCGCCCAGCAGGTCGACCCCTATCTCTACACCCACCCGGACGGCGACGCGGTACGCCACATCCTGCGTGTCGCCAGCGGTCTCGACTCGCTGGTACTGGGCGAACCGCAGATCCTCGGCCAGATCAAGCAGGCCTACGGCACCGCGCAGCAGGCGGGCACCATCGGCCAGCTGCTGAACAAACTGTTCCAGCACACCTTCTCCGTCGCCAAGCAGGTGCGCACCGACACCGCCATCGGCGCCAGCCCGGTCTCCGTGGCCTTCGCCGCCGTGAGTCTGGCGAAACAGATATTCTCCGACCTGAGCCGCCACACCGCCCTGCTCATCGGCGCCGGCGAGACCGTCGAGCTGGTGGCGCGCCATCTGCACGAAAACGGCGTCGGCCGCATCATCATCGCCAACCGCACCGTCGAGCGGGCCCACACCCTGGCGCAGGAGTTCGGCGGCTACGCCATCGGCCTGGCCGAGATCCCGGCGCACCTGCCGGAGGCGGACATTGTCATCTCCTCCACCGCCAGCCCGCTGCCGATCCTGGGCAAGGGCGCGGTGGAGAGCGCCATCAAGGCGCGCAAGCACCGCCCGGTGTTGATGGTCGACATCGCCGTGCCGCGCGACATCGAACCGGAGGTCGCCGGTCTCGACGACGTCTACCTCTACACCGTCGACGACCTCTCGGAGATCATCCAGGAAAACCTCCAGTCGCGGCAGCAGGCCGCGGAACAGGCCGAGGAGATCATCGACAGCCAGGTGTGCCACTTCATGGGCTGGCTCAACTCGCTGGAAGCCGTCGATACCATCCGCGACTTCCGCTGGTCCGCCGAGCAGATCCGCGACCACGTGTTGCAGCAGTGTCAGCGCCACCTGGCGGCGGGCAAAGACCCGCAGCTGGTGCTGGAGGAGATGGCGCGCCTGCTCACCAACAAACTGCTCCACGCCCCCACCGCCCAGCTCAACCGCGCCGGCTTCGAAGGCCGCGCCGAACTGCTGCAGGCGGCGCGTGAGCTGTACAACCTCAAACCCAACGACCATTAGCCGTGAAATCTTCGATCCGCAGCAAGCTCGAGAATCTCTCCGAGCGGCTGCAGGAGCTCAATGCCCTGCTTGCCGATCCTGAGACCATCAACCACCAGGAACGTTTCCGCGGCCTGTCGCAGGAGTACGCCCAACTGACCCCGGTGGTGGAGTGCTACAACCGCTACGAGGCGGCGCTGGCCGATATCGCCACCGCCGAAGAGATGCTGCACGAGAGCGACCCGGAGCTGCGGGCACTGGGCCAGGAGGAACTGGAGAGCGCCAAAGAACGCCGCGACAGCCTGACGCTGGAGCTTCAGAGGCTGCTGCTGCCCAAGGACCCCAACGACAACAAGAACATCTTCCTGGAGGTGCGCGCCGGCACCGGCGGCGACGAGGCGGCGATCTTCGCCGGCGACCTGTTCCGCATGTATGTCCGCTACGCCGAGACCCGCCGCTGGCAGGTGGAGATCCTCTCCGAGCACGAGGGCGAACACGGCGGCTACAAGGAGGTCATCGCCCGGCTCATCGGCGCCGGCGCCTATTCCCGCCTCAAGTTCGAATCGGGCGGCCACCGCGTGCAGCGCGTGCCGGAGACCGAATCCCAGGGCCGCATCCACACCTCCGCCTGCACCGTGGCGGTGATGCCCGAGGTGGACGAGGTGGAGGCCCAGGCGATCAACCCAGCCGACCTCAAGGTCGACACCTACCGCGCCTCCGGCGCCGGCGGCCAGCACGTCAACCGCACCGAATCGGCGATCCGCATCACCCACCTGCCCAGCGGCATCGTGGTGGAGTGCCAGGACGAGCGCTCGCAGCACAAGAACCGCGCCCGCGCCATGTCGGTCCTGGCCGCCAAGCTGCTCGCCGCCGACCAGGAGAAGCAGCACGCCGAGGTGTCGGAGACACGCCGCCTGCTGGTGGGCAGCGGCGACCGCTCGGAGCGCATCCGCACCTACAACTTTCCCCAGGGCCGGGTCACCGAGCATCGCATCAACCTCACCGTGTACAAGCTCGAAGAGGTGATGAACGGCAATCTCGACCTGATCATCGAACCGCTGATCAACGAATACCAGGCCGACCAGCTGGCCGCCATGGCAGAGTGACGGCCGCACGCCGCCCACCACGATGTTCGCTTCCGCACGGAGAAGGGCAGGCGACGTGAAAGAGACCAACAGAAGATTCCAATCGACCCGCCGCCACTGGCCGGCCTGGTGGCCGCTGCTGGCCTGGATCTGTCTGCCGACGGCGGCGGCAACCGCGGCGCAACCCATCGGCGAACCGCTGGAACAGCGGTTGATGGCGCATCTGGCCGAGGTGCAGCAGCAGCCCGCCAGCCATCTCGTCCCCTTCACCACCGACGGCTGCAGCGGCGGCATGAGCGCCGGCTGGGAACACATGGCGCAGCTGTTTCCGCGACTGGGCACCACGGTGGGCAAACAGCCGCCATGGGAGGCCTGCTGCGTCACCCATGATCGCGCCTATTGGCAGGGGAGAGGCGGCTACCAGGCGCGCCTCGCCGCCGACCGCGCGCTGCGCCGCTGCGTCGTTGCCAGCGCGGCGCACCATGCACCGGCCCTGGCGGCGCGGCTGAAAGTACCGACCGGCGCGGTCGCCGATGCCTTCGTCGGCGCCGCCGATTTGATGTACGCCGCGGTGCGGGTGGGCGGCGTGCCCTGCAGTACGCTGTCGTGGCGCTGGGGCTACGGCTGGCCGCAGTGCGCCCCCCTTGAGCGCCCGGCCGTGCCGTGAACAGCGCCCTCACCCTGCGGCAGTTGCTGACCGAAGCCGTCGCCCACCTGCCCGACGCCGACACAGACAGCGCCCGACTCGATGCCGAGGTCTTGCTGTGCCACCTGCTGGGCTGCAATCGCGCCCACCTGCGGGCCTGGCCGGAGCGGGAGCTGGATGCCGGCCAGACGGCGGCCTACCGCGACCTGATCGCCCGCCGCGCCGACGGCGAGCCGGTGGCCTACCTCACCGGCCGGCGCGAGTTCTGGTCGCTGGATCTGCGCGTCACACCCGCCACCCTGATCCCGCGGCCGGATACCGAAACCCTGGTGGAACAGGCGCTTGCCTTCATTCCCGCAGACGCGCAGTGGGCCGTCGCCGATCTCGGCACCGGCAGCGGCGCCATCGCCCTGGCCCTGGCCCTGGAGCGGCCGCACTGCCGCGTCGTCGCCACCGACCTCTCCGCCGCCGCGCTGGAGGTGGCGCGGGACAATGCCGCGCGCCACCGCATCGGCAACGCCGAATTCCGGCTCGGTCCCTGGTTCGCCCCCCTGGCCGGCGAGCGTTTCCAGCTCATCGTCAGCAATCCCCCTTACGTCCGGGCCGACGACCCGCATCTGGGGCACGGCGACGTCCGCTTCGAACCACTCTCCGCCCTGACCTCCGGGACGGACGGCCTCGACGCCATCCGCCAACTGGTCGCCGGCGCCGCGCACCACCTTGCGCCGGGCGGCCGGCTGCTGCTGGAACACGGCTACGACCAAGCCGCTGCGGTGCGCGAACTGCTGCAAAATCATGGTTATACGGAGGTAATGGGCTGGCGCGACGGCGCCGGTGTCGAGCGCGTCAGCGGCGCTCGCCTGGACTGACTGCTTCCCCCGCAAGCGGATGGCGTTATACTAGCCAGATGGCGATCTCAACCCAACCGGCCTACGGCCAAGGGTGATGGTATGCACAGGGAAAATAGCGAGTTGATCAAGATCCGGGAGGTGAGTTTCTGCGCCATCAACCCGGATCCGAAGCAAGCCCACACGGCAACCCTGCTGCTCAGCGGCATGGAGGGCGTCATCCATGCCCACCCCCTCACCGACAACCTGCTCCAGGTGCGTTACGACATCGGCGAGATCACCCTGCAGGTAATCGAGGAAGTGCTGGGCGAACTCGGCTTCCATCTCTCCAACAACCTGATGAACAAACTGAAGCGCGCCCTCTACTACTACACCGAAGAGACCCAGCGCGCCAATCTCGGCCTCGACGGCCAGACCGCGCCCAAGGCCGTGAAGGTGTTCGTGCAGCGCTATGAAAAACTGCGCCACGGCTGCCGTGACGACCGCCCGGAACACTGGCGAAATTATCTCTAATCCGTAGGCCGGACATCTGTCCGGCAACACGCTCCCCGCTACCGGTGCTCGTTTGTTGCCGGATACAAGTTCGGCCTACAATCGTGCCCATGAACGAAGAACAGCTCGAACGCTACAGCCGCCACATCACCCTGCCGCAAGTGGACGCCGCCGGCCAGCGCAGGTTGATGGCGGCCCGCGTGCTGATCGTCGGCATGGGCGGCCTCGGCTCGCCCATCGTCATCTACCTCGCCGCCGCCGGCGTCGGCACCCTGGTGCTGGTGGATTACGACACAGTGGAGCTCTCCAACCTGCAGCGCCAGGTGGTACACCGCACCGCCGACGTCGGCCGCCCCAAGGTGGAGTCGGCCCATGACCACCTGCTGGAGCTCAACCCGCATATCACGGCGGTCACCATCAACGGCCAGTTGGAGGGCGCGGCCCTGGATGAGCAGGTGCGCAGCGCCGACGTGGTGGTGGACGCCAGCGACAACTTCCAGACCCGCTTCGCCCTCAACGCCGCCTGCGTGCGCAACCGCGTGCCGCTGGTCTCCGGCGCCGCCATCCGCATGGAGGGACAGGTTACCGTATTCCACAACGAACGGCCCGACGCCCCCTGCTACCGCTGCCTCTACCGCGACGAGGGCGGCGAAGGCGACACCTGTTCGCTCACCGGGGTGCTGGCGCCGGTGGTCGGCATCATCGGCACGGTGCAGGCCACTGAAGTACTCAAGGTGCTGCTCGGCATCGGCGACACCCTGGGCGGACGGCTACTGCTGCTCGACGCCTTGAACATGGAGTGGCGCACCCTCAAACTGCGCAAAGACCCGGCCTGCCCGGTATGCGGCGTCGTCTGACAAAAATTAAGACATAATCACGGAGAGCACAGAGGGCATAAATGTCCTCCGTAGTTCATGGATTTTTCACTATGACCATTCGACTCGATCGCACTATCGTCAATCGCATCCTGGCCTACGCCCAGCAGGCGCCGGAGCTGGAGGTGTGCGGCTTGATCGGCGCCGGCGAGGGTGTAGCGCGACGGGTCTATCCGGTACGCAACGCCGCCGCCGAAGCCGATCACCTGTTTGCCATGGACCCGCAGCAGCAGATCGACGCCATGCGCCGTATGCGGGAAAACGGCGAGGAGCTGTTCGCCATCTATCACTCCCATCCGCACGCGCCGGCGACGCCGTCGCCGCTGGACCTGGAACAGGCCGCCTATCCCGACGCGCTCTATCTCATCGTCTCCCTCAACACCAAGGGGGTATTGGAGTTGCAGGGCTTTCGCCTGCGCGGCCATGCCGTCGAATCGATACCGCTGGAACTGATCTGAAATCTGCCGCACCACCCCTCGCTTTCTCGCGCCTGTCTGCTAATGCTTTAGAAAACAATCATCGTCGCGCACAATGAAAGGGGATAAAAAATGAGCGAGCGACTGATCAAAGAGGCACGCAAGATTCTCGACGGCAAAAGTGGCCCTCTCGATGACGAGGAGCTGGAATACCTTGCCAAGGAGATCACCAAACTGGGATTCAAGCTGGGCTTTGCGCGCGCCTATGCCTACGGCCCGCGGCTGATGGAAAAGCTGGTAAATGAATTGGAAAACAAGGAGAAACAGATCCAGCAGATACGCGCGGTGATCGGCGACAGTTAGTCACCGGCATACCGCCGCACCGCGAGGGCCGGCGCTTGCTCAGTGCTGGGTCGGATGCGTCCCGAGCTGTGCGCCCTCGGCAAACAGCTGCTGTGCGTCCACCGCGTCGAAGGTGTAACGCTTGTTGCAGAATTCGCAGGTGACCTCGATCTCACCCTCGGTGCGCAGGATATCGGTCACCTCGTCCGGCCCGAGGTTGTGCAGCATACCGGCCACGCGCTCGCGCGAACAGGAGCAGCGGAAGCTCACCGCTTCGGCGTCCAGCAACCACACATCTTCCTGGTGAAACAGCCGCTGGATGATCGCCGCTGCCGGCAGTTCCAACAGCTCGTTGTCGGTAATCGTCGCGCCCAGCGTCACGACACGATCCCAGGCATCTTCGTCGGCGCCGGCGCCCGGCAGCCGCTGCAGCAATAGTCCCGCCGCACATTGCTCATTCGAGGCCAGCCACAAGCGGGTCGGCAGCTGCTCGGAACGCTCCAGATAGGCATCCAGCGCTGCCGCCAGCGTTTTACCTTCCAGCGCCACAATACCCTGATACCGCTGCGCCGTTCCTTCCTTGCCGTGGTCGACGGTGATCACCAGGCGGCCGCTGCCGAATTTCGCCTGTAGATTACCTTCGGGCACCTCCGCCACCGAGTGCGCCAGGCCACGCAGGGTGCGCTGCGCCGTCGCCTCCACCACCATCAGGCTGACGGGGCCGTCGCCCTGGATCTGCATGATGATCGAACCCTGGAGTTTCAGCGTCGCCGACAACAACAGGCACGACGCCATCATCTCGCCCAACAGCGTGCGCACCGGCGGCGGATAGTCATGACGACTCAGTGCCTCGCGCCAGGTGGCATCAAGGTGCACCACCTCGCCCCGTACGCTGAGGCGTTCAAACAGGAAACGTTGCAAGGTATCGTTCATCAACAGATTGTCGCATGTAGAGGGGAACCGATTATCGCACGCATGCGGCCTCATGCCACCGCCGCATCGTCGTCCGCCGGCGGCGGCGCCTCGCCGCCGCCGCGAATCGGCAGCCAGACACGGAACGTCGTTCCCTTACCCGATCCGCTCTCGACCTCAATGCGGCCGCCGTGCCGCTGCACGATGCCGAAAGAGAGGGAAAGACCGAGCCCGGTCCCCTGGCCCACCGGCTTGGTGGTGAAGAATGGATCGAAGATACGTTGCAGATTCTCCGGCGCAATGCCCGCGCCGGTATCGCTTACCGAAAACCACACATCGTCGCCTTCGCGAGCGGTGCGGATGGTGATGGTGCCGCGTTGCGGAATCGCCTGCACCGCATTGGTCAACAGATTCATGATCACCTGATTGATCTGCGAAGCGATGCAATAAATCTGCGGCACTTCACCGAACTCCTTTACCACTTCGGTGCGATACTTGAGTTCGTTCCACACCACGTTCAGCGTACTCTCGATATTGGCCCGCAGATCGGACCATTCCCACTCGCCGCTGTCGGCATGGGAGAAATCCTTGAGATCCTTGACGATCTTGCGCACCCGGTTCATGCCTTCGCTCGATTCGCGCAACAGATCGATGACATCGTGTTTGATGTAATCGATATCCAATGACTTCTTCAGTGCACGAATTTGTTGCAGCCGCCCCGCTTCCTCTTCCCCGATAGTGCGCTCGCACTGCTCGTAGGCATCAAGCAGCGTCAACAAGTCCTTCAGGTACTTCTGTAGCGTGGAGAGGTTGGACAGGACATAACCGGTCGGGTTATTGATCTCGTGCGCAACACCCGCCGCCAATTGGCCGATGGCGGCCATTTTTTCCGCTTGCAGCAACTGCTGCCGGGTCTGTTCCAGACGAGCGATCAAGGCGCGCTGCTCGTCATGTTTGCGGCGCAACTCGGCTTCGGTTTCGCGCCGCATCTCCACTTCGCCTTGCAGCTGATCGTTGGTCTGCACCAGGCGCCGCGTGCGTTGCCCCAGGCTGGCCGTCGCCGCGCCGATGCCGCCGATCCCCAACAGCCACAACACGCCAAAACCTACCAGCAGACCGCTGAAGCGCGCGTCGCTCGCGAATGACCGGGGGATCGGCACCGCCACACTGATGGCGCCACGCACGTCGCCGACGTGATAGCCCTGATTGGCATGACACCGGAGACAACTCTGCTGCACCAGCAAGGGCCGCATGAAGCGGTAATAGCGCTTGCCGTCGAGAGTGACCACCGCCTTGAACTCCTTGGCGCCATGCGCGAAATTCTCCAGTCCCCGTGCCTCCCACGCATCCGGTTTGTTGTCGGGATCCAGCGGCTTGAGACTGGTGACATGGCCCAGTACGGTGTTGCGCTCACGTGCAATCTTGAACACCTGGCGCGTCATATAGGAAGGGTTGATCAGCGTGAGATGCCGGCCGGAAGGGGTGACGATGTCGCGCTCGGCGAAATGGCTGAGATAGGGGTCGGGTTGCGTATCGCGATCGACCTGGGCATAGACGCCGCCATGACGCACGTTCCACATCCAGTACTGTACGTCCTGTTCGAACGCGGTCTCGGCCCATACCTGCGCCAAGTGCACCAGATGTTGACGATGCTCGGCCACGGTCCATTTCACCGAAGCCGCCACGATCAGAGTCCACACCAAGGCGACGATGACGCCGTGGCGCCATACGCGACGCACTTCCCCGCCGCCGCCTCGCCGAATATCGTGGTTACCGATTGTCATCGCGGGTCGTGATCCTGTGCTCGCCTCTCGATCAGTATATGGCCTATGCCGACAACGGCGACACCAAAGCGGAGTCCCTCCGCCGGATTCTAAGGAACGACAACGGCAGAGGTCGCGCCGCAGCGGCCGGCGCGCGGCGCTTTACCCTTCGAGCTTCCTTTTCAGCAATTCGTTCAACTGTTGCGGGTTCGCCTTACCCTGGGTAGCGCGCATCACCTGGCCGACGAAGAAGCCGAACAGTTTGTCCTTGCCTCCGCGGTAGGCGGCGACGTTGTCCGGGTTGGCCGCCAGCACCTCGTCGATGATCTTCTCGATGGCGGAGGTGTCGGTGATCTGCTTCAGCCCCTTCTTCCCGATCACCGCATCGGCATCGCCTTCACCCGCCCACATGGCGTCGAACACCTCCTTGGCGATCTTGCCGGAGATGGTGTTGTCGAGGATGCGCTTGATCATGCCGGCCAGCAGCACGCTCGACACCGGCGATGCGTCGATCTCCCTGCCGTCGCGGTTGAGGTAGCTGGAGAGTTCGCCGATCACCCAGTTGGCGCACAGCTTGGGCTCGCCGCCCACCGCCGTCACCACCGCCTCGTAGTAGTCGGCGATGTCGCGGCTGTCGGTGAGGATGCCGGCGTCGTAAGCGGAGAGACCATGCTCCTCCATGAAGCGTTGCCGCTTGGCATCGGGCAGCTCGGGCAGGGTGGCCGCCACCGCCTCGATGAAGGCGGGTTCGATCACCAGCGGCAGCAGGTCCGGGTCGGGGAAATAGCGGTAGTCATTGGCCTCTTCCTTGGCGCGCATGGAGCGGGTCTCGCCCTTGTCGGGGTCGAACAGCCGCGTCTCCTGCACCACCTTGCCGCCCGACTCAATCAGGGCGATCTGCCGCTCCACCTCGTAGTCGATGGCCTTCTCGACGAAGCGGAACGAGTTGATGTTCTTCAGCTCGGCGCGGGTGCCGAACGCCTCCTGCCCCTTGGGGCGCACCGAGACGTTGGCGTCGCAGCGGAACGAGCCCTCCTGCATGTTGCCGTCGCAGATCTCCAGATAGCGCACCAGGGCGTGCAGCTTCTTCATGTAGGCCACCGCCTCCTTGGCCGAACGCATGTCCGGCTCGGAGACGATCTCCAGCAGCGGTGTGCCGGCGCGGTTGAGATCGATGCCGGTCATGCCGTTGAAATCCTCGTGCAGCGACTTGCCCGCATCCTCTTCCAGGTGGGCGCGGGTGATGCCGATGCGCTTGCTGCCGCCCTCCTCCAGCTCGATGTCGACGTAGCCCTGGCCCACCACCGGCAGTTCGTACTGGGAGATCTGATAGCCCTTGGGCAGGTCGGGGTAGAAGTAGTTCTTGCGCGCAAAGATCGAACGCGGCGCCACCGTGGCGCCGATCGCCAGCCCGAACTTGGTCGCCATCCGCACCGTCTCTTTATTCAATACCGGCAACACGCCCGGCAGTCCCAGATCCACCGCGCAGGCCTGGGTGTTGGGCGCCGCGCCGTAGGCGGTGGCCGCACCGGAGAATATCTTGCTGGTGGTGGCGAGCTGGGCGTGGATCTCCAGCCCGATAACCGTTTCCCATTCCATAAATTCAGTCTCAAGTTGCAAGTCGCAAGTTACAAGTGAGAAGCCGCGTGGTTTTCTTGCTACTTGTCACTTGTCACTTGAAACTTCGTTATTCGAAGCCGTGCGGTATCCGCTGATGCCAGTCAGTAGCCAATTGATACTGGTGCGCCGCGCCGAGCATGCGTGCCTCGTCGAAATAGTTGCCGATGATCTGCAGCCCCACCGGGCGCCCGTCGGCGAAGCCCACCGGCAGCGACATGCCGGGCAGACCCGCCAGATTCACCGCGATGGTGTAGACGTCGGCCAGGTACATGGCCACCGGGTCGTCGCTCCTGGCGCCGATGTCGAAGGCGACGCTGGGCGAGGTGGGGCCCATGATCACGTCCACCTTTTCGAACGCCGCCTTGAAGTCGTCGGCGATCAGATGACGCAGCTGCTGCGCCTTCAGATAGTAGGCGTCGTAGTAACCGGCGGAGAGAGCATAGGTGCCGACCATGATGCGGCGCTTGACCTCTTCGCCGAACCCCTCGCCGCGCGAACGCTTGTAGAGATCTTCCAGATTCTGCGGCTCCGCACAACGATGGCCGAAGCGCACGCCGTCCATGCGCGATAGATTGGAGGAGCATTCGGCGGGGGCGATGACGTAGTAGGTGGGCACCGCCAGCGCGGTGTTGGGCAGCGAGATCTCCACCACCTCGGCGCCAAGCCGTCGGTACTCGGCGATGGCCTCCTCCACTGCCTGGGCCACGGCGGGGTCGAGCCCCGCGCCGAAGTACTCCTTGGGCAGGCCGATGCGCAGCCCCTTGACCGGGTTGCCCAGGGCCGCGCTGTAGTCGGGGGTCGCGCGCTCCACCGAGGTGGAATCGCGCGGATCGAAACCGGCCATCACGTTGAGCAGCAGAGCGCAGTCCTCGGCGTTGCGCGCCAGCGGACCACCCTGGTCCAGCGAGGAGGCGAAGGCGATCATGCCGTAGCGGGAGACGCTGCCGTAGGTGGGCTTGATGCCGGTGATGCCGCACAGGGCGGCCGGCTGGCGGATCGAGCCGCCGGTATCGGTGCCGGTGGCCGCCGGGGTCAGCCGCGCGGCCACCGCGGCGGCCGAGCCGCCGGAGCTGCCGCCCGGTACCGCTTTGAGATCCCACGGGTTTTTCACCGCGCCGTAGAAGCTGGTCTCGTTGGACGAGCCCATGGCGAACTCGTCCATGTTGGTCTTGCCCAGCATCACCAGGCCGGCGCCGTTGCAGTGCTCGATCACCGTGGCGTCGTACGGGGCGATGAAGTTGTCCAGCATCTTCGAACCGCAACTGGTCCGTACCCCGTCGGTGCAGAAGATATCCTTCTGCGCCAGGGGAATGCCGGTAAGCGCGCCGGCCTGACCCTGGGCGCGGCGCGCATCGGCGGCCCGGGCCTGGGCCAGGGCCGACTCGGCGGTGACGGTGATGAAGCTGTTGAGCTGGCCGTCGAATTTCCCGATGCGCGCGAGAAAGCCGCCGGTCAACTCCTCGCTGGAGAAATCGCCGCCGGCCAGCCCGGCGGAAAGTTCGGATAGGGTCTTGTTATGCATGACAAATCCAGTTACAGGTTACGAGTCTCAAGTCGCAGGTGATAGGCCGGCAAGATTCCCATCTTGCAACTTGCCTCTTGCGGCTTGCCGCTGGTGTTATTCGATGACCTTGGGCACCAGGTAGAGCCCATCCTCGACGGCGGGGGCGATCTGCTGGAAATGGTCCCGCTGATCGGTTTCGGTCACCCCATCTTCGCGCAGGCGCTGCACCGCATCGAGGGGGTGCGCCATCGGCGTTACCCCGGAGGTGTCGACCGCCTGCATCTGCTCCACCAGAGCCAGGATGTTGGAGAGATTGCGGGCGTACTCCGGGATGTCCGCCTCGCTGATGGCAAGGCGCGCCAAGTGAGCGATGTTCTTGATGTCTTTACGTTCCAGGGCCATACGGCGCTCCTGCTGCATGAGGTAATGTGCGGAAAAGGCGAAACTTATCACAGATACCACCCCACCCAAAGCCCCGCCCATTGCGAAACACCCATGCCGTTGATAGAGTACTCGGGTTTTTCGGCAATCCCAGCCCGTACCCACCCCGGGCACACATAATAACCTCTGGAACCACCTATGTTTGGACGCTTGAAGGGCATCTTCTCTTACGACATCTCCATCGACCTCGGCACCGCCAATACCCTCATATATGTAAAGGGCGAGGGTATCGTGCTCAACGAGCCGTCGGTGGTCGCCATCCGGCAGGAGTCGGGCCCGAACAGTCCCAAGCGGATCGCAGCGGTGGGGGTCGAGGCCAAACGCATGCTGGGACGCACGCCGGGCAACATCACGGCGATCCGTCCGATGAAGGACGGCGTCATCGCCGACTTCACCATCACCGAAAAAATGCTCCAGCACTTCATCCGCAAGGTGCACGAGAACAAGTTCAAGTTTTTCAAGCCCAGCCCCCGCGTATTGATTTGCGTTCCCTGCGGCGCCACCCAGGTGGAGCGCCGCGCCATCAGGGAGTCGGCCGCCGGAGCGGGTGCGCGCGAAGTCTACCTGATCGAAGAGCCGATGGCCGCGGCCATCGGCGCCGGCCTGCCCATCAGCGAAGCCAGCGGTTCCATGGTGCTGGATATCGGCGGCGGCACCACCGAAGTGGCTGTGCTGTCGCTGAACGGCATCGTCTACTCCTCCTCCGTGCGCATCGGCGGCGACCGCTTCGACGAGGCCATCGTCAATTACGTGCGCCGCAACTACGGCACGCTGATCGGCGAGTCGACCGCAGAGCGCATCAAGCAGGAGATCGGCACCGCCTACCCCAGCACCGAGGTGCGCGAGACGGAAGTGCGCGGGCGCAATCTGGCCGAAGGCATTCCACGCAGCTTCACCCTCAACAGCAACGAAATCCTGGAGGCGATCCAGGAGCCGTTGTCGGGCATCGTCGACGCGGTCAAGACCGCCCTGGAACAGACTCCGCCCGAGCTGGGCGCCGATATCGCCGAACGCGGCATGGTGCTGACCGGCGGCGGTGCGCTGCTGCGCGAACTCGATCGACTGCTGATGGAAGAGACCGGTCTGCCGGTGATCATCGCCGATGACCCGCTGTCGTGCGTCGCCCGCGGCGGTGGCCGTGCGCTGGAATTGCTCGACGAACACGGCCATGAAATATTCTCGCTGGAGTAATTAAAGGCAGAAGGATGGAGGCAATAGACAGAAAGACACACGGTACCTTCGCCCTCCGCTGCATCGCACCATTCTGCCTTCATCCTTCCACCTTCTGCCTTTAAGCGACGGAGGTTTCGTATCAAACGGCTGTTCATTCAAGGGCCGCCCATCACCATCCGGCTATTGCTGCTGATGGCGGCCTCGCTGGCGCTAATGACCATGGATCATCGCCAGCACCATCTGCAGAGCATCCGCGCCGATCTCTCGCTCGTGGTCTATCCGCTGCAATACGTGGTCAACATCCCCGCGGCCGTCGGCAACTGGGCCTCCGAAACGCTGGCGACACGCGACAAGCTGCTGGAGGAGAACCGCCGGCTGCGTGAACGGGAGTTGCTGCAACAGATGCGGCTGCAGACTCTGTTTTCCCTGCAGGCGGAAAACGCCCGCCTGCGGGAACTGCTCAACTCCTCGTCCAAGATCAACGAACATGTGCTGATCGGCGAATTAATGGCGGTCGACCAGGATCCGTTTCAACGCCGCGTGGTGATCAACAAGGGCAAGAACGACGGCGTATTCGAGGGCCAGCCGCTGCTCGACGCTTACGGCGTCATGGGGCAGGTGGTCCAGGTCAACACCCTGACCAGCACCGCACTGCTGATTACCGATCCCAACAACGCCATCCCGGTGCAGGACAACCGCACCGGGCTGCGCGCCATTGCCATGGGTATCGGCGAATCCGATCGCCTGGATATCCCGAACATTCCCAACAACACCGACATCAAGGTCGGCGACCTGCTGGTCACCTCGGGTTTGGGCGGACACTTTCCACCGGGATACCCGGTGGCGACCATTGCCACCATCAAGATCGACCAGACCCAGCCTTTTGCCCATGTCGTCGCCACGCCGATGGCGCACCTGGAGCGCAGCCGTGAAGTGCTGCTGGTGTCGCAACAATCGGCCGTCGAGCCCAAACCGGCGGCGCCCGTGACGGAACGCATCAAGCGATGACGCTGATGCGGCATCACGGCAGCTGGGTGATCTGGGCGTCGTTTATCGTGGCCCTGACGCTGACCATGCTGCCCCTCCCCCACTGGGCGGAACTGTTCCGTCCCGAATGGGTGGCGCTGGCGTTGATCTATTGGTGCATGGCGCTGCCGGAACGGGTCGGCGTCGGCGTCGGCTGGAGCATGGGTATTCTGCTGGACGTGGTGAAGGGAACGCTGTTGGGACAAAACGCGCTGGCGCTGACCCTGATCGCCTATCTCACGCTGCGCCTGCATCAACGGGTACGGGTATTCCCGTTGTGGCAGCAGGCGCTGTTCGTATTTATCCTGGTGGCGCTCGACCAGATGCTGGTGCTGTGGATCAAGGGCATCATCGGCCAACCGCCCGGCACCTGGCTCTATTGGCTACCTTCACTCACCAGCATGCTGTTGTGGCCTTGGGTATTCCTGATCCTGCGCGACATGCGTCGCCAGTTCCAGGTGAGGTGATATGGCGCGGGGCCTACCGCTCAGAGATTCGCAATGGGAGAGCTACCTGTTTCGCCGCCGCGTCATCGTGGCCGCCATATTCAGTGTGGCGCTGATCCTGCTGCTGGGGATGCGCCTGTTCGACCTGCAGGTGCTCAATCATCAACACTACACCACGTTGTCGCGCAACAATCGCGTCGACATCCAGCCGATCCCGCCCACCCGCGGCCTGATCTTCGACCGCAACGGCGTAATCCTGGCGGAGAACATCCCGACATTCAGCCTCGAAATCGTACCCGAACGCGTCCCCGACATGAACCGGACGCTGAGCGAGATCCGCAAGCTGATCAATGTCAGCGATGACGACATGGAGAGCTTCCGCAACGCACTGAAATACAAGCGCCGTTTCGAGGAGATACCGTTGCGCTTCCGCCTCAGCGACGAGGAGGTGGCACGCATCGCCGTCAACCGCTATCGGCTGCCGGGAGTGGAGATAAAATCGCGCCTGTCGCGCTACTATCCGCTTGGCCCGCTGATGGCGCACACGGTGGGCTATGTCGGCCGCATCGACGTACAGGAACTGCAGACCCTCGACGCCTCCAACTATGCCGGCACCAACCACATCGGCAAGATCGGTGTGGAAAAGGCCTATGAGGATGAACTGCACGGCCGCGTCGGCTACCAGCAGGTCGAGACCAATGCCCGCGGCCGCGTGCTGCGCGTGCTGCAACGTACACCGCCGGTACCGGGCCGCAACCTCTATCTCAACATCGACGTCAATCTGCAGCACGTCGCCGAGCAGGCCTTCGGCAACCAGTACGGCGCGCTGGTGGCGATTGACCCGACCAACGGCGCCGTGTTGGCCCTGGTCAGCATGCCCAGCTTCGACCCCAACGTGTTCGTCAACGGCGTCGATACCAAGACCTACAACGAATTGACCACATCCAAGTCCCAGCCATTGTTCAACCGCGCCGTCACCGGACAATACCCGCCCGGTTCCACGGTCAAGCCGTTCTACGGACTGGCAGGACTCGAATCGGGCGAAATCACGCCGAACACCGAGTTCTACTGTCCGGGCTACTTCACTCTGAAAGGCGACTCGCACAAGTATCGTGGCTGGAAAGCGGGCGGCCACGGCATCATCGACCTCAGCCACGCCATCACCGAGTCGTGTGACGTCTACTTCTATAACCTCGCCCTCAAGCTCGGCATCGACCGCATGTCGGCCTTCATGCAGCAGTTCGGCTTCGGCCACCGCACCGGCATCGACCTGACCGGCGAATCGTCCGGACTGATGCCGTCACGCACCTGGAAACGGCGCAGCAAGCATCAGCCATGGTTTCCGGGCGAGACCCTGATCACCGGCATCGGCCAGGGCTTCACCCTGGCCACGCCGCTGCAGCTGGCATCGGCCACCGCGACGCTGGCCGAGTTCGGCAAGCGCATGCGTCCCACCGTGGTGGAAGCGGTGCAAGATCCGATCACCGGCAAAAAAAACTACCCGCCGCCCCAGGCCCTGCCACCGATACCGGTGGTCAACATAGCCGACTGGCAACGCATTCAACGTGCGATGATCAGCGTCGTCGCGGCCTATAATGGTACGGCGCACAGCATCAGCCACGATCTGGCCTATCAGGTTGCCGGCAAGACCGGTACCGCGCAGGTATTCGGCATCAAGCAGGATGAGGTCTACGTCCCTCAGGACATCCCCAAACGGTTGCGCGACCACGCCCTGTTCATCGGCTTCGCGCCGGCCGACAAACCGCGTATCGCCGTGGCAGTACTGGTCCAGAACGGCGGCGGCGGCGGCAGTGTTGCCGCCCCTATCGCGCGCAAGGTGATGGATACCTATCTGTTGGGTCCGGACGGTCAACTGAAGAAGGACATGCAATGATTCTCGAGGAGAGCCAACGCCCCGGACGGCGCGGCCTGTCATTGGCACTGCATCTGGACATGCCGCTGGTGATTGCCCTGGTGCTGCTCTCGGCGCTCGGCCTGGTGATCCTCTATTCGGCCGCAGGCGAGGATATGAGCATGGTGACGCGCCAGGCGCTGCGCCTGGTGCTGTCGTTTATCGTGCTGGTGGCGTTTGCCCAGATCCGGCCTGAGACACTGCACCGCTGGACGCCGCATCTCTACACGCTGGGACTGATCCTGCTGCTGGCAGTGCTGGCGCTGGGCGTCATCGGCAAGGGCGCCCAACGCTGGCTCGACCTGGGAATATTGCGCTTCCAGCCCTCGGAAGTGATGAAGGTGGCGGTGCCGATGATGGTGGCCTGGTATCTGGCGGAAACGCCGCTACCGCCGCATTTCCGCCGCATCCTGGTCGGTATTGCGCTGTTCGCGGTACCTGCGCTGCTGATCGCCAAGCAGCCCGACCTGGGCACCGCGCTGCTGATCATCAGTGCCGGCAGCTTCGTGCTGCTGTTCGCCGGCCTACCGTGGCGCTATCTGATCGTCGCCTTCATCCTTGCCATCCCCACCGCCGTATTGCTGTGGAAATTCGGCATGCACGGTTATCAGCGTCAGCGAGTGCTCACCTTCATCAATCCGGAGAGCGATCCGCTGGGCGCCGGCTACCACATCATCCAGTCCACCATCGCCATCGGTTCCGGCGGCATCTACGGCAAGGGCTGGCTCAACGGCACCCAGTCGCACCTCGATTTCCTGCCGGAACGCCACACAGACTTCATCTTCGCCGTATTCGGCGAAGAGTTCGGCCTGTTCGGCGCCCTGCTGATGCTGGCCCTTTATCTGTTCGTCATCCTGCGTTGCCTCTACATCACCAGCCGCGCCCAGGACACCTTCACCCGCCTGCTCTCCGGCGGACTCACCATAACATTCCTGGTATATGTGTTCGTCAACATCGGCATGGTCAGCGGCCTGCTGCCGGTGGTGGGCGTACCGCTGCCGCTGATAAGCTATGGCGGAAGCTCGATGGTGACCTTGATGGCATCCTTCGGTATGCTGATGTCCATACACACACACCGCAAGCTATTGAAGATGTAATATGAAATTCAGCCGTACCATTTTCCTTGTGCTGCTGTGCGCTTTTGCCGTCTCTTGCCGGGCGCAGAGCGATCTGACCCGCCGCAGCGACGTCGACCAGTTCATTGACGCCATGGTCAAGCAGCATGACTTTTCCCGCGCCTATCTGTTCAAGATATTTCGTCAGGTGAAGATCCACCCCGAGATCATCGACACCATCACGCGGCCGGCGGAAAGCAAGCCGTGGTATGCCTATCGCGCACTGTTTGTCACCAAGGACCGCATCAGCGGCGGCGTCGCCTACTGGAAGGCCAACGCGGCGGCACTGGCGGCGGCGGAGAAGCGCTACGGCGTCGCGCCGCAATACATCGTCGCGATCCTCGGAGTGGAGACACGCTACGGCCGCAATATCGGCGGCTATCGCGTTATCGACGCGCTCAGCACGCTGGCCTTCGATTATCCCCCGCGCGGCGCATTCTTCCGCAAGGAGCTGGAGCAGTATCTGCTGATGGTTCGCGAAGAGGGAATGGGGCCGTTCAAGCTGACCGGTTCCTACGCCGGCGCGATGGGAGCGCCGCAGTTCATCCCCAGCAGTTTCCGCAGCTACGCGGTGGACTTCGACGGCGACGGCAAGCGCAACCTGTGGAATGACAACCGCGACATCATCGGCAGCGTCGCCAACTATTTCCAGCAGCACGGCTGGATCGACGGCGGCCCGGTGGCAATGCCGGCCCTGGTGCACGGCAGCGATTACAAAACCCTGCTGGATCTCGGACTCAAACCGCAGACGGAAGCGGAGCAACTGCCCGACTACGAGGTCACGCCGCGGCACCGGCTGCCGCCCGATATGGACGTTGCGCTGGTGCAGCTGCAAAACAGCGCTGGTCCGCAGGAGTGGGTGACGTTCAACAATTTTTACGTGATCACACGCTACAACCGCAGTCCGCTCTACGCCATGGCCGTCTACCAGTTGAGCGAGGCGATCCGCAAAGCGAAGGAAAACGACGGCAAGGCAATTACGGCACTCAATGACTCACCGTCCTGATTACAGACCCATGCGCTGGCTGGCGGCGGCCGCCGCATTGCTGTTAACCGGCTGCGGCACCCTCACCACCCAGGACGGCGGCCCCAGCCACCCGGTCGACGTCGCGGACGTCCCCAACCCGATCCCCCATTACGAACCGCACAGCAAACTGGGCAATGCGCCCAGCTACACCGTCAACGGCCGCACCTACCACGTCCTGGCCAGCGCCCGCGGCTACGTCAGGCGCGGCATCGCCTCCTGGTACGGCACCAAGTTTCACGGCCAGCACACCTCCGACGGCGAGATCTACAACATGTACGCGATGACCGCCGCCAACAAAACGCTGCCGCTGCCGACCTATGTCCGCGTCACCAATCTGCGCAACGGCCGCAACTGCATCGTGCGCGTCAACGATCGCGGCCCGTTCATGGACAACCGCCTGATCGATCTCTCCTATGCAGCGGCCAAGAAACTGGACATCGTCGCCACCGGCACCGGGCTGGTCGAGGTCCGCGCCATCACCCCAGGTGAGCCGGCACCGCCGCCGACGCGGCTGGCGCGCACCGATGCCGTACCCGCGCCGACGGCCGTGACGGCGCCGGCGCGTCTGGCCGCCGCCGATCCGCCGCCGCAACCGGTCGGCCTCTATCTCCAGGTCGGCGCCTTCATCAGCCGCAGCAACGCCGAGCAGCTGCGCCGCCGACTGGCGCAGGACGACCTGCCGCCGGTGGTGATCCAGGAAGGGCGCGACAATAAGCACGCCACCCTCTACCGCGTCCGGGTCGGCCCCATTCCCAGTGTCGCGGCGGCAGACCAGCTGGCGCGCAAGCTCAGCGCCCTGGGCCTGGGCCGGCCCAGTGTCGTCGTGGATTGAACTTCCCGCAGGGAGCCGGGCCTAACTTCCGGTGTATCTACATTTTGCCGCGCTAAAGCGGTAAAATTGACCAATTCCAACAGCTAATGCCGCGACACCGCGGCCGTGCAGTCCACTATGAAACGGTTACTCCATATCTCTTTCGTTGCGTTATTGCTCTCCGCTTCCACCGCATTCGCGGTGCCGAGTCTGATCCCCGATCCGCCGGCGCTCGATTCCCACGGCTATTACCTGCTCGACTACCACAGTGGCGACGTGCTGGCGCAGAAGAACGGCAACGAACACATGGAGCCCGCCAGCCTCACCAAGCTGATGACGGCCTATGTGGTGTTTTCCGAGCTGCGCGCCGGCCAGATCCACCTCAACGACAAGGTGCGGGTCAGCAAGAAAGCATGGCGCACGGGCGGCTCGCGCATGTTTATCGAAGTGGGCAGCGAGGTGTCGGTGGGACAGCTGCTGCAGGGCATGCTGATTGATTCCGGCAACGATGCGGCGACGGCGCTGGCCGAATATGTCGCCGGCAGCGAAGACACCTTTGTCGCGCTGATGAACGAACATGCGCAGGCGCTCGGCCTCACCAACACCCACTATTCCGATGCCACCGGCCTGCCCATCCCGGACCACTACACGAGCCCCCACGACCTCGCCATCCTGGCGCGGGCATTGATTCACGATTTCCCCGAGTACTACCACTGGGATGCGGTCAAGCAATTTACCTATGACGGCATCACCCAGAACAACCGTAATCTGCTGCTCTGGCGCGACAGTTCCGTCGATGGCCTGAAGACCGGCCACACCGAGAGCGCCGGCTATTGCCTGGTCGCCTCCGCCAAGCGCGACGGCATGCGCCTGATATCGGTGGTGATGGGCGCCAAGACCGACAACGGCCGCGCCAGCGAAAACGAAAGTCTGCTTAACTATGGCTTCCGTTTCTACGAGACGCACAAGCTCTACGCTGCCGCCCAGCCGCTCAAGGCGATGCGTATCTGGAAAGGCGCCGACGATACCGTGGACCTGGGCATCGCCAAGCCACTCTATATCACCGTTCCGCGCGGCCAGTACAACAAGCTGAGCGCCTCCATGACCATCGACGGCTCGATCATCGCACCGACCCAAAAGGGGCAGCGTCTCGGCACCGTCAACGTCAAACTGGGCGATCAAACCGTGGCACAACGTCCGCTGATCGCGTTGGAGACCGTGCCCCAGGGCAGCCTGTGGCAACGCATGATGGACGACGTGCGCCTTTGGTTCCAATAGCGCCGCAGCGCTAACGCCGCCATGGCCGACGACATCGTTTACCTCAACGGCGTTTTCCTGCCGGTCACCGAGGCGAGGGTCTCGGTCCTCGACCGTGGCTTTCTGTTCGGCGACGGCATCTATGAAGTGATCCCGATCTACGGCGGTCGGCCGTTCCGCCTCGAACACCACCTGGCGCGACTCGACCAGAGTCTGGAGGGGATCCGCATCGCCAACCCCTTGGACCACGGCCAGTGGCGCGACGTACTGCTCGACCTCATCGCCCGCAACGGCGGTGGCGATCAATCGCTCTACCTTCAACTCACCCGCGGCGTCGCACCCAAACGCGATCACGCCTTTCCGCGCGAACCCCGGCCCACGGTATTCGCCATGTCGTCGCCGCTCAGCGAACCCGATGCAGCGGCGCGCGACGGCGTCGCCGCAGTGACGGTCGAGGATATCCGCTGGAAACACTGCAACATCAAGGCGATCACCCTGTTGCCCAACGTATTGATGCGTCAACACGCCATCGACGCCGGCGCGGCGGAGGCGATCCTGCTGCGTGAGGGCAACGCCACCGAAGGCGCCGCCAGCAACCTTTTCATCGTTCGCCACGGCGAGGTGCGCACGCCGCCGAAGAGCAACCTGCTGCTGCCCGGCATTACCCGCGACCTGGTGGTGGAACTGTGCCGCGCCAACGCCATCCCGTGCCGCGAAACGGATATTGCCGCCGCCGAACTGCGCGACGCCGACGAGCTGTGGATATCCAGTTCCACCAAAGAGGTGGCGGCGGTGATCCGGCTCGACGGCGTCCCCGTCGGCAACGGCCGTCCCGGCCCGCTGTGGCAGCGCATCAGCCGTCTCTACGCCGACTATAAGCGCGCATTTCGCGCCGGCGAGGTCGCTTGACGGCGCCATGAGCGGACAACAGAGCGCCCTGGAGTTCCCCTGCGACTTTCCCATCAAGGCCATGGGCCTTGCGGCGGACGATTTCGACGCCCTGGTGGTCACGCTGGTCGGCCGTCACGTCGGCAACCTGGGCGAAGGGGCCATCAGCACCCGCCCCAGCAGCAACGGCAAATACCTTTCGGTCACCGTCGTCGTGCGCGCCGAGAGCCAGGCGCAGCTCGACGCCATCTACCGCGAACTCACCGCCCACCAACGGGTGTTGATGGCACTCTGACGGCGGGTGCGAGGTGCGAGGTGCGA
>DFMR01000118.1 GCA_002376325.1 Proteobacteria bacterium UBA3588 | reverse complement strand
ACCTGGCCGCTCATGTAGCCGGCCTCGCGCACCAGGAACAGCACGGCGCCGGCGATGTCGGCGGGTTCGCCCTGGCGTTTGAGAAAGGTGCGCGAGACGATGCGTTGCTTGGTGACGTCGTCCATGTCGTGATCCGGCCAGAGGATGGCGCCGGGCGCCACCGCGTTCACCCGCACCTGCGGGCCCAGTTCGCAGGCCAGCGCCTTGGTCAGCATTACCAGCCCGGCCTTGGCGATGCTGTAGACCGGATAGCCTTTGAGCGGACGGTCGGCGTGGATGTCGACGATGTTGACGATGCAGCCCTTCTCGCGTGCCAGGTAGGGCGCCGCGGCCTGGGAGAGAAAGAACGGCGCCTTGAGGTTGGTGCCGAGCAGGTCGTTCCACTGCTCCTCGTCGACCTTGCCGACGGCGGTGGGATAGAAACTGGAGGCGTTGTTGATCAGGATGTCGAGCCGGCCCCAGGCGTCGTGCGCCTCGCGTGCCAGCGATACCAGCTTCCCGCTATCGAGCAGATTGGACTGCACCAGCATCACCGACTCGGCGCGGATCATATTGAGTTCGTTTTGCAGTACCTGCGCGCCCTTGCGGGAGCTGCGGTAGTGCAGCACGATATTGGCGCCGGCGGCATGCAGCGTGCGCGCGGTGACGGCGCCGATGCGGTGGGCGGCACCGGTGATCAAGGCCACCTTGCCGGCGAGTGGTTCGGTCTGTTGCACGCTTCTGCTCCCCGTTGTCATCTGGCACACTCTACAGAAACTCGCTTACCCCGGAAACTCCATGCCGTTCGATTCCCCTGATCTGCGCGCGGTTGCCGCCAGCCTGCGCGAACTGCCGCCGCCTGATGCGGCCGCCTCCGCCCACAGCGCCGAACTGGTCGCGCTGATCCGCGCCGCCGTCGACGAGGCCGGCGGCGTGATCGGTTTCGACCGCTTCATGCAGCTGGCGCTCTACGCGCCGGGCCTCGGCTACTACAGCGCCGGCAGCCGCAAGTTCGGCGAGTCCGGCGATTTCGTCACTGCGCCGGAGCTGTCGCCGCTGTTTTCCCGCTGCGTCGCGCGCCAGTGCGAGCAGGTGCTGCGCCGGCTCGACGGCGGGGAGCTGCTGGAGTTCGGAGCCGGCAGCGGCGCGATGGCCGCCGATATCCTGCTGGAACTGGAACGGCGCGACGCCCTGCCGCAGCGGTATCTGATTCTGGAGGTGAGCGCCGACCTGCGCCAGCGCCAGCAGCAGACCTTGCAGCAGCGGGCGCCGCAGCTGGCGGCGCGGGCGGTGTGGCTGGAGCGGCCGCCCGTCGAATTCAGCGGCGTGGTGCTGGCCAACGAGGTGCTCGACGCCATGCCGGTGCACCGCCTGCGGGTCCACGACGGCGCGCTGCGGGAGCTGGGCGTCTGTTGGCGCGAGGAGGGTTTCGCCTGGCGGGTGCTGGACACCGCGACGCCGGCGGCGGTCGAACGATTGCAGCAGATCATGGCGCAGTCGCCGCTGCCGGAGGGCTACGAAACCGAGGTCAATCTGGCGGCGGAGGGTTGGGTGCGCGGCCTCGCCGGGTGGCTGCGGCGCGGCATGGCGCTGCTGTTCGACTACGGCTTTCCGCAGCGCGAGTTCTACCATCCGCAACGGGGCGGCGGCACCCTGATGTGCCACTACCGCCATCGTGCCCATCCCGACCCGCTGATCCTGGCGGGGTTGCAGGACATCACCGCGCACGTTGATTTCACCGCCGTGGCCGAGGCGGCGCTGGCGGCCGGCCTCGGTGTGGCCGGCTTTGCCAACCAGGCCAACTTTCTGCTCGGCAGCGGCCTGCTGGAACTGGCCGATGCCGGCGGCGACACGCGCGCGCAACTGGAGGCCGCTGCGCAGATGAAGCGGCTGTTGTTGCCGGGGGAGATGGGGGAGCTGTTTAAGGTGCTGGCGCTGACACGCGGCGTCGCCGGGCCGTGGAACGGATTCGCCGTGCGCGACGATCGCGGCCGGCTGTGAAGGCGGGTCAGGCGTTGACGGTCGTCAGCTCCTGGCGGCGCAGGCCGAGCAGGGCGGTATAGGTGCGGCCGAGGGCGCGCTCGTAGGCGCAGTCGCCGTCATTGCGCAATTGGAACAGCCGTGCCTCCAGGAAGGCGATCTCCTGCAACAGGCGGCTGCGATGCTCGTGACCGGCCGGTACCGGTTGGGTGTAAAACGCGACTACTTCGCTCATGGTCTGTCTCCTTATCGTCTTTTGTCTTTTGGGTACGCCGCCAAGCTAGCAACGGTTTGTGAAGCTTTGTTGACAGGACGTTGACGGTTNNTTCTGGAACTCGTGGCAGCGGTGGATCGAGCCGGTCTATTCCGACACGCCGGTGGTGCTCGACCTCGGGTCCGGTCCCGGCCTGCTGGTGCGGGCGCTGGCCAAGCGCTATCCGGGCATGCGCGCCATCGGCGTCGAGGTGGCCCCCTACATGCTGGCGGCGATCGACGAACTGCCGGCCGGCTGCGAGATCATCGAAGAGGATCTGCACGACCCCCATCTGCCCCTGGCCGACGCCTCGGTCGACGCGGCGATGGCCTCCATCATGCTGCACGAAATGGAGCAGCCGCTGCGCGCGTTACAGGAGATGCACCGTGTGATCCGGCCCGGCGGGCGCTTCTACGTCACCGACTGGGTGCGCGCACCGCTGGAGGTATACGTGCGCCAGCAGAGCGACGAGGCGACCGTCTTCGGCGCCGACGTGACCACCGCTGAGCTGGAGGATTTCTTCGTCCACTTCGGCGAGCACAACCGCTTCTCGCGCGAGGATCTGATCTACCTGCTGAACCACGCCGGCTTCGCCGTGATCCACAGCGAGATCGCCAAGGAGGGGCGCTTCGCCCGCATCGTCGCCGAGCGGCGGTAGGAGAGGCTCGGCCGCGACAAAGCTAATCGCGGCCGAAGGCTGGCGGACGCCGCAGCGCGATGTCCGGCCTACATTGCGGCTGAATCACGGCGTTTTTTTCGGCTCGTCCGCCGAATTTGTGGACCGTTGTAGGCCCGATGGAGCGCAGCGGTATCGGGCGGGCTGCTGGACACCGCTGGGCTATGTCCGGCCTACATGGCCAATGATTTTGAAAAACGATTGTTGCGCGCGGTAGCACGTAATGTGCACCGGCACCCTACCTGTATTTCCCTGCACTCTTTGGTAACATCGGATTCCGCCCTTTAGGGCGGGGCGAAGCGTTAACGGTTCGTCAAAACCCCGCAGTGCGCCGCCCGGTGCCACGGGGGCCGTTTCCTCGATAGATATCAAGGTTTCGCTGCGACTCCCTATGCTCGAAGATGAGGAACAGTCACACCGGATCGCCGAACGCGTCGGCCGCTATCTGGCGGCCAACGACCGACTGGCGTGCCAGTTCGGCATGCGCCTGGAGAGCGTGCGTCCCGGCGCTTGTCGCGTCTCCATGGCGGTCACGCCCGACATGCTCAATGCCGCCGGCGCCACCCACGGCGGTGTCACCTTCACCCTTGCCGATTTCGCCTTCGCGGTGGCCAGCAACAGCCACGGCCGCCTCGCCGTGGGGCTCAGCGCCGCCATGCAGTATCCGGCCGCCAGCCGCAGCGGCGACGTGCTCACCGCCGAGGCGGAGGAGGCGTCGCTGGGGCGCACCACCGGCGTCTATCAGGTCAGCGTGCGGCGCGGCGACGGCACCCTGGTGGGGCTGTTCTCGGGCACGGTGTTCCGGCGCGACGAATTGCTCGACGAAATGATCGAAAAAGATGAGGCGTTGCGATGATGTACGATCGCCATAATGAAACGTTGCCGCGCGACACGTTGCAGGCGTTGCAACTGGAGCGGCTGCAACGCACGGTCGAGCGATGCTACGCCACCGTCAATTTCTACCGCGAGGCGATGGATGAGCTGGGGGTGAAGCCGCAGCACATCAAGCGGCTGGCCGACGCCAACCTGTTGCCCTTCACCACCAAGGCGCATCTGCGCGAGAACTACCCCTTCGGCATGTTTTCGGTACCCACCGATCAGGTGGTGCGTATTCACGCCTCTTCCGGCACCACCGGCAAGCCGACCGTGGTCGGTTACACCAAGCGCGACGTGCATGTCTGGGCGATGCTGATGGCCCGTTCCCTCGGCGCCGCCGGCCTCGGCCCCGGCGATCGCCTGCACAACGCCTACGGCTACGGTCTGTTCACCGGCGGCCTCGGTTTTCACTACGGCGCCGAGGAGTTGGGGCTCACCGTCACCCCCATGTCGGGCGGCCAGACCCACAAGCAGATCATGCTGCTCAAGGATTTCGAACCGACCGCCCTGGGTTGCACGCCGTCCTACGCGTTGAACATCGCCGAGGAGGCGATGGAACTGGGGGTGGACGTGCGCAAGCTGCCGCTCAGGACCGGCGTGTTCGGCGCCGAGCCGTGGAGCGAGGAGATGCGCTACGAGATCGAGTCGCGCCTGGGGATCGATGCTGTCGACATCTACGGCCTGTCCGAGGTGATGGGGCCGGGCGTCGCTATCGAGTGCGTCAATGCCAAGAAGGGTCTGCACGTATGGGAGGACCATTTCCTGGTGGAGTGCGTCGATCCCGACAGCGGCGAACCGCTGCCCTACGGCGCGGAGGGCGAGTTGGTGTTCACCTCGCTGAGCAAGGAGGCGTTCCCGATCCTGCGCTACCGCACCCGCGACATCTCGGTGCTCGACCCGGCGCCGTGCCGCTGCGGCCGCACCCACGTGCGCATGCGCCGGGTCACCGGCCGCACCGACGATATGCTGATCATCCGCGGTGTCAACGTCTTTCCCTCGCAGGTGGAATCGGTGCTGATGCAGACCGAGACCCTGGCCCCGTTCTACCAAATCGAGGTGTTCCGCGAGCACAACATGGACCGTATGGTGGTCAACGTCGAAGCGAGTCCGCCGCTGCTGACGCAGGGCGAAGAGGCGCTGCAGCGGGTGGCGCGCAAGGTGGCGCACGATATCAAGGATTACATCGGCGTCTCCGCCGAGGTCGCCGTACTCCGCACCGGCGAGGTGCCCCGTTCCCAGGGCAAGGCGGTGCGGGTGGTCGATCACCGCAAGGAGAAATGATCCGAACTAGAACCTATCTCAAAATCCCAAAGCCATGAATCAACCACGGGGCACACGGGGTGCACGGGGAATACAAGGGATAGTGTGTCTGTATCGTCGGTGATATTGGTGTTAAATCCCTGTGTCCCCGTGGTTAAGACCTT
>DFMR01000012.1 GCA_002376325.1 Proteobacteria bacterium UBA3588 | reverse complement strand
GCCCATCCCACCCAAAGTCGCGCCACTGCCGTCATGCACGAACACGCTGTTCACCATATCCAGAAAGCGCTTCGCCTGCGGCGACAGGAAGCGTCCGCGCCTCACCACGATGCCATAGGTACGGCGCGGGAAATACTGATCCAGCGGGATGCGCGCAAGCGGCTCCTCGCCGGTGAGGCAGACGTCAGTGACAATGGAGATGCCCAGCCCCAGTTCGACGTATTTCTTGATCACCTCCCAGCCACCCGCCTCCAGCGCCACGTTGTAGGTCAGATTGTGCTGTTGGAACACCAAATCGACGATACGCCAGGTGGAGAGGTGGCGTGGCGGCAGGATCAGGCCGTAGGGGCTGATGTCCGCCAGACGCAGATTCTCCTTTTTCGCCAGCGGATGATCCGGGGCAGTGATCAGGGTCGGGTCGTAGGTCACCACCGGCTTATAAATGATGTCGTCCGGCACCTCGATCATGGAACCCACGGCGAAATCCACCTCGTCCGCCCGCAGCATCGCCAGACCGTCGCGGCCGGTCACGTTGTGCAGCTTGAGGCGGATATGGGGATAGGCCTCGGCGAAGCGCTTCATCGGCTCCGGCAGGATATAGAGGATGGTCGACTCGCCCGCGGCGATGTTCAGGTCGCCCGATTCCAGCTTGCCGAACTGGGCGGCAAAGGTCTCGTGCAGCTTGTCGATCCCCTCCACCAGCGGTTCCGCCAGCAGATAGAGGGTATCCCCTTCCGGCGTCATCTTGATGCTGGGGCCGCGCCGCTCGAACAGCGTAATGCCGAACTCCCGCTCCAGCGCCTGGATCTGCAGCGACACCGACGGCTGACTCAGGAACAGCGATTCGGCGGCCAGCGTGATGCTGCCGGTACGCGCCGTATGGCAGAACGCGCGCAGCTGTTTGAGACGGTTTTGCTTGTAGTAGAGATTGGGCATCGTGGCCATGGCATGCCTCCATTATTGTCAATTTCAATATTAAGAATTGAAATAATTGGGAAGTCAAATAAATGAAATAATTTTAGACTCTCTTCACACACAGGGAGTACGGTCATTTGTTGACATATTCAGTATGGATTTGGCGTAAGCATTAAGTTACTTAGAGGCTTCAAGGTATGAGCCCTATTTTACACATCGCCGCATCCGGTGCATTCATGGCCTCCCTCGGGGTGACGTTGGCGTCCCTGCTCGCCTTCGCCAACCGTCGTCTCTATGTGTTCGAAGACCCGCGCATCGATCAGGTGGACGAGATGCTGCCCCACGCCAACTGCGGCGCCTGCGGTACGGCAGGCTGCCGTCAGTTCGCGGAGGCGCTGATCGACGGCCGCACCGATCCGGGCAAATGTACGGTCAACACTGCAGAAACGAACCAGGTGATCGCCGACCTTCTCGGCGTCGCCGTGGGCGACCACGAAAAACAGGTGGCGCGCCTGGCCTGCGGCGGCGGCACCCACGTGGCGCGCACCCGCGCCCGCTATGAAGGGATGAAGTCCTGCCGCGCCGCGGCGCTGGTCTCCGGCGGCGGCAAGGCCTGTTCCTGGGGCTGCCTGGGACTGGCCGACTGCGCCGAGGTCTGCGACTTCGACGCCATCGCCATGGACCGTCACGGCCTGCCGCTGGTCGATGCCGCCAAATGCACCGCCTGCGGCGACTGCATTGAAGTCTGCCCCAAGGGGCTGTTTTCGCTGCAACCGGCCAACCACCGCTTGTGGGTGGCCTGCAAGAACCAGCAACTCGGCGACGAAGCGGAGCTGGAGTGCCAGGTGGCCTGCACCGCCTGCGGGCGCTGCGCCGCCGACGCCCCCGAGGGGCTGCTCACGCTGCGCAACAATCTGGCGACGGTTGATTACGGCAACAACAGGCTGGCGTCCCGCATCGCCATCGAACGCTGCCCCACCGGCGCGATCGTATGGCTCGACAATGAGGGAGCGGTGAAGGGACGGGATGCGAAGAAAGTAGTACGCCAGGAGGCACTTCCGGTCGGCTGAATTGAAGTGGGTCGGACTGATGTCCGACCCACATGCAAAACGAGGGTGAGTTACATGTTCGGAAAGAAAGAGACCAAGACGTTCAAGTATCCCGGTACGCGCATGGCGATGGACGGCAACTCCGCCGTCATCATGTGCGAGCGCGAGGCCAGCGACGCAGCGGGTGCCTACCCCATCACGCCATCGACCCAAATGGGCGAATACTGGGCCGACGCCGCCGCCGACGGCCACGTCAACATCTCCGACCGTACGCTGATCTTCGTCGAACCCGAATCCGAACACGCAGCCGCCGCGGTCACCGCGGGTCTCTCCATGACCGGCCTGCGCGCCACCAATTTCTCCTCGGCCCAGGGCGTCGCCTTCATGCACGAGTCGCTCTATGCGGCCGTCGGCAAGCGCCTGCCCTACGTCCTGAACATCGGCTGCCGCGCCATCACCAAGGCCTCGCTCAACGTCCACTGCGGCCACGACGACTACCACTGCATCGACGACACCGGTTTTTTCCAGGTGTTCGCCACCAACGCCCAGGGCGCCGCCGACCTCAACCTCATCGGCCGCAAAGTGGCCGAGCTGGCCCTGACCCCGGCCGTGGTGGCGCAGGACGGTTTCCTCACCACCCACCTGATCGAGCCGCTCAACGTTCCCGAGCGTGAACTGATCGCGGAGTTCCTCGGCCTCCCGGACGACATGATCGAATGCCCCACCGCCGCGCAGAAGATGCTGTTCGGCGAGAAGCGCCGCCGCGTGCCGGCCATTTGGGACGTGGACAATCCGATGCTCTCCGGTTCGGTGCAGAACCAGGACGCCTATATGCAGACGGTGGCGGCGCAGCGCCCCTATTTCTTCGCGCACATTCCGGAGCTCACCGACCGGGTGATGGACGAGTACTACCAGCTGACCGGCCGTCGATACCAGCGCGTCGACGCCTACCGCACCGACGACGCCGACTACGTCATCCTCGGCATGGGCTCGATGATCGTTCAGGCCCAGGCCGTGGCCGACTACCTGCGCGACAAACGCAAACTGAAAGTGGGTGTGGTCGACCTCACCCTATACCGCCCCTTCCCCGGCGACCTCATCGGCAAGGTGCTGAAGGGCAAGAAGGGCGTTGTCGTGCTGGAACGCACCGACCAGCCGCTGGCGGAAGACCTACCGGTGATGCGCGAAGTGCGCGCGGCACTCAACAAGTGCCTGGAGAACGGCCGCGCCGGCAAGGACGAAGAGCTGCCCTACCCGAGCTACGCGGGGTACCAAAGCGAAGAGGCGCCGCGCCTCTATTCCGGCGCCTACGGCCTCGGCTCCCGCGACCTGCAACCGGAGGGTCTGATCGCCGCCGTCGAGAACATGCTGCCCGACGGCAGCAAGCGCAAGTTCTTCTATCTCGGCATCGACTTCGTGCGCGATGAGGCGGCCACGCCGAAGCAGGAGATCCACATGCAGCAGATCCTCGACGCCTATCCGCAGGTGAAGGGGCTGTCGTTGCGCGGTTCGGAGAACCCGAACCTGATGCCGGAAAATTCGATCACCGTGCGCATGCATTCGGTGGGCGGCTGGGGCGCCATCACCACCGGCAAGAACCTGGCGATGACCCTGTACGACCTGCTCGGTTTCGAGATCAAGGCCAACCCCAAGTACGGTTCGGAAAAGAAGGGTCAGCCGACCACCTATTATCTATCCGCCGCCCCGACACCGATCCGCGTCAACTGCGAATACCACTACGTCGACGTGGTGATGTCGCCGGACCCCAACGTGTTCAGCCACTCCAACCCGCTCTACGGTCTGAAACAGGGCGGCGTATTCATCATCCAGTCGAGCTATGACGATCCGAACGAACTGTGGGCCGGCTTCCCGTTGTGGGCACAGAAGTTCATCGTCGACAACGACATCCGCGTGTTCTGCATGGACGGCTTCAAGATCGCCCGCGAGGAGGCATCCAACCCCGAGCTGCAACTGCGCATGCAGGGCAACGCCTTCCAGGGCGCCTTCTTCGCCGCCTCGCCGCTGATGAAGCTGGCCGGCCTGGATGAAGCGAAACTGTTCAAGGCGATCCACGACCAGCTCGAAGCCAAGTTCGGCGCCAAGGGCAAGCGCGTGGTGGAAGACAACATCCGCATCGTGCGCCGCGGCTTCGACGAAGTGCATGAGGTGGTGAACAAGGTTGTCGGCGCCACGCGCCAGACTCTGAAGAAGAAGGAGAATGCGCTGCCGGTGATGTTCAAGCATCTGCCGGCCGGCGCAGGCGGCGTCGCCGACGTACACCGCTTTTGGGAACAGACCGGTTCGTTCTACGCCACCGGCAAAGGCTCCGACAATCTGGCCGATCCGTTCCAGGGTATGTCGCTGATCCCGGCGGCGACCGGCGTGTTCCGCGATATGACCCAGATCCGTTTCGAATATCCCAAGTGGGTGGCGGAGAACTGCACCGCCTGCGGCGACTGCTATAGCGTTTGCCCCGACTCGGCCATCCCCGGTCTGGTCAATACCATCGGTGAGGTGTTCAACACCGCCATCGGCAACATCGAGCTGAAGGGCACGCCGACCCAGCACCTGCGCCGCGAGAGCCGCAAGGTGGAGAAGAGGCTGCGCGCCCTGCTCGACGCCGCCGGCGAAAGCGCCAATGCGCGCAACCTGCTGGACCAGGCGATCCTTGAAACCCTGGCCGAGTCCGAGCTGGAAGGTGAGCAACGCGAAAAACTGGAGAAGGAGTTCGGCCTGCTGATGGACGCCATCGGCGGCTTCGAATTCTCCGTCACCAAACCCTACTGGGCCAATCGCGAGAAGAAGGCCAAGGGCAGCGGCGGCCTCTTCTCCATCACCGTCAATCCCTACACCTGCAAGGGCTGCATGGAGTGCATCGACGTGTGCGACGACAACGCCCTGGTCGCCACCAAACAGAATGACGAAGCGGTTGAACTGATGCGCAGCAACTGGGCCTTCTGGCTCGACCTGCCCACCACCGATCGCGACTTCATCCGCATCGACGATATGGACGAAAAGATCGGCGCGCTGGAGACCATGCTGCTCGACAAGCGCAACTACGGTTCCATGGTGTGCGGCGACGGCGCCTGTCTCGGTTGCGGCGAAAAGACCATCATCCACCTGTTCACCGGCACCGCTACGGCACTGATGCAGCCGCGCGTGAAGAAGCACCTGGCCAAGCTCGATGAGCTGATCGCAAAGCTGGAGCAGCACATCCGCCTGAAGCTGGCCGAAGGTGTCGATCTCTCCAACGTGGTGGCCATCGACAGCGCCGTGCGCAAGGTCAATGGCAGCGACCTGACCCTGGCCTCCCTGTCCGAGAACCTCGATGCCGGTCACGAGAAGACGGTGATTGATCGTGACTGGCTGCGCTGGGCCACCAACCTGCTCGACCGCCTGCGCGACCTGAAGTGGCGCTATGAGCAGGGACCGAGCCAGCGCGGCCGTTCCGACATGGGCATCGTCAACTCCACCGGCTGCACTTCGGTATGGGGTTCCACCTTCCCCTACAACCCCTATCCGTTCCCGTGGGCCTCGCATCTGTTCCAGGACAGCCCGTCCATGGCGATGGGTCTGTTCGAAGGCCACATGGTGAAGATGGCCGACGGCTTCAAGGCGATCCGCATGGCCGAACTGGAGCTGGCCGGCAACTACAACGCCGCAACCCACGATGCCTGGTTCCGCCGCTTCAACTGGCGCGAGTTCAGCGAGGAGGAGTGGTTGATGTGTCCGCCGGTGGTCTCCGTCGGCGGCGACGGCGCCATGTACGACATCGGCTTCCAGAACCTGTCGCGCGCCCTCGCCTCCGGAGTGCCGATCAAGGTGCTGGTGCTAGACACCCAGGTCTACTCCAACACCGGCGGCCAGGCCTGCACCTCCACCTTCGTCGGTCAGGTGGCCGAGATGTCGCCCTACGGCAAGAACGTCAAGGGCAAGACCGAGATCCGCAAGGAGATGGGGCTGATCGCCATGGCCCATCGCACCAGCTACGTGATGCAGGGCGCCACCAGCAACATCACCCACCTGCTGGAGGGCTACATCGACGGCCTAAACAGCCGCCGCCCCGCGCTATTCAACGTCTATGCCACCTGCCAACCGGAACATGGCGTCGCCGACGACGCCTCCGAGCGTCAGTCCAAACTGGCGGTGGAGTCGCGCGCCTATCCGCTGTTCCGCTTCGATCCGGATCAAGGAGAAACCTTGGCCGAATGCCTCGACATGGAAGGCAATCCGTCGCTCGACGACGACTGGCCGATGTACACCCTCGACTACGTGGACGAGAACGGCCAGCCGGCCAAGCTGGAAGTGCCGATGACCTTCGCCGACTTCGCTCTGACCGAAGGCCGCTTCCGCAAGCACTTCAAGAAGGCGCCGCCGGAGACCTGGAACGACGTACAGGGAAGTACCAATGNNCGCAGGACGCGCAGGAGCGGCAGATGAGATGGTGCCGTTCCACGAGTTCCTCGCACTGGATGAGGACGATCGCGACGGCAAGTTCCCCTACATCTGGACGGTCGATACCCGGAATCGTCTCAGTCGCGTGCTGTGCACCCGCGAAATCGTCAAGTCGGCGGAAGAGCGCCGCCAGTTCTGGCGCCAGATGAAATCCATCGCCGGCCTCGATCGCCAAGTCGACGTCAACGCCATCGTTCAGCAGACCAAGGCGGAGATGGCGCAGAAGCTCTCCTCCACCCTGATCTCCCTGGCGGCCTCCGGCGACATGTCGATACTGGCCGGCGGCGCCGTAACAGCCAACGGCAACGGTGCGGCCCCTGCCGCGGCAAACGGCGGCAGCGGTGCAGCCGCGCCCGCCGACTACGAGCCGGTATGGATCGACACGCCCGAGTGCACCGCCTGCGACGAGTGCACCAACCTCAACCCGAACCTGTTCGGCTATAACGAGCAGAAACAGGCGGTAGTGCTCAACCCGAAGGGCGGTGCGTTCAAAGACATCGTCAAGGCGGCGGAGAAATGCACCGCTGGCTGCATCCATCCCGGCACACCGTTTAATCCCGACGAGTCCGGCGTGGACAAGCTGCTGCAACGCGCCGCGAAATTCCGGTAGGAGCGGCTCTGCCGCGATGGTTTGGATGTGTGAGGTACGACAGGCAATCGCGCCATAGGCGCTCCTACGACAACGAACATGCGGTAGGAGCGGCTCCGCCGCGATGGTCCGGAGTGTGAGGTAAGACAGGCAATCGCGCCATAGGTGCTCCTGCAACAACGAACATGCGGCAGGAACGGCTATGACGCGATGTTTTAACAGATTGATCACGGTTTATTTCGGTGCTCCCTCCGAGAAGTTGTCCCTCCCCATTTTGGGGAGGGAATTTTTTTCGACCGGTAAGGCAACCATGAATATTGGTCCGCGTTGGGTTTGATCGTCGGGGTTGAAGAACGATGACTTTACTTAAATGGTTCGGACGGAAGAGCTTCTCCCACGGAGTTCATCCGCAGGAACACAAGGACGGCACGGCGCACCGGGCGATTCGGCGGCTGCCGTTCGCGCCGCGCATGATCGTGCCGCTGGCGCAGCATATCGGCAAGCCGTCGCGGCCGCTGGTCAAGGTCGGAGAAGAGGTGTTGCGCGGCCAGTTGATCGCTGAGGCCGACGGTTTCATGTCGGTACCGCAGCATGCGCCGGCCACAGGCGTGGTCGAGGCGATCGAACTGATGCCCAGCGCCCAGGGGCCGCGCGTCCGCTCCATCGTCATCAAGGTCTATGAGGCCTCCTCGCAGGAGGTATTGTGCGACCAATCGCAGGATGTGGACAACCTCGATCCCGATGCCATCGTTCAGGCGGTGCAGGCGAGTGGCCTGGTAGGTCTCGGCGGCGCCGCCTTCCCCTCCCACGTCAAGCTCAAGGTTCCGGCGGAGCATGCCATCCACACGCTGGTGGTCAACGGCTGCGAGTGCGAACCGTTTCTCACCACCGACCACCGGGTGATGCTGGAACAGACCGACGACCTGATCCGCGGCACCCGCTACGCCATGCGCGTGGTCGGCGCCAAGCGCGCCGTCATCGGCGTGGAAGACAACAAGATGGATGCGGTGGAGACGATCCGAGCCCGGCTGCCGGCGGACGGCAACATCAGCGTCGAGGCGGTGGAGACCAAGTATCCGCAGGGTTCGGAGAAGATGCTGATCACCTCCCTGCTCGGCCTGGAAGTACCGTCGGGCGGACACACCTTTCATATCGGCGTGGTGGTCAACAACGTCGGCACCCTCGCCGCCATGGGCCAGTTGCTGCCGCGCGGCCGCGGCCTGATCGAACGTGTGGTGACTGTCGCCGGTCCGGGCGTCAGCAAGCCGGGCAACTACCGGGTGCCCATCGGTACACCGTTGCGCTACCTGCTCGGCTACGCCGGTTTCAGCGGCAGCGCCGCAGAGGTGATCCTCGGCGGCCCGATGATGGGCAACGCCATCGCCTCGCTCGATGTGCCGGTGACCAAGGGCGTCTCCGGTGTACTGGTCCTCTCCAGCAACGCCATCGGCCAGCCGCGCACGGTCCATCCCTGCATCAAGTGCGGCCAGTGCGTCTCCGCCTGTCCCATCCATCTCAATCCGTCGCAGCTGGGACTGCTCGCCGCCAAGCGCGAATACGATCTCATGGCCGAGGACTTCCATCTTAAAGATTGCATCGAGTGCGGCTGCTGCAGCTTCGTCTGTCCCTCCAGCATCCCGCTGGTGCAGTACTTCCGCATCGCCAAATCGGTATTACGGGAGCGCGCGGCGTAATGAGCAAACCGCAACCCACCATCGAACTGCGCACCTCGCCGCACATCAAGTCGGCGCCGACGGTGGAACAGATCATGCGCAACGTGGTGTTCGCGTTGCTGCCGATCAGCGCCTTCGCCGTCTATGAGTTCGGCATCAGCGCCTTGGCGCTGATTCTGACGGTCACCGGCAGCTGTCTGCTTACCGAGCATCTGTTCAACCGCGCCGGCGAAAAACCCAACTCCCTGCGCGACTGGAGCGCAGCCATCACCGGCCTGCTGTTGGCGCTGACCCTGCCGCCCGGCTTCCCATTGTGGATGGGCGTGGTCGCCGGCTTCGTCGCCATCGCCCTGGGCAAGGTGTTGTTCGGCGGCCTCGGCTTCAACGTCTTCAATCCCGCCCTGGTCGGTCGCGCCTTCGTCCAGGCGGCCTTCCCGGTGGCGATCACCACCTGGACGCCGCCGCTGGCGCCGGGCCGCTTCCTGGAATTCATCCCCTCGACCCTGACCGCACCTTTCATGACACCACCCTCGGTGGCCGCCTGGAGCCACCACGCGGTGGACGCCTTCAGCGGCGCCACGCCGCTGGGCCTGTGGAAGTTCCAGGGTATCGTCGTCAGCACCTCGGACCTGTTCACCGGCATGAGCGCCGGCTCCGCGGGCGAGACCTCGGCGCTGCTGATCCTGGTGTGCGGCGCCTACCTGGCGGCGCGGCGCATGATGGACTGGCGCATCCCGGCGGCAATGCTCGGCACCGCCGCGCTCACCGCCCTGGCATTCCGCCTGTTCGGCGGCAGCCACTACCCGACGCCGCTGTTCGTGCTCTTTTCCGGCGGTCTGATGCTCGGCGCGCTGTTCATGGCGACCGACATGGTAGCCTCGCCGCTGACCCCGCTCGGGGTCTGGATCTACGGCGCGGTGATGGGTTTCATCACCGTCATCATCCGCTACTTCGGTGGCCTGCCGGAGGGTGTGATGTATGCGATCCTGCTGGGCAACGCCCTGTCGCCGCTGATCGCCCTGATCACCCAGCCGCGCGTCTACGGCGCGCGCCGCGAACGGAGCAAACCATGAGCGTACCCTCCAACGGCATGGCCCCCACCCAGACCAGCAGCGCAGCGATGATCCGCGTGCTGGGCCTGGTGGCGATGATCTCCGGTCTGCTCATCGTCACCGCCTACGAGGCCACCAAGGGCACCATCGCCGACTACAACCGCCAGCAGCTGGAGCTGGCGGTGCGTCAGGTGATACCGGGCGCAGCCACTATCCGTACCTACGCCGTGGCCGGCGACACCGTGCACTTGGCCGAACCCGGTGACACGAACCGCTTCTACGCCGGCTACGACGCAAAAGGCAAACTCATCGGCCTGGCCGGCAAGGCGGCGGCGCCCGGCTATGCCGACCTGATCATCCTGCTCTACGGCTACAATCCGAAGTGCCAGTGCATCAACGGCGTCAGCGTGCTGCAGGACCACGACACCCCAGGCTTCGGCACCAAGGTGGCGACGGACAGCGCATTCCTCGCCAACTTCACGGCCCTCGACGCGCGCCTGCGGCCGGACGAGAGCGCCGTCGCAAATCCCATCGTCACCGTCAAACACGGCACCAAGCGCCATCCATGGCAGATCGACGCCATCTCCGGCGCCACCATCAGCTCGACGGCGGTCGGGACGGCGCTGCGCCGCGGCACCGGCAGCCTGCTGCCGGCGCTGATGCGCCACCTGGCACAGATTGAGGCACAGAGGTAACGCCGCCATGAAGACAACCGACACGACTATCGATTTCGGCACCTTCTGGGAAGGGGTATGGAAGGAGAACCCCGTGTTCGTGATGATGCTCGGCATGTGCCCGACCCTGGCGGTCACCAGCAGCGCCACCAACGCCCTGGTGATGGGCGTCTCCACCGCCTTCGTGCTGGTCTGTTCCGGTGCGCTGGTGTCGATGTTGCGTTACCTGATTCCCAAAGAGGTGCGCATCGCCACCTACATCGTCATCATCGCCACCTTCGTCACCATCGTCTCCTACGTGTTGCAGGCCTACGCGCCGGAGATCTACAAGGTGCTGGGCGTGTTCGTCGATCTGATCGTGGTCAACTGCATCATCCTCGGGCGCGCCGAGGCCTATGCCTCGAAGAACAGCGTGCTGCGCTCGGTGGTCAACGCCGCCGGCATGGGCGCCGGCTTCACCTTCGCCCTGCTGTGTCTCGGCGCGGTGCGCGAAATCCTCGGCAGCGGCACGTTGTTCGGAGTCCATCTGTTCAGCGCCCATTTCCAGCCCTGGCTGGTGATGGTGCTGCCGCCGGGCGGTTTCTTCGTGCTGGGCGGCTGGCTGCTGCTGTTCAACTGGCTGAAGCAGCGTGTCGCCAGCGCCGGCACATTGCAGGAGGAGACGGCCCGTGCACAATGAATCGCTCACCTTCATCTTTCTGCAATCGGCCGTCATCAACAACTTCGTGTTGGCGATGTTCCTGGGGATCTGCCCGTTCCTCGGCGTCTCCGGCCGGGTCAACACGGCGCTGTCGATGGGACTCGCCACCTCCTTCGTGATGCTGATCAGCTCCATCTGCGCCTTCGGTCTCAATCTGATCCTGGTGCACTACCACATGGAGTTTCTCCAGCTCATCAGCTACATCGCCGTCATCGCCTCGGCGGTGCAGCTGGTGGAGATGGCGATGAAGAAATTTAGCCCGGCCCTGTTCCGCGCCCTCGGCATCTATCTGCCGCTGATCACCACCAATTGCGCGGTGCTGGGTCTGGCGCTGTTCCAGACCATGCGCCACTACAGCTTCGCCCAGTCGCTGGCCTTCGCTCTCGGCGCCGGCGTCGGCTTCACCCTGGCGCTGCTGTTGATGTCGGGACTGCGCGAACGGCTGCTGCTGGCCAATGTGCCCAACGTCGCCCAGGGGGCGGCCCTGAGCCTGATGCTGGCCGGTATCCTGTCGCTCGCCTTCATGGGCTTCGGCGGTCTGGGAAGTCTGTGAGATGTTGACCAAACTCATCAGCACGATGGTCGTGATTCTGCTGCTGATGCTGGGCTGGGTCCTGGTGCAACGGTTGGCGCGGCTATTCGCCCGCCGCCACCCGGAGTTCGGCGCCTATCGGGAGGGAGGCAGTTGCGGCAGCGGCCATTGCAGTTGCGGTAACGCCGACTCATGCGAACGTGGCAATGAGCGCTGACACCATATAACGTTTAAGATAATGAAGTCTGAAATGCCGGCGCTGCCGGCCAGGGAGCGGTGATGAACTCAGTTATTCAAACACCAACCGTACAAAGGGGTGAAACAGTGGACGAACGCGTAATCTGGTTCGAATCTCTCGGCATGGACGATGTGGCACGGGTGGGCGGCAAGAACGCCTCCCTGGGCGAAATGATCCGGGGGCTCTCCGCCGCCGGTGTGCGCGTCCCCGACGGCTTTGCGACCACCGCCTCCGCCTATCGCGAATTCCTGCGCCACGGTCACCTGGGCGAACGCATCAACGCCCGCGTCGACAAGGTCGACGTCGACGACATGGAGGAGCTGGCGGGCGCCGGTGCCGAGATCCGCCAGTGGATCATCGATACGCCGTTCCCCGAATCCCTCAACGCCGCCATCACCGCCGCCTACGGCAAGATGGTGGAAAAGACCGGTGGCGATATCGCCGTCGCGGTGCGCTCCTCCGCCACCGCCGAGGACCTGCCGGACGCCTCGTTCGCAGGCCAGCAGGAGACCTATCTCAACGTGCGCGGCCTGGACAACGTGCTGACCGCCATTCACTACGTGTTCGCCTCGCTCTACAACGACCGTGCCATCTCCTACCGTGTGCACAAGAACTACGCCCACCATGACGTGGCGCTGTCCGCCGGCATCCAGCGCATGGTCCGTTCCGACCTGGCCGCCTCCGGCGTCATGTTCACCCTCGACACCGAGTCGGGTTTCCGTGACGCGGTGTTCATCACCGGTTCCTATGGCCTCGGCGAGACGGTGGTGCAGGGTGCGGTCAATCCCGACGAGTTCTATGTCTACAAGCCGGGCCTGGCCGCCGGCAAACACGCCGTGCTCAGCCGCAAGCTGGGCAGCAAGGCGATCCAGATGGTCTACAGCGACAGCACCGAGCAGGGCAAGACCATCAAGACGGTCGACGTACCGGTAGAGAAGCGCAACGAGTTCTGTCTCAGCGACGCCCAGCTGGAAGAGCTGGCGCAGCACGCGGTGACCATCGAGAAGCATTACGGTCGGCCGATGGATATCGAGTGGGCGCTGGACGGCAACGACGGCAAACTCTACGTGGTGCAGGCGCGCCCCGAGACCGTCAAGAGCCGCAGCAACGGCCAGATGATCGAACGCTATCGCCTGAAGGAAAAAGGCGAGGTGATCGCCACCGGCCGGGCCATCGGTCAGCGCATCGGCGCCGGTCCGGCCCGCGTAATCATGGACGTCAGCGAAATCGGCGAAGTGCAGGCCGGCGACGTGCTGGTCACCGACATGACCGATCCCGACTGGGAGCCGATCATGAAGCGCGCCTCCGCCATCGTCACCAATCGCGGCGGCCGCACCTGCCATGCCGCCATCATCGCCCGCGAGATGGGCATCCCCGCCATCGTCGGCTGCGGCGATGCCACCAAGCGCATCAAGAGCGGTACGGACGTCACCGTCTCCTGTGCCGATGGCGACACCGGCAACGTCTACGGCGGCAAGCTCGACTTCGAGATCCAGCGCGCCGACGCCGGCAAGATGCCGGATCTACCGGTGAAGGTGATGATGAACGTCGGCAATCCCAGCCACGCCTTCGAATTCTCCAGCATCCCCAACGCCGGCGTCGGCCTCGCCCGCCTGGAGTTCATCATCAACTCCACCATCGGCGTGCATCCCAAGGCGCTGCTCGACTTCGACGGCCAACCGGACGACATCAAGGCCGCCATCCGCAAGCGCATGGCCGGCTACGACGACCCGGTGGAGTTCTACGTGGAGAAGCTGGTCGAGGGCATCGCCACCCTCGCCGCCGCGTTCAATCCGAAGCCGGTGATCGTGCGCATGTCCGACTTCAAATCCAACGAGTATGCCAACCTGCTGGCCGGCGATCGCTACGAACCGCACGAAGAGAACCCGATGATCGGTTTCCGCGGCGCATCGCGCTACGTCTCCGAAGACTTCCGCCCCTGCTTCGAGCTGGAGTGCCGCGCCCTGCGCAAGGTACGCGATGAAATGGGGCTGACCAACGTCGAGGTGATGATCCCCTTCTGCCGCACCCTGGAAGAGGCGGCCGAGGTGGTCCGGCTGCTGGCCGCCAACGGCCTGGAACGCGGCAAGAACGGCCTGCGCATCATCATGATGTGCGAGATCCCCTCCAACGCCGTGCTGGCCGAAGAATTCCTGGAATACTTCGACGGCTTCTCCATCGGCTCCAACGACCTGACCCAGCTCAGCCTCGGCCTCGACCGCGACTCGGCGCTGGTGGCCCACCTGTTCGACGAACGCAACCCGGCGGTGAAGAAGCTGCTGAGCATGGCGATCCAGGGCGCACGCGCCAAGGGCAAATACATCGGCATCTGCGGTCAGGGTCCGTCCGACTATCCCGACCTCGCCGAATGGCTGGTGGAACAGGGGATCGGCAGCATCTCCCTCAACCCCGACACCGTCGTCGACACCTGGCTCTACATCGCCGGGAAACAGGGGAAATAAACGCGACTAACCACGGGGATCATTTATACCCTTTGGGTACCGGGCGCACGGGGAGTAGTAAGATAGGGAATATCCCAGTGTGCCCCGTGTTCCCCGTGGTTCAATATGTTATCGGATAGTATTGTAGACCGGACATAGCGTAGCGCTGTCCGGCAAACCCTGCCCGATGCCGCTGCACTCTATCGGGCCTACGACAACCGGCGGTGAGGCAGATGTCGTTGCTGGTATTTATAACCTCCATGCCCTTCGTGCCCTCAGTGGTTAATGTTTCTACCAGGTAATCGGACAATGCAGCATCGCCCCGTATTCTTCGTTTCCGATCGCACCGGCATCACCGCCGAGACCCTGGGCCGCAGCATGATGACCCAGTTCGACGGCATCGAATTCAGCTTCACCCGTCTCCCCTTCCTCGATACGCCGGAGAAGATGAGCGAGGCGATCGAACGCATCAATACCGTGCTGGAGGATGAGCGCGTGCGTCCTATTGTCTTCAGTACGCTGGTGAACGCCGAACTGCTGGAACAGTTGCGGCGCGAGTGCAAGGGGCTGTTGCTGGATTTCTTCGACGCCTTCAATGCCCCATTGGAGGCGGAACTGGGGATCAAGGCGGCCCACGTGATGGGGCGTTCCCACGGTATCGGCAACTTCGCCAACTACATGGCGCGCATCGAGGCGCTCAATTACGCGCTGAACAACGACGACGGCGTCAGCACCAAGAACTATCCCACCGCCGACATCGTGCTGATCGGCGTATCGCGCACCGGCAAGACGCCGACCTCGCTGTTCCTGGCACTGCAATTCGGCATCCACGCCGCCAACTATCCGCTTACCGACGAAGACCTGCACAGCCGCCAGTTGCCCAAACCGTTGCAGCCGTTCAGCGATAAGCTGTTCGGCCTCACCATCGACCCCGATCGCCTGCAACAGATCCGCAGCGAGCGCCGCCCCAATAGCCGTTACGCCACCTCGACACAGTGCCAGCTGGAAGTGGATGCGGTGGAGAGCCTCTACCGCGCCGAAGGGGTGCGTTACCTCAATACCACCAATATGTCGATCGAGGAGATCTCGACCACCATCCTGCAACAGGCCGGGCTCAAGCGGCGGCTGTTTGCCTAGAACCTGAGAAGAATTAACCACGGAGAATTCGCTGTAAAAACGCCTAATGCCATCTTTACACACGTTATTTGCCTCGTG
>DFMR01000155.1 GCA_002376325.1 Proteobacteria bacterium UBA3588 | reverse complement strand
CCACATCTGGTGCTGGCCCACGTCGGAGGTGACGAAGGCGTCGCCCTTGGTGATCTGGTAGAGCTTCTCCAGCACATACTGCGGTTTGATCAAATCGGAGCTGTGATCGTATTTGAGGCACTCCTTGGCGCGCCACTCCTCGATCTGCTTCCACCATTTGCCCAGGGCATCGCCGTCCGGCGCCTCGCCCGACGCCTTGATCAGCTTCATCATATCCTTGAGGACATTGTCGACATTACCGACGATGGGAATATCCACCTTCACGTTCTTGGAGATGGAAGCCGGATCGATGTCGATATGGATGATCTTGGCGTGCGGGCAGAACTTCTTCACGTTGCCGGTGACGCGGTCGTCGAAGCGGGCGCCGATGGCCAGCAGCATGTCGCAATGCGACATCGCCATGTTGGCCTCGTAGGTGCCGTGCATGCCGAGCATGCCGACGAACTGCTTGTCGGTGCCGGGGTAGCCGCCCAGTCCCATGGAGGTGTTGGTGACCGGGTAGCCGAGCAGGCGCGCAAAATCGGTGAGTTGCTTGGCAGCATTGCCCAGGACCACGCCGCCGCCGGTATAGAGCATCGGCCGCTTGGCGCCCAGCAGCAGAGTCACCGCCCGTTTGATCTGACCGACGTGCCCCTTCACCACCGGATTGTAGGAGCGCATATTCGCTGTCTTGGGATAGACGTACTTGGTCCGGTTGGCGGTCACGTCCTTGGGGATATCCACCACCACCGGGCCGGGACGGCCGGTGGTCGCCAAGTAAAAGGCCTTCTTTAAGGTCTCGGCCAGCTTGGTAACGTCCTTGACCAGGAAGTTATGCTTGACACAGGGGCGGGTGATGCCCACCGAGTCGACTTCCTGAAACGCGTCGTTGCCGATCAGGCTGCTGTTGACCTGGCCGGTCAGCACCACCATAGGAATCGAATCCATGTAGGCCGTGGCGATACCGGTGACCGCGTTGGTGGCGCCCGGTCCCGACGTTACCAGCACCACACCCGGCTTGCCGCTGGAACGGGCATAGCCGTCGGCCGCATGAGTTGCGGCCTGCTCGTGACGAACCAGGATGTGCTTGACCTTGTCCTGCCTGTACAAGGCATCGTAGATATGCAGGACCGCACCCCCCGGATAGCCAAACAGACACTCGACGCCCTCGTCCTCGAGGAAACGGACGATGATCTCGGCACCGGACAGTTCCACCGCAGAAGTCTCCTAGAAAATAAAGCCCGCGAAAACGGGCGTGTTGCGAAAAGATGACGGCTAGAAGATGGGAAGCTACTGAGAATCGCGGTCGAGGTCAAGTCCGAGTGCGCCGGACTTCGCGGTTTCTGGCCGTCCCCCTTGTGCACAGCGAGCAAAAACCGATAATAGAGGCATCAACACCCCTACCGATATACGTCAGCTGCGAGGGAATACCGTTACCATGACCAGGGAAATCAGCTTTTGGCCTGCCATCGTCATGGCGGCATCTCTGCTGCTGGCAGGCAGCGCGGGTGCCGCAGGGCTGTACAAATGGACGGATGCCCAAGGCAATGTCCACTACACGCAGGATCCGCCGCCGCAAGGGCAATATCAACAGTTGACCCCGCCGCCACCGCCGTCGGAAACGGCACCGGACGAAAATTTGCAAAAGGCGCGCGACGAGTTGACCCCGCCGCCGCCGCCGACCGGCGACGAAAAAATGGATAAGCTGCAGGCCGAGGTCTACAAGAAAAACTGCGCGATTGCCAAACAAAATCTCGATGTATTCACCACGCACCGCCGTGTCAAAAACGACAAGGGCGAGATCGTGATACTCGGCGATGACGAGCGTAAGGCAAAAATCAAGGAAACCCAGGACCAGATCGACAAGTACTGCAAGTAGTTGACCGCCCCATGCCTTACCTGTTGATAAGAACCAATCAGAATGTGACGGAGGCTGCGACGGCGACCTTGCTGACGCGCGCCTCGCGTGAAGTGGCCGGCCTGCTGGGTAAGTCGGAACGCTACGTGATGGTGAGCCTGGAACAAGGCCAGCCGATGCTGTTCGGCGGCAGCGCCGATCCCCTTGCCTACCTCGAACTCAAGAGCATCGGCCTGCCCGGCGGGGAAACCGCCCGGCTGTCGGCCGCGCTCTGCGATTTGCTGGGCCAGGAGCTGGGGGTCCCCCGCGACCGCATCTATATTGAATTTTCCAACGCCAGCGGCCCGCTGTGGGGCTGGAATGGCGCGACGTTTTAGTCGCTCTCGATTATCATATCCGCACACTCCGTGCCGCCATCGCGGCAGCGGACGATCATTGCCTTGCCAGGAGAGTCAGCTTCACCATGCGCGCATCCCGCTACCTGATAGCCACCGTTAAGGAGACCCCTGCCGACGCCGAGGTCATCAGCCACCAGCTCATGTTGCGTGCCGGCATGATCCGCAAGCTGGCCGCCGGCCTCTACACCTGGCTGCCGCTGGGACTGCGGGTACTGCACAAGGTCGAGTCCATCGTACGCCAGGAGATGGATCGCGCCGGCGCCCTGGAAGTATTGATGCCGGCGGTGCAGCCGGCGGAACTGTGGCAGGAGTCGGGCCGCTGGGACCAGATGGGCGAAGAGATGCTGCGGCTGAAGGATCGCCACCAACGCGACTTCTGCTTCGGTCCCACACACGAGGAGATCATCACCGATCTGTGCCGCAACGAATTGCGTTCCTACAAACAGCTGCCGGCCAACTTCTATCAGATCCAGACCAAATTCCGTGACGAGCGCCGGCCGCGCTTCGGCGTGATGCGCGCCCGCGAGTTCCTGATGAAGGATGCCTATTCCTTCCATCTGGACGAAGCGTCATTGCAACAGACCTATGCCGACATGCACGCCACCTACTGCCGCATCTTCGACCGGCTCGGGCTGCAATATCGGCCGGTGATGGCCGATACCGGCGCCATCGGCGGCACCGGCTCCCACGAATTCCACGTCCTGGCCGATTCCGGCGAGGACGCCATCGCCTTTTCCGACGGCAGCGACTACGCCGCCAATGTCGAAATGGCCGAGGCGTTGGCACCTGCCGGTGGGCGTCCGGCCCCCGCCGAAGAGTTGCGCGTGGTGGACACGCCCAAGGCGAAGACCATTGCCGAACTGGTGGAGCAGTTCGACCAACCCATCGAGCGGACGGTCAAGACCCTGGTGGTCCACGACAGCGAAGGGGGCTTGGTGGCCCTGCTGGTGCGCGGCGACCATGAGCTGAACGTCATCAAGGCCGCCAAGCTGCCCGCGGTCGCCAGCCCCCTGGTGATGGCATCGGAGGCGGAGATCCGCGAGGCGATCGGCGCCGGCCCCGGCTCTCTCGGACCGGTCAAGCTGCCGCTGCCGATCATCGCCGACCGCGCCGTGGCCCAAATGGCCGATTTCTCCGCAGGCGCCAACAGCGACGGCAAGCACCACTTCGGCATCAACTGGGAGCGCGACCTGCCGCTGCCGCAGGTGGCGGATCTACGCAATGTGGTGGACGGCGATCCCAGCCCGGACGGCGCAGGCAACTTGCAGATCAAACGCGGCATCGAGGTGGGACATATCTTCCAACTCGGGAAGAAATACTCGGAGTCGATGAAGGCCACGGTACTGGACGAGAACGGCCAGTCCGCGACCATGACCATGGGCTGCTACGGCATCGGCGTATCGCGAGTGGTCGCCGCCGCCATTGAGCAGAACCACGACGAGCGCGGCATCATCTGGCCTCAGACGATCGCGCCGTTCCAAGTCGCGTTAGTCCCCATCGGCATGCACAAATCGGAGCGGCTGGCGGCGGCGGCCGAACAGATGTACCGCGAGTTGCAGGACGCCGGCTACGAAGTGCTGTTCGACGACCGCAAGGAGCGGCCCGGCGTCATCTTCGCCGACATCGACCTCATGGGTATCCCGCACCGCATCGTACTCTCGGAGCGGGGACTGGACGCCGGTAGCGTCGAGTATAAAGGGCGACGCGACCCACAACCGAGCGATGTTGCCATCCCTGAACTGACCACGTTCCTGCGCGCCCGCGGCGGGCATGACTGACGCGCGCGGCACACTATGCGACGAAGCCGTTGGTTGACCATCTTATTGTTGTTGGGGGCTCTGTGCGGCCCAATGGCCCACGCCGCCCCCGCAGTCGACGAAAATCTACGGCAACGCCTGGCGATCGCCATGGCAGAGCAAGGAACGGTACCGGATCGCTTCACCGCCGAGGTGTGGCTGACCGACATGTCGACACGATTGAAACGCAGGATTCCCGACGCCGACCGCCGTCTGCATTTGCTCGAAACGGTCTATTACGAAGCGACCCGGGTCAAGTTACCGCCTGAACTGGTACTGGCCCTCATCGACGTCGAGAGTAACTTCGACCGATTCGCCATCTCCAACGCCGGCGCAGAGGGACTGATGCAGGTGATGCCGTTCTGGCTGGCGGAGATCGGACATCCTCATGACAACCTGTTCAATATCCGCACCAATCTTCGAATGGGCTGTACCATTCTGCGCTACTACATGGATATGGAACACAATAACATCACGCTCGCTCTCGCCCGCTACAACGGCAGCGGCGGCAGCTATAAATATCCGCAACGTATCTATCAGGCGCTGCGCACCCGTTGGTTCAAGTAAAGGCAGAAAATCGTGACGCCACCGTAGCGCCGCGTCAACCGGTCAAAAACGCCGCCGGGCACTCACAATCGACTGTTTCACACTGAACCTCGACCACCTCCGCCGCCGGCGGCCCCTGCCACAGCCAGGCCTGTAACCGCTCCAACATCCCCGTGTCGCCGCAGGCGAGAACCTCGACCCGCCCATCCGGCAGGTTGTGGGCGTGGCCGGTGATGCCCAGCGCCTGCGCCTGCCGCTGGGTGGAGGCGCGATACCACACCCCTTGTACCCGGCCGCCCACCAAGCAGCGCAGACACGGCATCAGGGCAATACCGCGACGGCGCTTTCACCGGCATGCAGGCCGTCGGCGGACGGATAGCTGAATACGATATCCAGCGCGTATTTTCCCCCGCTCCCAGTCACCGGTTCCATACCGATGCGACGCACCGTGCCGGTATAACTCCTGGCGCCTACGCGCACTGCCACCTGTTCACCCCGCTTCAGCGTCGCCAATTGCGCGTCGCCTACCTCAATGCGCACCAGCATGCGGCCGATCTCCGCCAGCGTCAGCAACGGCACGCTCTGCATCCGCGTCACGACCGTCTGCCCCTCTTCGACGCTGCGCCGCAACACCACCGCGTGAAACGGCGCCCGCACGTGACTGTATTCAAGATGGAGTCGCGCCAGCGTCAAATCGGCCTTGGCGCTTTCGAAATCGGCCGCGGCGCTTGCCGCCGCTATCTTTGCCACCTGCAATTCGTGATCGGACAGCAAAGTGCGATCGTAGAGATCCTTGGCCCGTGCCAGCTCCCGTTCCGCTTCCGCGCGCGCGCCACGGGCCTTGATCACCTCGGCCTCGGCCTTCTGCACTTGCGCCTTGAATCCCCGATCGTCGAGACTCAACAGCAGCTGTCCCTTGGCCACCTCATCGCCCGCATGCACATCCACCTTGCGCACCACACCCGAGACCGGGGTGCTCAGTTCCACGCGCCGCACCCAGCGCAGCGTTCCGTCCAGCGTCGTGGCATAGAGCGGCGACACACTCATCAGTAACAGCAACGCCAAAATTATCCGCTTCATAAGCTCCACCTGTTGACCATGCATACCCTCACTGCGCAGCCCCGGCGGCCGCGTCGGCCGGCAACGGTCCGCCCGTCAAGGCATCCATCGTCTCCCACGCCAAGGCAATGGCGAAATGTACATCGGCGCTCTCCAGCTGCGCCTCGCTCATGCGTACCATGGCATCGCCCAGATCGGTCTTGAATTCCATTTCGTATATCGCCCGGCTTTGATCGAGATAGAGATCGCGATAATCCTTCAGCGCCTTCGCCTCATCGGTACGAATACGCAGGTTATTCAACGCCAGCCACTGATCCAGCACCGCCTGCCGCACCTCTTCCTCGGCCGCGCTCAACCGCGCCTGCACCCGGTATAACGCAGCCGTCTGACGTGCCACCGCGGCATCGGTACTTCCTGCATCATACAGCGGTACGTTCAAATAAATGCCCGCACGCAGCTTGTCGTTGGAGCCGATGGAACGGCTGTAATCCGATGCCTCCACTTCACCGCTCAGGCTAGGGCGCAAACCGGCGTTGGCAGAGGCCAACTGCTCCCGCGCCGCTTGGACCTGCTGGCGCAAGGCCAGCAAACGCGCATTGTCGCGCAAGGCCTTGTCCACCAGCGGCTCATAGTCGGGCAGCGGCCGCTTCACCTGCGGCAATTCGGGCATGACCAGGGTGTTGGGCAGCTGCCGTGGACGGTTCAATGCGATCGCCAGCTGCGCGCGCATCGCCCGCATCCGTCCCTGGCTGGCGTAGCGCCGCACGCGCGTCTGCTGATATTCCGCCTCTTTCTTCGCCAGATCCAGGTCCGACACTTCGCCCAGTTTGTGTCGACGACGCAATTTATCGAGATCGACGTAGGCAACCGCCAGCGCCTCATCATCACGGGTATATTCCATATCGGCACGCAACACCGCGAAATAACGGCGCATGATCTCCAATCGACGCCGGCGTCGCGCCTCAATCAAATTCTGTTCCTGACCGGCCAATTCATGTGCCGCCGCCGCCTGCCGCGAGCTGCTGCGCCCGAAATCATAGAGTTCCTTGCGGACATAAAGGCTGACGTTGTTGTCGATATGGGAGTTATCAGGTGTGATGTCGGCCGGTTCTATCCAGCGCAGCCGTCCCTGCAGCGAAACATTGATCCCGTCGCTGGCGTCAGCCGCAGCGACATCGGCCCGTGCCGCATCCACATCGGCATGGGCCTCCTGTAACACCGGGTCCGGCTCATTGGCCTGCGCCAGGGCATATTTCAGCGTCAGCGGATCGGGCAGCGGCGTCTGTGCATAGGACGGAAGCACGCTCCCCAGGCACGCACAGAGCCCCACGACAGCGATTCGAACAAAGCCGCGCATCGGTTTTGAACAGTTACTGGAGATGTTCGCGCTTGTATCTAACGAAGGGCATCTTCCTGTAGGTACCGTCAACCACGTAGCGACCCATCAGCATGAATTCCGTCACCCCCGAAGTGCTGCCGGTGTAGCGGAATATCTGTTTGCCCTTCAGGTCGTAAAAAGCAAACACCGGCGTTGCCCGCACTCGATTTACCTTGGCGAATTCCTGTTCAGTGGTCTGACGACCGTGGAAATCGGTGATCGCCACATCACCGAGGATATCCACCGGGAAACTCAGGAAATGCCTGCGGTAATAGGCCTGAACTTCGGGTTGGTTCAGGACATTCTGCTCCATGTAATGACAGAACGGGCAGTCCGCCTGTTCGAAGAACAGCAGTACGCCCTGCTTGCCCTCATGGCGAGCGGTCTGCAATTCATCGGCGAAGTTGCCGAATGTGTCGTTGAAAAAATAATTAAACGGATCACGCCCGGGTGCCGCCAGCGCAATCAACGGCACCATGCATAACAGATACCACGCCAGCAAAAGACGTCGTCTCATATCGCTCCTCCACCGCCGCTTCAATTATCATGGCGGACTATTATTTTTGTGTATGACTATCGTAATTCTTGATGAAGTCGGTAAGCACATCCGAGGTGATCTCGCCAATCTGGCGCGCCACCGGACGCCCGTCAGGCGCAATAACGTAGGTCGTCGGCAGACCCGGAACCGGTCCGATCGTCTCCATATCGGGCGTCCCTTTCAGAACCGGATAGGAGATCATGTAATTGCTCACGAACCGGCGCAGCTTCTGCTGCGAAATACCGCCCATGTCCATATCCACCCCGAGAACCACCGCCTTGCTCTTGTGCGTATCGTAAAAATGGATCAGCTCGGGGATCTCCTCCTGGCACGGCGGGCACCAGGTCGCCCAGTAGTTCACCACCACCCATTTGCCGTGATAGTCGGATAAACGATGTGGCTTTCCATTGAGGTCGTACAGAGTGAACTCAGGCGTGGCCAAGGCCACCTGAGCCACCAATACCAACATCAACGTAAACACCAACTTCGGCCGCGACATGAACATTTTCTCCGTATTTAGTAATAGTGTCGGCAACCGCCGCGCTTATTCCCTATCCGGGGCCGTTCCAAGATCACGCGTTCGATTTGTGATCGGCCGCATGCGACAGATAGAGCGCCAAGCCAAGCAGGGCGATGCCACCGGCAAGAGCCAGCAGGTCGATTGCCGTGTCGAATGTCATGGCAATTGCATGTTCGAAAAATTTAACGATGAGAATCATCAGGATAACCTTGGCCAGGCGCGCCTTAAGATCATCGAGACTGCGAATCAGCAGTACGTTGGAAGAGGTTTCCGAGCCTTCCGCCTTGTCGATTTTGCTGATAAACAGTTCATACAAGCCGAGCGCAAATATCAGCAGCACCGTTGCCAGCAGGTACCCATCAACAATTTCGACAACGTGGGCGATGGTAGTTCCACGCAAGGAACTGCGGGCAGCCATATCCATGGCCGGCGACGCGTAATGCGCCAGATGGACCAACATATAGTAGGCGTCGACGGTCGCCATATAGAACATGGCAAATGACGCGAGAAGACTGGCCAAAACCGCAAATACCACCACAAAACGGCTTTCCCATAACAGCCCTTCAAACAACTGCTCCACACGTTTCATATCACAACATCCTCTCCAATTAGAAGTCGATTGCAGCGGATACCCTTTTGTTACAAACAAAAACGAAGGGCCCCGAACGGGGCCCTTCGATAATTGCCTAGAGTAAGTGAGGTTACTGAGCCAAATAAGCCGTATCTGAGGCTTCTACCTTGCCCAGAGCCCACGCACCGCGAGTCTTGGCGTGCTTCACCGCTGCCGCGATATCGGCCGCCGAGGCGCTGCGGGTAATGGAGAAGACCTGGCCCGGATAGATCAGATCGGCATCCTTAATCTTGTCGTGATTGGCCTTATAAATCAGCGGCCATTCGTACGGGTTACCGTAGATGTCGCTCTTGCCGGCAATCGTCCACAGGCAGTCGCCGTGTGCCACCGTATAGCTACCGGCCGCCATCTTGGCCATTTCCGCCTGATGCTGGGCCAGTGCGTCGGCAGCCTGTTTCTGCGCCTCGTTGGCCAGCATCACTGCCTTGGCATTGTCACCCGCCTTCATTGCATCCTCAGCCTGCTTCACCAGACCTTCGGTATCACGCCAAGTCGCGCCGGCGGCATTGGCCTTGGCGATTTCCGCCTTGGCGGCATCGACGGCCTGTTGTGCATCCTGAGCGGAGGTAGCAGCGGCCTGGGTCGGCGCCGCGGTAGTGCTCTGTTGCGGAGTGCTGGCGCACCCGACGGCAACCGTGAGAACCAGTGCCGCAAGACCGGAATACTTCAGCATATTTTTAATTTTCATAATCCGTGGCTCCATGCGAACGAAGAAACCCCCCTTTAGACCCTGCGGTCGAGAGGCACCAATTTCAATTTATAAGAAGCTAACACCCGCGCGAAAATCGTGTCAAGTCAATACGGAATTAATGTTCCTCCATTCACTCAAGACGTTATGTTACGTTCTTCACACTATCCGGCATTCATTTGCCCTGCTCTGCGGCCACTGAATTGTCACGGGCGCGAACCGCCTCCTCCTTCGCCGCCACGGCCGACTTACGGGCTTCGACATAGTCGCCGTGTTGGAGTTCCTCGGTAGCTTTATTCATGAATATTTCGGCATTGCGCAGCGGCTGCACGGCATGCTGTTCGGCATGCGCTTCGCGCGCCGCCTTGATCGCCTGACGGGCATCGCTCATTTCCTGAATCGGGGGTGCCACGGCACAACCGGCGACAACCAGCGGGAGGAGCAACACCCATAGCGCAACAATTCTAGCCTTCGGCTTCATCTGCATAGGAGAAATAAAGTGAAGATGGGCACGAATTCGATAATAACCATATAACCTGACGCTATCACCCGCCCTATAGGCTGTCAAGGCAAATACCGGTAGAATACAAATGCTTGTGAATAGGAACTGATACCAAGGTGAAAGTCGTCATTTATCACAATCCCCACTGTTCGAAGTCGCGTCAGGCACTGCAGCCTTTAACCGGGCAGGGGGTCGCCCCGCAGGTGGTCGAATACCTGAAAACGCCGCCGAACCACGCCGAACTGGCGCAGCTGCTGACGCTGCTGGGACTCGAACCGCAACAGCTGATGCGGACCAAGGAACCCGAATACCGCGAACTGGGCCTGGACAACCCCGCATTGAGCCGCGCTGTATTGATCGACGCGATGGTCCGACACCCCAGGCTCATCGAGCGTCCCATTGTGGTAAACGGGTCCCGCGCCACCGTCGGACGACCGCCGGAAAATATCCTGAAGATACTCTAATCCAATGATTGAAATATTAATTTTGTACTACAGCCGCCACGGCTCAGTGGCGGAAATGGCGCGCTACGTAGCGCGAGGCGTCGAGGAGGTGGCAGGTGTCGCCGCGCGGCTGCGCACCGTGCCCGAGGTGTCCCCCGTCTGCGAGGCGGTGGCCGACAGCATACCGGCGGAAGGTCCCCCTTATGCCGAGCCCCGCGACCTGGAAGAGTGTGCCGGACTGGTGCTGGGTAGCCCCACCCATTTCGGCAACATGGCGGCGTCGTTGAAATACTTCATCGACCGCACCAGCCCGTTGTGGCTTTCTGGCGCCCTCATCGGCAAACCGGCCGCGGTATTCACTTCCACGGCCAGCCTGCATGGCGGCCAGGAGACGACCCTGCTATCGATGATGATGCCGCTGCTCCACCACGGCATGATGCTGATGGGATTGCCCTACAGCGAAAAGGAATTGCTTTCCACGCAGGGCGGCGGCACCCCCTATGGCCCGACACATCACGCCGGCGCCGATGGCAACCTGCCGCTGAGCGATGATGAAAAGCGGCTCTGTCAGGCGCTGGGGCGGCGCATCGCTAGCGCCACCCAGGCACTGCTGGCCGCACACGCGATTCCTTCGGTGCGCTCATGAGCGGCAGAACGCTGATTCGCAGCGCCGCCCTGATCGGCTATTTCGGTCTCATCGCCCTGCTGCTTGTGTGGCAGCTATGGCTGTCGCCGCCCCAGCTGCCCACAGCTTTCGTTCTACTGGTGTTGGTGGGTCCGCTGCTGCCGGTACTGCGCGGCATGGTGCAAGGGCGCGCCAAGAGTCATTTCTGGGCCAGCATCCTCGCCCTGTTCTATTGTGTCCACGGCATTGGTGAGGCGTATGCCGTCCCGCAGGAACGGCTATTGGGGGCAGTGGAAATTCTGCTGAGCATCGACCTCTACGCCGCCGGGCTGCTCTACGTGCGATTGTGCGGCGGCGTCATTCCGCGTCGCGGCAAGGACGATGAGGTCAGCTGAGCAGGTCGCGGACGAAGGGGATGGTAAGGCGCCGCTGCGCCGCCAGCGATGCGCGATCCAGACGGTCGAGCAACGCAAACAGCGCATGCATATCGCGTGGGCTGCGCCGCAGCAGATAACCGCCGACCTCGGCGCTCAATTCCAGACCGCGGGCGCGCGCACGCAACTGCAGCGCAGCCAATTTGCCCGCATCGTCCAACGGTATCAGCTGGAACACCGGGCCCCAGACAAGCCGTGATCGCAGATCGGGAAGCACCACCGGCAGTGCGGCAGGACTCAGGGTCGCCGCGGCCACCAGGCGTCCCCCTTCCCCGCGCACCCGGTTGTAGAGGTGAAACAAGGCCGTCTCCCAGCCCGGATCGGCCGCCACTGCCTGCAGGTCATCGACACAGACCAGGGACATCGCCTCCAGGCCGTCCAGCACTGCGGGACCCAGTTCTCGCAGCTCACCCAGCGGCAAATAGGCCGCCGTCGTCTCCGCATGACACAGCGCCTGCAGCAGGTGACTCTTACCGCTGCCCGCCCCGCCCCAGACATAGATGAACGGTTCCGCCACCTGCTGCAGCGTGTGGATCAGTACCGCGTTATCGCCGGGATAGAAATTCGCCAGCGTGGCGCTATCGCGCAAACCGATACGCAACGGCAGTTGCATTGACTCCGCCACGGCGCGGTCACTCCCGATCAGCGGTCGAATAGAGCCGGCTATTGAGATAGCGCCGACGCAGATCACGCAACACGACCAACAGCACCGCCGCAACCGGCAACGCCAGCAGGATGCCCACGAAGCCGAAAAGTTGTCCGCCCGCCAGCACGGCGAAGATGACGGCCACAGGGTGCAGCCCGATGCGCTCTCCGAGCAGCAGCGGCGTCAACACGGTCCCTTCCAGCAGTTGCCCGACGCTGAACACCAGCAACACCAACAACGGATGCGTCACATCATGAAATTGCATCACCGCCGCCAACCCGGCGCTGCTGATGCCGACGATGAAGCCGAGATAGGGCACGAAACTGACCAGCCCGGCGACCATGCCGATGAGCAGCGCCAGGTCGAGTCCGACCAGCCACAATCCGGTCGTGTACACGATGCCGAGCGCCAACATCACCGACAGCTGGCCGCGGAAAAATGCGCCCAGCACTTGGTCGACCGAGCGCGCCAAAGCAACCGCATCGGACTCTATATGGCGCGGCAACAATTCCCGAATCCGCGCCATCAACAGATCCCAATCGCGCAGCAGATAAAACGTGACCACTGGGACGATGAACAGATTGGCCAACCAGCCGAGCAGACTCAGGCCGGAGCGCGACAACGATGCCAATAGCCTGGCTGCGGTACCGCCGGCCGACTGCCAGTGGCTGCCCGCATAATCCTTGAGTCCCCACAGATCAACGTTTTCGCGCAACCCCAGTTTTGTCTGCAACCAGGGCAGCGCCTGCTGCTGCAACCAGTCAAGATAACCCGGCAATTTGGTTGTCAGCAGCGCGAGCTGCCGCTCAAGCATGGGCACCAATACCAGCAACAGCAGTGACAACAGCAACAACAGTCCGAAAAAGACCGCCACCACCGCCAGGGTCCGCGACAGGCGCAACCGTTCGAGCCGATCGACCAGGGGGTCGCCGATATACGCCAGGATTGCCGCCACCAGGAACGGCACCAGCACCGGTGCGAGCAGATAGACCAGAACACCGCCGCCGGCCGTGCCCGCCAACCAGAACCACTTCCCTGAATCGTTCATGATCTGTTCCCGTAACGGAGCGCGCGTCGACTCCATGTCAATACGTAGGCGCTCCCGCTGAATAGGGTGGTCGCCACGACGCCATATTCCGCCAGCCCCCTCCATGACGCCGCCAAGCCGCCGTGCCACGCGCCCCACAACACCATCACCACCAGCACGATCTGCGCAAAGGTATTAATCTTGCTGCTGACCAGCGGCGCCATCGCAAACCGGCCGACAACGAAATAGTAAGCCGCCGCGCCGACCACGATAACCAGATCGCGCAGCAGTACCAGAGCGACCAGCCACCACGGCAACCGATGCAGCCAGCCGAGGCTCAAATAGGCCGAAATGAGCAGCAGTTTATCGGCGATAGGATCGAGAATGGCACCGAGACGCGATATCCAGTCGAAGTGCTTGGCGAGAAACCCGTCGACACCGTCGGAGACCCCTGCCACCACAAACAGCGCCAGCGCAACGCCGTAATGGCCATGCAGCAGCGTCCACACAAAAGGTGCGGTGAGCAGGATACGAAGGATGGTGATGAGGTTGGGCAGGAACCGCATCAGGGAAGCAACCGGTAAAAGAACTCCGCTTGCTGTGATCCGGGTTGCGGTACCGGACCCGACGCCGCCTCCAGCGTACTCCCAAAGCCGATGGTACGAATGATGCCCTTTTGCTCGACATGCAGCGCCAGACGATAGGTGACGGTGCCGGGTTTCACTTCATCCACCTGGACATCAGTAACGCCGTTGAGCGATTTCAGATAGTAAAGGACGCGCGTGTAACCGGCCAAGTCATGGATATCCGCGACATTCAGCAGAATCGAGCTGCCGCCGCCGACATCGCCGACTTGCGCGAAACGCAGCGATAGCGAGTCCGTCGTTGCGTCGACCCCGGCCGTCAGCACCTGAGCCGGCGTCGAACCGTCATTATTCCAAGTGGTGCTGTCCTCACCGACCCGAAGGGTCCAGCCGGCATGCCACATCCCCTGCGCGTCACGATACAGCCGTCCAATCAGCACCGCCTGCGGACTATAGCGGGCCGACGCGGCAAGCAGGGTATCCTGGAATCCGCCCCAGACGTCGGCAACCGCCACCTTCGACTGATCCTCCAGATCCCAAAGCGGCAACCGCAGCGGCAGGCCGCGCAGCTTGGCTTCATCCTCCAGCGCCTGCGACTCATCGCTGCCGTCGGACGCAGACACCAAGTGGCGACTGCCATTACCGTCGTCGACCGCCAGCCACACCAGCACCAGCGGCCGAGCCCGACCCCACACCGGCTGGTGACGGGCGCGCAATGCCTGGTCGATACCTACGGGGTCAAAGGCCATCCACAGTTGCAGCGGCGGCGGCGCTGCGGCGGTCGTGGCGGGGGCTGCGGCAGCGGTCGCCGGTGCGGTGGCGGTTGCCGCCGGCGGCGCGGTGAGATAGCGATATTGTTGGACGTAATGGGGCGCGTCGTCGAGCATATCGGCAAGCACCGGGTCTTGGGGGGCGCCGCCATAGCCCGTCACCCGCACCAACACCTGCGCCAACCCGGCACGCATCGCCTGCGCGCGCGCGGGCTGCTGTTGGTCAGCAACGGGGACACTGGCATCATAGAGGCCCTGCACTTCGGCGGCAGAGGCGCCAAAGGCGGGCAACAAGCTGAAGATCAGCCACAGCGTACGAAAATGTTTCATGCCCGCGCACGCTATGCCACTGCCTGCCGCAAGTCAAGCTGCGAGAGACGACGCAACGCGTTCGCGGTACAATAGCCGGCTTTCCGCGCGGCCGCGGCGCCGCGCTACACATCTATTCGGGGGCCATACGTGGATAAGGACAAGCAGCAGAGCGGTGCCGGCCTGAGCTACCGCGACGCAGGGGTCGACATCGACGCGGGCGACGCCCTGATCGAACGCATCAAACCCTACGCCAAACGCACTCAGCGGCCCGAGGTCATGGGCAGCCTGGGCGGCTTCGGCGCCCTGTGCCAGATACCGCTGGACCGCTATAAAGAACCGGTACTGGTCTCCGGTACCGATGGCGTCGGCACCAAGCTCAAGCTTGCGATGCAAATGCACAAGCACGACACCATCGGCGTCGACCTGGTGGCGATGTGCGTGAATGACCTAGTGGTCCAAGGCGCCGAGCCGCTGTTTTTCCTCGACTACTATGCCACCGGCCACCTCGACGTGGACGTCGCCGCAGATGTGATCAAAGGGATCGCCGCCGGCTGCGAACAGGCCGGCTGCGCCCTGATCGGCGGCGAAACGGCGGAGATGCCCGGCATGTACCATGGCGGCGACTACGATCTGGCGGGATTTGCCGTCGGCGTGGTCGACAAGAGCCGAATCATCGACGGCAGTAAAGTGCGGCCGGGCGACGCCCTCATCGGGCTCGCCTCCTCCGGGCCACATTCCAACGGCTATTCGCTGGTGCGCAAGGTACTGGAAGTGAGCAACGCCTATCTGGGCGAGGAATTCCACGGCCGCACCCTGGGCGAGACCCTGCTGGCCCCCACCCGCATCTACATCAAGCCGCTGCTCGCGCTGTTCGAGCAGGTCGACGTTCATGCTCTGGCCCACATCACCGGCGGCGGCCTGCTGGAAAATATCCCGCGCGTACTGCCGCCTGAATGCCGCGCAGTCATTGACGGCGACAGCTGGCATTGGCCGCCGGTATTCCATTGGCTACAAAAGAAAGGCGACATCGCAGCACAGGAAATGCATCGCGTCTTCAATTGCGGCGTCGGCATGGTACTGGTCGTGGCCCAGGACGAGGTGGCCCGCAGCCTCGATATTCTCAAGGCCGCCGGTGAAGAGGCGTGGCAGCTCGGCACTATCGATGCAGTACCGGCCGGCGCCGCACAGGTGGAAATACGCGGCTGAAGATGACATCCACCGACCGACCACGGCTACCCATCGTCGTTCTCCTCTCCGGCAGCGGCAGCAATCTCCAGGCGATAATCGACGCGGCACGCACGGATCTCCCGGTGGAGATTCGTGCCGTCATCAGCAACCGTGCCGACGCCTACGGCCTGGAGCGGGCGCGTCTGGCCGGCATCCCGACCCGTCTGTTGAGCCACACGGATTACCCTGACCGTCCGGCCTTCGACGCAGCGTTACGCACATTGATCGACAGTTACCGGCCGGACCTGGTGGTGCTTGCGGGCTTCATGCGCATTCTTAGCGACGATTTCGTCCGCCACTACGAGGGACGCATGCTCAACATCCATCCGTCGCTGCTGCCGCGCCACCGCGGTCTCGACACCCACGCACGCGCGCTGGAGGCCGGCGATCGGGAACATGGCGCCACGGTCCATTTCGTCACCCCCGAACTCGACTCCGGCCCTATGGTGCTGCAGGCGCGGGTCGCCGTAGAGCCCAGCGACAGTCCCGAGTCACTGGCCTCCCGCGTGCTGGAACAGGAACATCGCATCTACCCGCAGGCGATCCGCTGGTTCGCCGAAGGACGGCTGAAACTGGAGGCCGGACGGGCACTGCTGGACGGTCACCGGATCAGCGCCGAATAGCGTGGCTGCGACACGACTTTCAAGTCCAACCGCTGACCACCGATGCCCGCAAGGCGCGCCGGCGCGCCCCACCCTTGCGTTCCGTTACCGGCAACCGGTATCGTGCTTACCTAAATCGCTACTCGGTAGGATATTTACGGCCATGGAGATCCGAGCTTGAGGCACATCGCGAGAACCATTCCCTTGATGCTTCTGGCGACGACGATCTTCTGCACCAGTGCCGTCGCGGCAACGCCGAACGACAGCGAGCGTAACGCCCTGCTCGCGCTGCTCGACCAGCAGACGGCCATCGCCACCAAGACCAAACTCAATGCCGATTATGTGCCGGGCATCGTCACGGTCCTTGAGGGCAGCGATCTGGAGGCGCGCGGATATCGCAGCGTGTGGCAGGCGCTGGCGCTGGTCCCCGGCATCGACCTGTTCCTCGACAACACCGGACGCAAACGGCTGTCGATCCGCGGCATCAGCGATACCCGTTATTCCGGCAACGTCAAGATCATGCTCAACAGTGTCGCGGTCAACGCGGCCAAGGACAGCATGGCCGACCCGGTGCTCGACCTGCCCATCGAACAGGTGCAGCGGATCGAAGTGATCCGAGGCCCCGGCTCGGTGGTCCACGGCGAGTATGCTTACAGCGGGGTGATTAACGTCGTCACCCGCAAGGAGGGGCGGCGCGCCTACGCAACGGTCGGCAGCAACGGAACCGTAGGCGGCGGCCTGCTGCTGTCGCGCGACGACCCAAGGCAGCAGTGGCAAGTGGGTCTCAACCTGGCGGCGGCCAAAAGCGACGGCGGCCGGGAGCAGACCGGGCCCGACGCCCTGTACAACACCTCCCCCAGCCTCGCCGCCGATTCCTACGCCCCCGGCCCCGCCAACACCACACACGAGACCGGTTCCGCCATATTCAATCTGCGCCACGAGGGATTCTCGCTGCTGGCCCAGTGGAGCACGGACGGCGAGGGCGATCACTTTGGCATCAATGGCATTCTGCCGCCGCCGCAGGATCGCATCGTCCTCCGCAACAGTTACAGCGCTGTTACGGCCAAGCAGACCCTGGAGTCGGGCGAACGCTGGCGCGTAGAGCTGTCACTGGGTTGGCGCGAAGCCGAACAGACCAACAGTGGACTCTATTTGGGTCCACCCCAGGCCTTCAAAGGCAGCGCCGGCCCGGCCATCGTGCTCGACTCCGCCTACCGCGAAAGCCGGGTCGACGGCGGCATGGATCTCCATTGGAACGGCTGGCAACGCCACCATCTCCTGCTGGGACTGAGCCACAGCGAGGTCAGGGTCGACGAGTCATCGGAAACCATTAACCTCGACCCGGCCACCGGCCGGCCGTCGTCCACCATGAACACCTTTTCCACCGGCGTCGCGCCCGGCACCCGGCGGTTGATCGATGCCGTCATGCTGCAGGACGAATTCCGCTACAGTGAGCTGTTCACTCTCACCACCGGCCTGCGCTACGACCATTACAGCGATGCCGGTAGCCGGTTCACACCCCGCATTGCCGGCGTCTGGCGCCTCGATCGGCACCACATCGTCAAGGCCCAGTATGCCCAAGCATTCCGTCCACCCGACTTCAATGAAATAAAACTTAGCCACAATGTCCGGCCGTCGATCATCGACACCTACGAGATCGGTTATATCCGCAAGTACGAAACGGCGGAGACCCGATTCAACGTGTTCTATTCAAAACTTTCCGATCTGATCGTCTTTGACAATGCATCGAACGAATATATAAATGACCATGCCCGTACCCGCGGGGCAGAACTAGAGCAGACGCTCCTGCTTGCGCCGAGGATTTCACTCGACGGCAATCTCTCGTATGCCGACACCGAGGACTCGCAGACCGGACAACCGATTCCAGGCGCTGCGAAATGGCTGGCGAACCTCGGCATTACCAAGCGTTTCACGCCTGACACCCGACTGCAGCTGCAATACCACTACGTCGGCGACCGCCAGCGCGAAGTATCGGATCCGCGCGCCGCCCTGCCCGGTTACCAGACGCTCGACGCCACACTGACGTTCAACAATGCCGGCTATCGCAGCCTGACCCTGCGCGGCGGGGTGAAGAATCTGTTGGATGCGACAGTGCTCTATCCGGCGTCGATGACCACCGATAGCGCGGGCCACCCCATCGTCAGCTACGCCAGCGACCTACCCGGCCCCGGCCGCATCTGGTGGCTGCAAATGTCCTATCGCTATTAGAGAACGGCCCATGACGCACGGACCAGGGAATGGGTGGCGAATATCGACAGCGGTGGCGCTGTTGCTGCTGGTGCTACTGCCGTTGGCCGGTCATGCCGACGACCAGGACCAGCGCCGAGTCCTCATCGGCATCAACATCTTCCCAGCCGTCCTGGCAGCCGACAGCAGGCTGACACAAAAGGCGGCCAACGGCGGCAAACTGGAACTGTTGCTGCTTTATGATACCGACCGCAGCGACGCAAAGCAGCTCGCCGACCGACTCAACAGCTTCGCACCGATCCGTGGTCTGACCATCGACGCCCACATTGCCCACTACGATCAGCTGGCGGACTACGACACACATCCCCCGGCCGGCATCTTCCTTACCGGATCCCCGCCCAACCAGCTCGGGGCCGTGGTGGCGTTCGGCGAGCGTCATCACATCATCGTCTTTTCGCCGTTCGCAGGCGACGTCGAACAAGGGGTCGCAACGGGCCTCTATGTCAGCGACCAGATACTGCCCTACGTGAATCTGAACACCCTGCGGCGCTCGGACATCCAGCTCCGGCCATTTTTCCTGGA